>NZ_JBNAGB010000029.1:0-48638 GCF_049800975.1 Sagittula sp. S175
GCGGTTGAGGCCGAGCTGGCAACGCTCCTCGCCGCGTTCGCTGAGGAAAGGCTCGATGACGGCCGGGCCAGGCTGGTGCGGCACGGACATTTGCCGGAGCGCGAAATCCTGACCGGGATCGGTCCGGTCGCCGTGAAGGTGCCGCGGGTGCGGGATCGCAAGCCGGGAACGGAGAGGATCTCCTTCACGCCCAGCATCCTGCCGCGCTACCTGCGCAAGGCCAAATCGGTCGAGGAACTGCTGCCCTGGCTCTACCTCAAGGGGGTCTCCACCGGCGATTTCGGCGAGGCGCTGGCCGCCCTTCTGGGGCCGGACGCCAAGGGCCTGTCGGCCAAGACCGTCACCCGCCTGAAAGCCAACTGGTGGTCCGAATACGAGGCTTGGGAGAAGCGCGACCTCGGAACCCGGCGGTTCCTCTACATCTGGGCCGACGGTGTCTACTTCAAGCCGCGCATGGCCGAGGAAAAGCAATGCGTTCTGGTCATCGTCGGGGCGGATGAATACGGCCGGAAGGAACTGCTGGCCATGACCGACGGCTTCCGCGAGAGCACCCAGAGCTGGCGCGAGGTGCTGCTCGATCTCAAGCGGCGCGGCCTCACGCAGGATCCCAAGCTCGCGATCGGCGACGGTGCCCTCGGCTTCTGGACGGCCCTGCGCGAAGTCTTCCCCACGACGCAGGAGCAGCGGTGCTGGCTGCACAAGACCATGAACGTGCTGAACGCGCTGCCGAAATCGGCGCAGGCCAGGGCCAAAGGACACCTGCACGACATCTGGCAGGCCGGGACAAAGGCCGAAGCCAACGTCGCCTTCAACTTCTTCGTCGAAACCTACGGTGTGAAATGGGACAAGGCGGTGGCCAAGCTGGTCAAGGACCGGGACGCGCTGCTGACCCTCTACGACTATCCGGCCGAGCACTGGAAACATATCCGGACGTCAAATCCGATCGAGAGCACCTTCGCCACCGTCCGGCACCGCACCCGGCGAACCAAGGGCTGCCTGAGCCGAAAGACCGGGCTCGCCATGGCCTTCCGGCTGATGATGTCGGCGCAGAAGAAATGGCGGAGGCTCGACGGCCGGAACCGCCTGCCAGAGGTCATCAGCGGGGTTGAGTTCCGCGACGGCGTCCGCCACATTCAAGCTGCCGCCTGATCAAGCGTCACCAACTTTCGAGCATATCTCTAGTATCTTTCGACCAAAACCGATCCACCGGGGGACCAATTCGGCAAATCTGTCCTACTCCGCCCCCTGACTCCCGCTTTACCACGCTAATTCGGACCTGACCTAGTTGGCCGTTAACCCGCCCGCAAGGCAAGCATGTGCTACCAGGGTCGCGTGCAAGCGTTCACGAAAATTTACCCTTGAACCTCTAGCCACTAGAAGTCCTATCTAGTCGACGAGAATTTATATCGTTCTTGCCATTGATCGCCGGTGGGAACCGAAAGGGTACGACATGCTGACAAGACGACACTTTATTCAAACGACAACAGCGCTCTTTTCGGCGACTGTGGCCAACCCTGTGTTTGCCGATAGCTGGCCCACCGAGGCGCAGAAGGCTGAATGGGACGCGCAAGTCAGCCCGCCCGGCTTCGATCCGGCCACGTCAAACCCTTGGGGACTACACCCACGTTTCTTGCCTCAGCGTGTGGACGCGAAAAACGGCCTCGTGCCGGGAGACATCCATGTCGATGCGGTCGCGCGGTATCTCTACCACATTGAGGAGGGTGGAACCGCGATGCGCTACGGCGTGGCGATCGCGCGGGGCAACCTCTACGAGCCGGGTGTTTATAACATCAAGCGCAAGGTCAGGTGGCCGCACTGGACGCCAACACAAAACATGATCGAACGCGATCCCGTGAACGCACAATGGGCCGATGGGATGGAACCAGGGCCGGAAAACGCTCTCGGGTCACGGGCGCTCTATCTCTATGTCGGTGATCGCGACACCTATCTTCGGATACACGGCACACCCTATCCGAGAAGCATCGGCGGTCGTGCGAGTTCGGGTTGCGTGCGGATGGTTATGGCACACATCAACGAGCTTTATCCGAACGTCGAGATCGGATCGACAGCACATCTTTATTCGGCTGAGGACAGCGTTACCGCGAGAAGTTGAATGAGGTAATTAACTCTCAGCGCATTGATGTGACGTGCGGGTCGTCGTCACACTTCCCGCGCGACGCAGATAGGGTTGCCGTTCGCCGTGCGCAGCGGCAGCAAGGTCGTTTCAACGGGGCCGCTGTGTTCGTACCAGTAGCACCCGTCCTCGGGCACCAAGCGCGCGGTTGCAACATCCTGATCCGGGGCAGCCATTGCAATCACGGCTTCGGGAACGTTGCCCCGCCGGTCTGCCGAGTCGCCCGGTCCAGTCGGCTGGATTGCGCACCCGGCCGTAAGAGACAGCGCCACTGCAACAATTATTTTTTGCTTCAGCATCAAAACCCGCATCAAGCTTCCTTTCGTGTCTGTTTTTCTTTGCATCGGCTTTTCATGCCTCAAGGCGTGATGGAGCCGATCGCCGCATCCTCTAGCAATAAAACAAACTGAAATACCACCGTATTTTGCTCTTGAAGCTCTAGCTACTGTAGGGGTTATGCCATGGTAAAGCACCCGAATCCAGAGGTCCATTCATGCCGTCCGACACCCATCGTCACGACCACGATCACGCCGAAGATGCCCAGACAAGCGGCGGCAGCTGCTGCGGGGGCGCCGGAACGTGCGGCGACATCGTTCCGACGACGCCCGCGCCATCGGGCGGGCGCAGTTTTCAGGTGTCCGGCCTCGATTGCGCCGAGGAGGTAGCAATCCTGAACAAGGTGGTCGGCCCGAAGATCGGCGGGGCCGAGCATCTCGCGTTCGACGTGATCAATGGGCGGATGACTATTCTCGACAGCGCCAAGAGTTTATCGGACGGCGAAATTGCAGAACTGGTCGCAAGCACCGGCATGACCGCCAAGCCTTGGGATGCCGAGAACGCGTCGGTCGACCAGGCGGCCCATCTTGCAAGACAGCGGCTGTTTACGGCGCTCAGTGGAGGCTTCTGGGCCGCAGGATTTCTGTGGCACATCATCGAGACCGGCATGGGCGGGGCGCTCGGCCTCTTCGCGGGTCACGGCGAAGCGCCGATGCCACTGGTCGAGGCAGGGCTGTTCGCGGTTGCGATCCTGTTCGGTGTCTGGCTCGTGGCACCCAAGGCATGGTCGTCCGCTCGGCGGCTGTCGCCCGACATGAACCTGCTCATGGTGGTCGCCGTGGCCGGTGCCATCGGGCTTGGCGAATTTTTCGAGGCGGCGACAGTCGCGTTCTTCTTTTCGCTCTCGCTCTACCTCGAAAGCTGGAGCGTCGGGCGTGCGAGGAATGCGGTTTCAGCTCTGCTCGACCTCGCGCCGCCGACGGCAAGAGTTCTTCATGATGACGGCTCGGAAGCGGACGTTCCGGCTTCTGCGGTTGCTATCAACGCACGTTTCATCGTGCGCGGCGGAGACCGCATCCCATTGGATGGTGAGGTTGTCGATGGGGCAGGGGCCGTCGATCAGGCGCCGATCACCGGAGAGAGTGCGCTGGTCCCAAAGGAACGGGGCGACGAAGTCTATGCCGGTACGATCAACGGCGAAGGCACACTGACGGTGCGCGCCACGAAGGCCGCCTCGGACACCGTGTTGGCCAAGATTATCCGCATGGTCGGCGACGCCCATGCCCGCCGCGCGCCGGTGGAGCAGTGGGTGGCGAAATTCGCCCGCATCTATACGCCTATCGTCATGGCTCTCGCCATTGCAATTGCCCTGCTGCCGCCGCTCATTTTCGGGGGGGCCTGGGGTTATTGGTTCTACAATGCGCTCGTGCTGCTGGTGATCGCTTGCCCATGCGCTCTGGTCATCTCGACACCGGTCTCCATCGTCGCTGCACTCACCGCCTCAGCGCGGGCCGGGGTGCTGATCAAGGGCGGTGCATATGTTGAGGCACCCGGCAAGACCACTGCACTGGCCATGGACAAGACCGGCACGATCACCATGGGCGAGCCCGAGGTGGCGGCGGTGCATCCGCTGGGCAAAGCATCGGCGCAAGATCTGATGACCCTCGCCGCTGGGCTGGAGGCACGTTCCTCGCATCCCTTGGCGCGCGCCATTCTTGCGCGGGCAGAAGCCGACGGCATCAAGGTATCCGCCGCGGAAGATACCCGAACCGTTCCGGGCAGGGGACTTGAAGGACGCACAGACGGCCGGTCGATCTGGCTGGGGTCGGACCGGTTTGCCGAGGAGAAGGGTTTCGGCGACGCCATTCCGAAGGATTTGCGCGACCGCATCGAAGGGGCTGGCAGCACCCTTGTTGCCGTGGGCGACGACACCGGTGTCACCGGCATCTTGGAATTGCGCGACCGTATCCGCCCGGATGCCAAAGGCATCGTGGCGCAGCTTCACGCGCAGGGTGTGAAGACCATCGTCATGCTGACCGGTGATAACGAGCGGACAGCGCGCGCTGTTGCAGCCGAGGTCGGCATCGACGAGGTCCGTGCCGAGCTTCTGCCCGAAGACAAGGTGACTGCCATCGAAGAACTGGTCGAAACGCATGACATGGTGGCCATGATCGGCGACGGGGTCAACGACGCCCCGGCCATGGCGCGCGCGCATTACGCCATCGCAATGGGTGCCGTTGGTTCGGACGCGGCAATCGAGACGGCGGATATAGCCCTGATGACCGACGATCTCGGCAAGGTGCCTTGGCTGATCGGTCATTCGCGCCGGACAATGTCGATCATTCATCAGAACATCGGTATTTCCTTGGCGACCAAGGGCGTTTTCGTTGTCGCTACCGCGTTCGGACTGGCATCGATGTGGGGCGCGATTGCAGCCGACGTAGGAGTGTCATTGCTGGTGGTGGCCAATGCCCTGCGCCTGCTGAACAGCCAAGAGGCCAAGGCGCCGCCGTCCGGCGGTGAGCAGGTTGGCCCACAGATGGCAAAGGCCGCGCTTGCCCACGGACATTGATCACGCAGCATTTGCAAGGTAACGTAATGTCCATAACAGACCTCACGAAAGAGGCATCGAGCAGTGAAAACCATCCAATTTCCCCGCCGCGCCGTCCTGTTGGGCGGGCTGGTAGCGTTTCTGTCCGGGTGTGCCAGCAAGTTCCGCAGCTATGACGGACCCGAAGTCACCCGTGTTCGGCTTTACAAGGGACAGCGCTTGCTTGTTCTCGACGGAGCCGATCGCGTCTTGCAAACCTATCCGGTCGGGCTGGGTTTCGCTCCTGAGGGTCACAAACAATTCGAGGGGGATGGCCGGACTCCGGAAGGAGTTTACACAATCGACAGGCGAAACCCCAACAGCACCTACCATCTTTCGATTGGCATCTCTTATCCGAACGAGGCCGACATCGCCTTTGCCGAAGCGCAGGGCCTTTCCCCCGGCGGCGACATCTTCATCCATGGTGGCCCACGCCCCGGCATCGACCCGACAAATGTCCGCGACTGGACAGCTGGCTGCATCGCGGTCACGGATCGGGAGATCGAGGACATCTATGCAATGGTGAAGGACGGGACACCTATCCACATCTTTGCATGACGGTCTTTCTCATGCGGCGGTAGTGAGCCGTCGCATTGGCGCCATTGCCCAGCTCCACGAAGCCAAGATGAGCGCCAACAGCATCCAGTCCCCGAAGCTCGCGTAGAGTGTCGGCGGTCGCGCGGAGGGCAGGCTAGCGTCGATGATGCCCGTTTCGCCGGTATCGAGCCGCGCAACGATCTCTCCGCTCGCGTCGATGACCGCAGAGATGCCCGTATTCGCGGCTCGGATGACTGGAAGGCCTTCCTCTACGGCGCGCATACGTGCGGAAGCCAGATGCTGCTCGGGTCCGATGCTGGTGCCAAACCAGGCATCGTTTGTCGCGTTGAAAATCCAGTCCGGCCGGAACAGGTCGTCGACCACATGCCCTGGGAAGATGATCTCATAGCAGATCGCCACGGCGACCAGCGGCACACCCGGAAGCGCAAGCGTTCTCGGGCCCGGTCCGGGCGTAAAATCGCCCAGACCCGCCGTGAGCCGCTCGATGGGCAACCAGCCGCGGAATGGCACATATTCGCCGAAGGGCACGAGATGGTGTTTCGCGTATCCGGTCAGGATCTCGCCGGTCTCGTCAAATGCCTGGACCGTGTTGAAATATCGGGTGCCATCCTCGCTCGGTACACGGTCCGGCACACCGGTAAGCAGCACTCTGCCGTCTGGTAGCGCTGCGGCAATGCGGGCCCGTGCCTCCGTATCCTCATCGAGGAAACCCGGAAAGGCGGTTTCCGGCCAGAGAAGAACGTCGAAATCGCCGGGCTGGGTTGAAAGCTCAAGATAACGCGCGAAGGTTGCCTCGCGGTTCTCGGGCGCCCATTTCTCCTCTTGGGGAACGTTGCCCTGGACGATGCGCAGCTCCACACCGGGTGGCTGTTCTGTATCCGACTGGAGGCGAAGTGTGCCGACGGCCCACATCGTCGCGATGCCGGCCAGCGCCATGAGCGAGATGGTCAGTCGTTGCCGCCCGGACGCCATGACAGCCGCGACGGGAAGTGCCGCGACGAACACGGTGAGAAAGCTTAGCCCATAGCTTCCGACCCACGCGGCGGGCTGGCGCAAAGCGGCGTAATCGACCAGAGCGTAGCTGGCGAGGATCCACGGAAAACCTGTCAGAACGTGACCACGCAACCACTCGGCCACGGTCCAGAAGGTCGCGAACAGGAGGCAGGCCAGGAGATTGCCCAGGGCTCCGCGCCGCGCGATTTCGGCGAAGAGCACAGCGGCAATGGCCGGGAAAATCGCGAGACCTGCGGACAATCCCGCGACGGCCGGGATCGCCATCGCCCCAAACCGCTCGGCCTCGACGTAGAAACTCTCCGCGATCCATGAAATCCCGAAACCGAACTGGCCGAGTCCGAACGCCCAGCCGACGAGAAAAGCACGCCCGAAGGAGAGACCGCGAAGACCGACAAACAACGCGGAATAGACAACGGGAACGAGCAGGAGAATCGAGAAAGGCGGGAAAGTCAGAACGGTCAGCGCCCCGGCGACGAAACCAAGCGTCACCCGCGAAAGCAAACGGTGGCGCAGAGCGATGCGGTTCAGAATTTCCGGCTTCACGACTTGATCGAACGCCGCGCGCTGATCCATGGCGCGGCGAGCAAGAGCCCCACGCCACTGACGACAAATACATCGGCCAAGTTGAAGGCAGGCCAATGTGTTGTGCCAATGTAGAAATCGAGAAAGTCTGTTACAGCCCGATACCGCACACGATCGATGACATTGCCCAGGGCTCCGCCAATGATCGCGCCATAGGCAAGCGTTTCCACCGCATTGTCGGCGCGAAACAGCATAACCCCCAGCCAAACACAGATGGCAAGAGCGAGAGCGATGAGGCTCCACCACGGCGCGCCGCCCAACATCCCGAAAGTCACGCCGTCATTACGATAAAAGACGAGGTTGAATCCCGGAAACACGGGAATCCCGGCGCTTAAAGTGACGGCATTCGCAACGACAATGGCTTTGGTGATCTGATCGATCGCGAACGCAGCAAGTGCTGCGAAGACGCCGATCATCGGAGATACCTTGTTTAGTGACATTGCCTCATCCCAACCAGACATCAAGGAACAGCATTAGAACGAGCCCGACTGCGAGACCGAGCGTCGCCCTGTTCTGATGGCCGCTGCGATGGGTTTCGGGGATGATTTCGTGGCTGATAACGTAGAGCATTGCGCCCGCGGCAAAGGCCAGACCCCATGGAAGCAGCGGTTCCGACAGTGTGATGATCCCGGCCCCGAGCAGGCCGCCAATCGGCTCGACCATGCCCGTCAGCGCCGCGATGCCCCAGGCGCGCAGCTTCGGATATCCCTCGCCCAGCAGAGATACAGCGACGGCCAATCCTTCGGGCGCATTCTGAAGCCCGATTCCGACAGCAAGAGGCAGACCGCCCTCCATACCTCCGGATCCGAAGCCGACCCCAACCGCAAGGCCTTCGGGGAAGTTGTGGATCGTGATTGCGATGATGAACAGCCAGACCCGCCGCAAAGACGCCGCTTCGGGCCCTTCGCGTCCTGTCTTGAAGTGCTCGTGCGGCAGCTTTTCGTTCATCAGGGCGACAGCCCCCATTCCCAGAAGGATCGAGACGCACACGATGGCCGCAGGCATCGCGCCGTTCTCGAACATTGGCTCTGCCGCATTCAATGCCGGGATGATCAGCGAAAAGAACGAGGCTGACAGCATGACACCGGCGGCGAAGCCGAGCGACAGATCGCGCGTGGCCCGGGACGGGATGCGCCCAAACAGCACGGGAACTGCTCCGACTGCCGTGAGCGAACCGGCGGCGAGACTTCCGAGAAAGCCAAGCATTATCGGAGACAGATTTTCCATGGGCGGGCCAGATTATCCTTCGGCGTAGCTCGAAAAGACTTCCGTCGACCCGTCCTTGCGGATGAGGAAGACATCATAGGCCTCGCGGTCGTCTTCTGGCCCCATGCCGGGCGAACCATAGGGCATCGCCGGAACGGCGAGGCCGACGGCGTCCGGGCGCTCATCGAGAAGGCGGCGGATGTCACCGGCCGGGACATGGCCTTCGATCACGTAGCCATCAATGAGCGCGGTGTGGCAGGAGACCATGCGCTGCGGCACGCCGTTGTCGAGCTTGAAGCGAACCAGCGACCCACCGAACATGTTCTCGCCCGTCGGCGCAAACCCGTTTTCTTCGAGATGGTTCATCCAAGACAGGCAACAGCCGCAACCGTTCGTCTTGCGGACCTCGATCGCCGTTGCCTCTGCGAGAACCTGGGCCGCTGGTAACAGGGCGAGGGTGATTGCCAGAGCTTGGGTCATGCGTTTCATGGGTCAGAGCCTTTCGGTTGTCGTTTCGGCAATCTCGCTGCCGAGGTTTTCATTCAGAAGCGCGCGCGCCTCGGCCAGACGCGAGAGCGCGGCGGTATCATCCGCTTCGCTCTCGGCTGCTTCGGCGAGCCGGTCGTCAGTGAGGGGGTCAGTCGGGCGCCCATCCACGAGGACTTCGTAGTGCAGGTTCGGACCTGTCGCCGTGCCAGTCGCGCCGACGCGGCCGATCACATCTCCCGCCGCAACGCGTTGGCCTTGTGCCAGGTCTTCCGGCACGGCGCTCAGATGCGCGTAGCGCGTCATGGTGTCGGAGCCGTGCGAGATTTCGACCACACGGCCATAGCCACCGCGCCAGCCAATGAAACTAACCCGCCCCGGTGCCGTCGATTGAACCGGTGTCCCACGTGCCGCTGCGAAATCGACGCCGGTGTGCATCCGGACGTTGCCAAAGACCGGATGCGTGCGGCGTCCGAACACCGAGCTGAGGCGCGCACCCTCGACCGGCTGTGCGAAGACGCGCAGCACCTCGCCATCGACGTAGATCGTCGCCTGACCGCTGCCGTCGTCCGGCCATACGATCTCGTAAAGCGAACCGCCGATCTCCAGTGCGGCGAAGGCGAGTTCGGGCTGTCCGATCCTGTCCTCTCCGACCCGCGCCTCACGCCAGAGAAGCCTTAGTGTTTCGCCACCGGCCATCTCGCGGCGGAAATCCACGGTCCCACCCAGCATCTGCGCAAGGTCCACGGAAAAACGGGCGGGTATGCCGGCTTCGTCGAGTGCCGCGAAGATCGAGCTGTCGATCACGGCTTCGCCGGCAAGGGTTACGATCTCCGGATCCGGAGCCACGACCTGTGTGGACAACTGCTCGCCGAAAACCACCTCGATCCGAACCCCGTCCTCGACGGCGAGTGAGACGGTGCGGGGGCTGCCGTCCATGGTCGAAGCAACAGTGACCGAGTGCCCCGGCCGCAGCCGTCGCAGATCGTATTCCGCGCCAAGCGCGAGGGCAACTTCGGCTCTGTCAGGTGCCGCAAGACCAGCTTCAGACAGCAAGAAATCGAGCGTTTCGCCAGGTGCAATGTTGCGCGACCATGTCGACAGGGGTGGCTCGATCGCCTGCACGGGCCTGTCGGCAAACGCGACCTGCAGAAGGGGCAGGGGGCCGAGGTCGGGTGCATCTTCTGCCCATGCCGTCGCGGGCAGCGTCACGAGGATGTCAACGTTTTGGGGAGCTTCAGGACCTTGGGGCATCCATTTACCTGCCGAGGCAAGTTCCGGCGGCACGGGTTCTTTCGACATGAAATCAGAGAGGGCGATAGCCGCTCCCAAAACCATCCCCGCAATTGCGACACAAGCCGCCATAGTTCTGAGCCTCATGTCGCCCCCTCCGTTTCTTCTTCCAGCGCGCGGCGAATTTTCGGCACCGCGAATTCTCTGGGTTCGTGATAGTCGATCATGGTGACGAACCGCCCAGAGGCTGCGAACAGGAAGACGCTCGCGCTGTGGTTCATCGTGTAATCGCCGCTCTCCGTCGGCACCCTTTCGTAGGTGGCGCGGAAGCCGTCCGCGACGCGCGCTATCTGCTCTTCCGGTCCCGTCCAGCCGCGGATCGCCGGATGGAAGTAGCCGACATATTCGGCCATCGTTTCGACAGTGTCGCGCTCGGGATCGACCGTGATGAAAACCACGTTCATCTCGTCGGCCTCGTCTCCCAGATCATCGAGCCATCCCGAAATGTCCGAGAGCGTGGTCGGGCAGACATCGGGACAGTAGGTGAAGCCGAAGAACGCCATCGTCGGGCGGCCGATCAGGGTTTCTGGCCCGACCGCGTTGCCCTCATGATCCGTCAGACGGAAATCCATCTCGGTCAGGGCCACAGGCCGCTGCCCGACAGGTTCCGGTCCACCGGGTCCATCGACCTGCCACCAACCGACGAAGAGCATCAGGGCGACCGCCCCGACACCAGCCGCGCCGTACCCCAGGATCGCCCGTCGCCGCATCAGTCCTCTGGCCCCCGCGCGGCGATTCCAAGGATCGGCACCTCGACCGTCACTTCGCCTCCGTCGTCGAAAAGCAGGGTCAGCGGAAAAGTGTCCCCTTCCGTCATTGGTTCTTGCAGCCGCATCAGCATTGCGTGCAGGCCCCCCGGTTCGAGCGCGATGCTCTCGCCCGGGGCGATCACGATCTCCCCCGCCGGGCTCATGGAGCTCACACCTTCGGCATTGGTCTTCGTCTCGTGGATTTCGGGCATCATCGCGAGCGGTGTTGTAAGGCCGATCAGCGTCACCGGCTCGTCGCCAGTGTTGCGGATCGTCATGTAAGCGGCCCCGGGACGGTTCATCCCGATGGAGGCGCGGGACCACGCGTTCTCGACGACAACATCCTCGGGTCCGGCCAGCGCGGGCACCGAGAGCCCTCCAAGGGTCAAAAGCGCGGCCAGTGTGCCAGTCAAAATATACTTTTTCATCGTTCTGATCCTGCCCTTTCCATTCAGCTTTGCGCGGCAGCGACTTCGGCGGCCACCAGACGACGCAACTCTGCCTCCCCGAATGGATCGAGCGGCTTGCCGTTCACAAAGAATGTGGGCGTCTGGCGAATTCCCACGGCCTCGACGTCAGCACGATCCTGGTTAAGGATCGCCACGACACCGGGTGCCAGCATTTGCGTGCGCGCGGCTTCGGCATCGAGTCCGGCCGTGGCGGCGATCTGAAGGATCAGGCCAGGCGCCGGGGCACCGTGCGACGCCCATCTCGGCTGTTCCCGCAGAACGGCCTCGAGCACCGGCACGTAAACGTCCTGCATGCGCGCCGCCTCGAGCACGCGGATGGCTTCCTCGGATGCCGCGCCGTGGAAGGGCGTGTAGCGGATCACGACGCGGACAGCTTCCCCATGCTCGGCCATGATGTCCTTCACGATGGGATGAAAGGCGCGACAGGCCTCGCAGGCCGGATCGAAGAATTCGACGATCGTGACGGGCGCATCCGCAGGCCCGAGGATGGGCGAGTAGGGGCGGATCATCGCCTCCGCAAGTTCCGGAGCAACGGGCTCCGCTTCGGCCACTGGGCCGGGGCGGATTGCAAACCAGGTGGCTCCGCCGAAACCGGCGGCGCCGAGGGCAAGAACGGACAGGATCAGGCCGCGTCGATTCATGTTCGTGTGTCCTTCAATGAAAGGGCCGACAGCGCCCCGATCAGCGCGAAGGCGGCGAGCGCCATCAGCGGGATAGGGATGCCGACGACCAGTTGGTTGTCATCGGTGCAAGAGGGGCCGGTGGCCGTGCAGGGCTGGACGCGTTCGGGAACAAGACCGACGTACAGCCCCATGTGCCAGAGGGCGATTGCGCCGCCGCCAAGCGCCAATGCGATGCCGTAGCGCCCCACGCGGCCGTCCCGCCACCAAAGGCCGAGCCCGAGGACAATGGCCAAGGGGAACATGAAGGCGCGCTGGAACCAGCACAGCACACAGGGCGTCTGCCCCAGCACCTCGCCGATGAAAAGCACGGCAAGCGAGGCGACGAGCGCGATGATCCACGCCAGCCCGAGGGCTGTTTCTCCGGACATACGGTTCATGTCGGTCAGATCCTCTCTTCCAGATCGGCGAGGATCTCTTCGGCGGAGGTGCCGTAGGGCCACGAGTCGGCGAAGCCCGCGTCGGGATCGAAGAGGAACAGATGCGACGTGTGGCCCATCGTGTAACCATCCGGCGCCGCAGCCTCTTCGACGCGTTCGAAGAAGATCGGAAAGGTCTCGGATGTGGCGGCGATCTGTTCCGGCGTGCCGGTCAGCCCGATGAAGCCCGCATCGAACAGCGGGACGTATTCGGCGAGTGCTGCGGGCGTGTCTCGTTCAGGGTCGATTGTTATGAAAATCGGCTGGACCTTGGCGGCATCGTCGCCCAGACCGTCCATCACCGCCGCGACCTCGGATAGGGTCGTCGGGCAGACGTCGGGGCAGTTGGTAAAGCCGAAAAAAACCAGCATCCAGCGCCCCGCAAAGTCCTCCTCGGTTCGAACCATACCCTGGTGGTCCGTCAGTTCGAACTCAGCGAAAAAAGGCGGTTCGGCGTCGGTTCGGGCGCTATCGGCACGATAATCGGACCATAGCAAAAGCCATATGAAGGCAAGCGCTGCCACGCCTGCCAAAACCCAAAGAAACTTCTGTGCCGATGTAAGGGACAATCCTGTTCGCCTGATTTTGATTCTTATTGCCTGTGCGGATACATCCTCTAGCTGCTAGAGGTTCAAGCACGAAATCATGGTATAGCTTGAACTCACGCGTCTGTGAATCCGACACTTGTTTATTCCGACGGCAAAACCTACACAAACTGTATCTTTTTCATGGAGGCGAAAATGCTCACGATCGGTACTCTGTCAAAGAAGACTGGCACAAAAGTGCAGACCATCCGGTACTACGAACAGATCGGACTCATGCCCGAACCTGGCAGGACCGAAGGCGGACAGAGGCGCTACGACAATGCACAGCTTGATCGACTGTCCTTCATCCGCCACTCGCGGCAACTCGGCTTCTCGCTCGATGCGATCCGCGAGCTGCTCGACCTCAGCGACCATCCCAATCGGCCCTGTGATGAAGCTGATGCCATCGCGCGTCGCCAGCTCAAACAGGTGGAGCAGCGCATGGCCCGCCTGAAGGCGCTGCGCACGGAACTGAAACGCATGGTTCACGAATGCAGCGGCGGGCGGACGGGAGATTGCAAGGTGCTTGAGGTGTTGCGGGACCATTCGGAATGCCTGACCGAGCACGAGGAAATCGGGGCCTGAAGGAATTCAGCCAACATTCCGGCTGGAACGCAGATCAGCCGCAGAAGTTAATGTGTCGTACAACACAAGCTGGAACCACAAAATGGCCGCTAGACAAGATTCAATGGAGAGACGGACGCTTTGGATCGTTCTGGCGCTCAATATCGGTTTGGCCGTGGCCTTTTTCGCAACAGGCGCCTTCGGCGACTCAAGTGCCCTGATCGCCAACGGGCTCGATAACCTCTCCGACAGCTTCGTCTACGCGATCAGCCTTTTCGCTTTGTCCCGATCCGCCAAATGGAAACGCGGGGCGGCGAACGTTTCCGGCGGGCTGCTGATCCTGTTCGCTGCAGGCATCCTCTACGATGCGTGGCGCCGCTACATCGGTGGGTCAGATCCGCTCGGGACGATCATGATTGCAATGGCCCTGATCGCGGCGGCTATCAACGCAGTCTGCGTTTGGCTGCTCGCTAAGCTCAAAAATCCGGACGTCAACATCCGCGCGGCCAACACCTTCAGTTACAACGATTTCGCCGCGAACCTCGGTATCGTCGTGGCCGGTGGCCTCGTCGCCTGGCTAGGAACCAACTGGCCGGACCTCGTCGTCGGCGTGATTGTCGCCGGGATCGCGGCCTGGGGCGGTATCGATATTCTACGCGACGCACATGGCGAACACCACAAAGCGGTTCACACGGGCAAATAGTTGCGGGAGATTCTTTCTGAAGAAAGGGTTGAAGCTATAGTGACTATAGCAATTAGGTTTGTTCCAAGACGATTCGAGGAGCGACTCCGTTGCAGATGACCGACCCCCTACTTGCACCCACCAAACTACTGGATTTTGACGCCGCGCCTCTTGCGCATCTAATTGAGACCCGCGGCTGGCGCGGCTTATCCGAATACGATCGGATCGGAGCTGCCTATGATTTCGTTCGGAATGAAATCGCGTTCGGATACAATCGAGCCGACGACATCCCCGCATCCGAAGTGCTTTCCGACGGCTACGGGCAGTGCAATACCAAAGGCACGCTCTTGATGGCGCTGCTGCGTGGTGTCGGCATTCGTTGCCGGTTGCATGGGTTTACTATCCATAAAGGCTTGCAGCGCGGTGTTGTCCCTGAGCTGGTGTATCCGCTTGCTCCGCAGGAAATTCTCCACTCATGGGTCGAGATCGAATTTCAAGGTGCCTGGATCAACCTTGAAGGCTTCATCCTGGATGACGCTTTCCTCAAAGTCCTGCAAACGTCTTTCTCGGACACGGACAGTCTCTGCGGTTATGGCGCGGGCACGGATTGCCTTGGCGCGCCTCCCGTCGCCTGGAACGGAGAAGATACCTACATTCAGAAAACCGGCATCGTGCAGGATTTCGGCGTGTTTGATACGCCGGACGCCTTCTATTTTTCCCATGAGCAATCCTTTGGATGGCTGCGTGGTGCCCTTTACCGTCATATCATACGCCACTGGATGAATGCGCGCGTTCGTGGTTTCCGCAGCGACCGCCTCAAGACTGACCGACGCGCGACACACGCGCATGAGGAGCCTGGCAATGCCACATGACCACGGGCACGCGCATATCGATCCGGATTCTGGCGATCGGCGGGTTGCCATCGCGATCTGGGCGAACGGGCTTCTTACCGTTGCGCAAATCGTCGGGGGCATATTGTCGGGCAGCCTGGCACTGATCGCCGATGCGCTGCACAACTTTTCCGATATGGCCTCGCTTGTCATTGCCTTTGCCGCACGCAAGATCGCGCGCCGCCCGGCCGATGAGCGCATGACCTTCGGCTATGGCCGGGTCGAAATCGTCGCGGCCCTGATCAACTACACCACCCTCATCGTGATCGGCTTCTATCTGATCTACGAAGGTGGCATGCGCATGATTGATCCACCCGAAGTCATGGGGTGGACCGTCGTCATTCTCGGTGGAATCGCGCTTGTGGTCGACACGCTGACCGCAATGCTGACCTATTCGATGCAGAAGGGGAGCGTGAACATCCGTGCGCTTTTTCTCCACAACCTTTCGGATGCGCTTGCTTCGGTCGCGGTTATCGTCGCTGGGTCGCTGATCATCCTTTACGACATGCGTTGGGTCGATCCTGCCATCACCATCGGCATCGCGACCTACATCCTGTATCTGTCTTTCACTGAAATAGGCGGCCCAATCCGAACCCTGATGCTCGGGAGCCCGCCGGACATCGACAACGAGGCCGTCGTCGAAGCGATGCGGAAAGTCGAAGGCGTCGCCGACGTCCACCACGTCCATCTCTGGCAAATGCAAGAGCACGAGGCTGCGCTCGACTGTCATGTCGTCGTGGCAGCCGAGGGATGGTCGAAGATCGAAGAGATCAAGAGCGCGATCAAGGAGCGGCTGAAGGAAGAATTCGGCATCAGCCATTCCAGCCTCGAATTCGAGCACGAGGATCGCGCTCATCAGAACGCCGATCTCTACGGTCACGGCAACGCAAGTGAAAAGGAGAAGACCAATGTTCAAGGAAACGCTGACCGAGCGTGATGATGTCATCGGGCTCGTCTGCGAAGGCAAGTTGACGGAGACAGAATTCAAGCAAATGCACGCGCTGCTTCATGAGCGTCTTGGAACAACCGATAATCCGGGTCTGGTTCTCGACCTTACAAGTTTCGAGGGCTACGAAGAGCCTTCGGCGATGCTAGAAGATCTGAAGGTCGACACCGCCCACGCGAACGATTTCGGTCGCATAGCGGTTGTCGGAGAACGCAGATGGATGGAATGGGGCGCACGGGTGGTCAACCTATTGACGGGCTCCGAGATGCAGTGGTTCGAATCCAGCGATACCGAGTCCGCAATTGCGTGGGCGCGTGACGGGTAGCCAGCGATTCTGCAAGAAAAGGACTCTGGCCTGGAAATTGACATCACATCAGATGCTTCACGATTAATGGAGGAACGGAACGATCTAAATGTAGTCAGCAACATTTGTCTGCTCGGATGAAACAATCCGATGCAGTTTGATGTCGACTTTAGGCTGCATAATAAGTCCCTACGCGCTGAATTCTTCGAAATTTAACATAAACTTCACTATCGGATCTTGACGCCTGTAGCGGGGTTTCCCGCCTCCAACGCCTGCCAAGCGAACCTACCTGGAAATTTCCCCTGCCAACACCGCTCGTCCGTGCACCGCCAACGTTGCTGAAAACCTCTGACACCCAAACTTATGGATCACATCGAGTACACGCGCTTCGTAGGCAGCGTGTCCGATCAAGCGACACAAGTCGGACGCGTGGAACTGGCGGTTCGCAGTTGGTGCGGCTTGCATCTGTCTCAGCAATTCGCGCTCTTTGGGGTCCGTTATTGGTCTCGCGGGCGGCTTGACCGCGGGACGAGTTGGAGTTCCCGACGAATTTCGCCATCGGCGCATGAAGCCAAGCAGGAAGCCGGCTGGCACCTTTCCGTTGCCTCGGGACCGGTTGAAGGCGAGGAAGCGATCCCAGATGATCTGGGTGTCGATGTTCCAGCAGGGCAACGTGGCCTTCGCTGCTTTGATTAGCTCTGCCCAACTGGTCTGGAAAACGTTCGAACTCGCGGTGATTTCGATCAGCCCTGAGAAGATAGTTTTGTTATTATTATCTCTAGATAGTGATGTGTCGCCTTCACCTGACACGAGATCATGGGTTTCACTCTCCTCGTCGAAGGCTGAAAACCGAAAGATCCAGGGCGCGAATTTGCCGTTAGGCTTCGCCCGCTCGAGCTGCAACTCCGACGTCTCAAGTTCGCTCAAAAGAACCGAAAGATATTGTCGTGAGACACCCATCTTCTCCGCCAGGGCAGAGAGGGTGAAGGCTGCCGTTCCGCGCGACAAACCGTTGTAGCCATCCTTCCAGGCGATGGCATCAAGGATGAGGGTGGCCAGCTTGTGCGCTGCAATAGAGAGATTTGTCTGCGTGATCCGTCGCAGGATCAGGCCGGTCGTAGGTTCCATGGTCGAGGTCTCCTTGGAGATCCGACGCCATGTCGTGAGACAACAACATTCTCGCCAGCAAAACAACTTTGCTGGTTGCGGGTGTTTTGGCGGTGCGCTAGGAAACTCTTGTTCACGGAGTTTTCTAGCACGGCGTCAGGCTTCACGGTCTGGCGTCGTCTCCTTTTCAGGGGTTTTGCACAGCCTCCCGTGCGGGGTTGAGATGGCGCGCGCGGCAAAACCGCGCGCAGATATTGTCAGTAGCGAACTTCTTCAGAACCATAGTTCCCGGCGTGATCACGCCAGTCGACGAAGACGGAACGGTAAAAGTAGCTGCCACATCCATTTGGGATGCTCAGGCCTGATGCGGCTGGCACCTGGCCCACGGTGGATCTTGTCCATCGGTAGTCGCCCTGCACGCCGTAGGACCCCAATCGCGTCGAGTCGCTGCGATTGCAGTCGCCATCTCGGTTTTCGTGCTGGCGGTACTGGATGTGATACACGCGAATGCTCCGAACGAAGTCAAAGGCGTCGCCCGAGATGTCGATGTCGGCTTGTTCGTCCGCTTGGACGCGAACAAGGGGTATCGGAGTCGATTCCTGCGGTTCGGGCGGATCGCGGAACGTGATGTCATAAAGGCGTCCCATGGGCGACATGGGGCTGGGATCGTTGAACGACACACCCATCGGACACCGCCAGATTTGTAAGGGTGGCTCGATCGGCCATGGTGTGATCCGCCGAATGAAGACCGCTCTAGCATGTGCGCAGGGCGCGGAGGCAGGCCAGCCGCCCGCAAGGCAGAGGAGGATTGCACAGTCCACCTGATAGGCCTGAGCCGGACCTGACGAGGCCATTAGTCCGGATATGCTTAGTGCCGTGGCTGTTGCCACGCTGTGGATCACGAGCTTCATGATGCCGACTCCATCTATAATGGTGCAGCGATACGAAACAACGTTAATGATAGCAAGGGAATTTGATTGATAGTGACCTGCGATTGTTCGCTTGTGTCGCGTGCCGGCTTCCAAGATCTGACGCCGGTTTGGGCTCTTGTGGCGTCTTGAATGCGGCCAAAATTGCGGCCCCCTTTCACGTCATTTACCGAACAAACACTTGTTACCAAATGTAAATGTAGCGTTCCAATGCGGCCACGAAAGCGGTCACGGAAGAACAGAGCGCATGAGCCCGTCAAACGGCGTGTCGCAGCGCTCATGGTCCCGGGAAGGGCAGTGTCGGAAAACTGTAGGGCCCGGCGCTCCGGCTGGAATCCGGGGCAGAAGGACGGGAGGGGGCTGCGAGCCTATTTTGGGGACTAAGTTGGGATCGAACATGAGCTTGAATAGTTATGTCAGTATCTGATACGATTGAGCATAATGAGGAGAGTCTGATGCCAAACGTCCACCTGACCGAACCGATGCAGAAATATGTGCAGGCGCAGATCGAGTCTGGCGCCTACGCCAATCTGAGCGAAGTCGTGCGCGCCGGCGTAAGGATGCTGATGGAGAAGGATGGCGCAAGGCAGTTCTACGCCCTCAAAGCCGATCTCGAGATGGCAGCCACCCTGGCCGAAAATGGGGACTTCGCCGACTTCGATGCCCAAGCCTTCGAACCGGATGCGTTTGATCGCTGACCCGCATGACGATTCGGCTTTCCGGACAGGCCAAGTCCGACCTCGAAGAGATACGCACCTACACCGTCGAGACATGGGGCAGGGACCAATGGCTCGTCTATTACCGCCAGTTGGTCACCGCCTTCGAGCGGATCACCGGGGATCCCGACGCGGGCCGGGACAGGAGTCTCTTTGTCCCGGGGATGCGGTCCGTCAATTGCCAGCGACACGTGATCTTCTACAAGCGGCTCCATGCGGCGGATGGCGCGGCAGTCATCCTGCGCATCGTGCATCAGCGCCGCAACATGCCCGCGCTCGTCTACTACGAGGATCTCGACGGCGGTTAAGCCCATGCGTTTGCTCAGTCCAATAGCTCGACCAGTCTTCCATAGTCTTCACTGACCTCGCGCGCCTCCTGAAACGCGCGGGCGCGCTCGGCATCAAGACAGCGGAAATACTCCTGAATGTCGGCGATGTAGCCCTCGAAATCAGAACGCAGCAGATCGGCATAGGCACGAATGTCTTCTCGCGACTGAGGCAAGAACGGTCGTTCGGGAGGTACGCAATCCGCAGCCGCGGCTACCGGCATGCTTCCAAGCAGGAGCGCGAACAGCAACGGTGCGTTGCGCGCAATAAACAACCGCAGGGCAAAACTCCTTTGCCGCCTTTAAGATTATCATTCTGTCGGCTATCACCGTTATCGGAGCAAGGCGAACTTCGTCAACACGTTATTATTGTCTTGCTATCGTTCATGTTGTCTTGTATCGCCCGCGGTGTTGCGACCCCGTGGGCCCGAGACTGCACCCAGGCAGAAGAAGGACCCAAGGGAAGGCCATGATAGAAGAAGCACCGAATGTGGTTACAGAAGACGGGCTGCGCGGCCTCTTGGCCCAAGGCTATCTCATCGAGGTGGTCTGCAAGGAAGGCGCCGAGAAGCGCCACAACAGCTGGTACGGCACCTGGGTCATCCGGGCGGTTGCCCCGGATGGAGGGGACGACAAGATGCTCGTCACCAGCCGCAGCGTCCTCAAGCTGCGCGATTTCAAGACCATCGTCGGCCTTGTCAGCTTCCTTGCCGACATGGGCTGCACGACCGCCAGCATCCCGCTTGTCGAGGGTGCCCGCGAGCGCCACGCAGCACCCGGACGCACGTCCGAGCCGCGGACCGGACCGGTTCTGGTCAAGGACAACTGACCGCGCGTTTGCGCTCGTCGTTGCATTGGGTACAGGTGTTTGTTCAGCACCCCCGGCCCTTGCCGACGGTTTCATCTTCCAGTTCAGCCCTGATGGCCGACTGATCGACATGGCCGAGACCACGAGCAGCCTGCGCTCGTTCACCGGCGACGACGATGCCCGGAATGGGCCCCTTCCAGATCGCCTCTTTCTTTTTGCAGCGCCGCAGTCCCGCGGGGGTGATGATCCCCTGAGCGATGTGACGGCTGCAGCAGCGGTCGCCCCGCGCGCCGTCCGCGCCTCCCCCGAAATCCTCCATGCGATCGAGACCACGGCTCTGCGGTATGCCGGGCATGGTGCGCTGCGTCGCGCAGGGCTTTCAGTCACTGATTGGGCGCTCCTTTACCGGGCCAATATCGAAGTCGAGAGCGCATACAATCCCGCAGCACGTAGCCCTGTCGGTGCCATAGGCCTTGGCCAGCTTATGCCGGACACCGCCCGCGACCTCGGCGTCGACCCACATGACATTGCGCAGAACCTCGACGGATCAGCCCGCTACCTGCTGATGATGCTCGACCAGTTCGGCGAGGGCTCTCTGGCCCTTGCGGCCTACAACGCTGGTCCGGAGGCGGTCACACGCCACGGCGGCATCCCCCCTTTTCGAGAAACCCAAGGGCATGTGGCCCGTGTGACTGCCGTGCTTGAGCGGCTCAGAGGAGATCTTTCATGACATCGAGACCTTCGATCGTCGCGCTCGGCGCGATGGCCCTTATCGTGCTGGCGGGTCCAGCGCTTGCACAGAGCATCGACCTCTCGCCGGTACAGACCCTGCTTCAAGGAATTGTCGATGCGATCACCGGTCCCTTGGGGATCGTGATTGGCACGCTCGCACTGATCGGGGTGTTCCTTTCCTGGCTCTTTGGCATCCTCGACTTTCGTCAGGCGCTCTGGGTCGTGGTTGCAATCGCCGGCATCGCCGCAGCACCCACCATCGTCGCCGCCATCTGGACCACCTGAGCTCTATCCATGGCTGACCAGTCCCGCGTGTTCATCGGTCTTCTCAGGCCACCCAAGCTGATGGGCTTACCGATCATGTACGCCATGGTCTGGCTCTTCGGCTCGACCCTTCTGTTCCTCTGGGTGCAGAGCTGGGTGGTGGCTGTGTTCGCGGGGCTGGCGTGGCCGGCGCTTTGGAAAGCCGCAGACTGGGATCCGAACTTTCTCGATGTCCTGGTGATCACCTTGCAGGAAACCCCGCCGACGGCAAACCGCAAGCTGCACGGGGGCGACAGCTATGCCCCGTGATGGAGGTGCCGATGAGGCGATGGACGCGCTCGATCCGCTGACCGCGCTGCCTGCATGGGTCAAGGGCGAGAAGCGGCTCTCAATGATGCTGCCTTACGTCAGCCTTGTCACCGACCGGACGATCCGGACCCGCGGCAACGAGCTGATGCAATGCATCCGGCTCGAGGGGGTAAACAGCACCACGAGCGAGGACGGGCATCTCGACCGGATCGGAGGGTTGCTGGCTGGCATCGTGGCGCAGGTAGGGACCGAGTTCTCCTTCTACCTGCACAAGGTGTCGAAAGCGGTCGATGTGACCCTGCCGCCCATCCCGGGTGAGGGGTTCGCGGCCGCCGTGGACCAACGCTGGCATGCGCATCTGGGTCGGGCAGGCCTGCGCGACAAGACGCTGACCCTGACCGTGCTGAAACGTCCCGAGACCGGCAGCCGTTTGCCCTTCGGCTTGGGCGCGTCTCGTGCCCTGCATGCAGCGGACACGACCCGACGCTTGCGCAAGCTCGACGAGGTCGTTGGGTTTCTGCTGTCGTCTTTCGATGAGCTGAAGCCGCGCCTGCTTGCCGCCAGCAGCGGCGAGCTTCTGGGCTTTCTCGGATCTCTGAACACCGGCGAGGAGCATCCGCTCTTCCCGCGATCGCGCCTCGGGGTGATCGCCGAGGATGTCGCCAATACTCGCGTCACCTTCCGAGGCACGACCATCGCACTTTCCGATGGCGCGGTCGGCGACAAGCTCGGCGCGATCTTCGCGGTGAAGAACTACCCCGCCAAGACCGACAGCCTGATCCTCGACGAGCTGAACCTGCCCGTCGATATGGTAGTCACCCATTCCTTTGTGCCGATCAACGCCAACATCATGGCAGGCCGGATCAAGCGGCAGCTTCGCCTGATGCAGGCCGCCAATGACGGGGCTGTCAGCCTGGCGCAGGAACTGGAACTGGCCCAGGACGATCTGGAATCCAAACGCCTGATCTTCGGCGAGCATCACATGACAGTGGCGGTCTATGCGCGATCTCAGGCCGCCCTCGACGACATCGCAGCCGAAATCCGCAACATCTCCGCCACCTCCGGCATCAACCTGATCTCGGAAGCCTTCGGGGCACGGGCGCATTTCATGGCACAGCATCCCGGCAATACCGGGGCGCGCAGCCGCAAGGCCGCGATCACGAACCACAACTTCGCCGATCTCGCCACCTTCCACCGCACCCCGCTCGGCAAGACGGCCGCGCAAGTGCCCTGGGGCGTGCCGATCACGCTTTTCCCGACGCCAGAGCGCAGCGGGTTTCGCTTCAACTTCCATGAACAGGGCGCGCCGGATCGCGAACCCACGGGAGGCCACACGCTGATCCTCGGCCGCCCCGGCTCGGGCAAATCCGTGCTGGCGGCTTTCCTGATGACCATGGCCCGGCGCGCAGGCGCACGGCTTTTCGTTTTCGACTACCGCGCCGGCATGGAAATGGCCGTCCGCGCGCTTGGGGGTAGCTATTCGACCGTGCGGGCCGGACGTCCCACGGGCCTGAACCCGCTGCAGACGGAAATCGACGCCCGCGGTCAGGCATGGCTGGCCGACTGGCTCGCAAGTCTCCTCGAGCGCCGCGACCGACCACTGACCCCAGTGCAGACCAACCGCCTGCAGGAGGTCGTGCGCCAGAACGCGAGTGCCGGGAATGCGGGGCTCAGGAACTGGTCGGACTTTGCCTCGCTCCTCGTCTCGACCGATGATGAGGGCGATCTGTTTGAGCGGATGCAGGAATGGACGGCTGAGGGCCGCTACGGCTGGATCTTTGGGGCGAACACAGACGACACATTCCAAATCGGGGGCAGCACCGACGCTGACGTCGCGGGCTTTGATCTGACCGGCATCCTCGATTCCGAGAGCGAGCGGGAACGCATGGCGGTCCTGTCCTACCTTTTCCGCCGGGTCGAGCGCGTGATCGAGGACCGCAAGCCCACGATCATCGTGATCGACGAGGCCTGGAAGGCGCTGGACAACGCGTATTTCGCGGAGCGGCTCTCGAACTGGCTGGTGACCGCGCGCAAGCAGAACGCCGTCGTCGTGATGATGACGCAATATGCCAGCCAGCTCGAACGCACCCGGACCGGCAAGACCATCGTGGAAGCGGTGCCGACCCAGGTGCTTCTGCCCAACATCCGCGCCTCGGCCGCTGACTACGCGATGCTTGGCCTCAGCGAGAAAGAACTCGACGTGCTTTTGGGCGTCGGCTCCGCCTCGCGGCTGGCGCTCGTGCGCGATGACCGGGGTTCGGTCGTGATCGACGCCGATCTCAGCGCCCTCGGCCCGCTCGTGACCATCCTTGGCGGCATGGAGAAGGGCGAGGCCCTCGTTGGCCCGGACTACCGTGACCGTCCCGATTTCTGGAGAGTGACATGACCCGTACCATCATCCGCAGCGTCGTGCTGCTTGGCCTTGGCCTGAGCCTGACGGCCTGCGCGCAGCATAACCCTGCGCAGGCCAACTGCTTCAACTTCCGCGAGGCGCCCGCACAAGGCGCAACCGCCACGACCACGATCTCGACGATGGGGGCCGCCGTCACGCGCCGCGACACGGCTTGCGATTTCGTCCTCTTGGGGGCGGGCGGCTGAGCAAATGCGGACCTGGCTTCCTCTCTCGATGGTCAGCCTTGCGCTGGCAGGTCCCAGCGTCGGGCCAGCGGTTGCCCAGGGCGTGCCGACTTTTGATCTACGCCTTTTCGCAGAGCGGCAGGCAATCCTCGAGCAGACCGATCGCGACCTGGCGCTGCAGCAGGACCGGCTGACACGCGAGGAGGAGCTGGCCGAGATCGAACGCCAGCAACTCGCCTCGCTAGAGGGGCTGATGGATGCCATGTCCCTCGGCTCCGGCGATGTCGCAGGCACTGTGGCTGGGCTGGAAGCGGGGCAGGGGGCGGTTGACGACGTCGAAAGCGCGGCCGCCAGTCTTTATGCACCCGAGGACACCAATCCAGCGGCGGCGCGGATGTTCGGCGATGCCCGGGAGGGGATCGAGGAGCTGATCATCCGCGCAGCACGCGACACCCATAGTCTGTCCGGGGTCGGCCGTGCGGGCCTTTCGCTCGTGCAATGGCGCTGCCTTTTGCAGGCGCTGATCTGGCAGGAAAGTCGCTTCCAGATTGGGGCACGCTCACCCGTGGGGGCCTTCGGACTTACCCAGATCATGCCCGGTACCGCGGGCGATCTTGGGATCTACCCGGCCTATTACGACGATCCCTATCTGCAGGTCACCGGCGGTGCGCGATACCTCGCACAAATGCTGAACATGTTCGATGGCAACATCATCCATGCGCTCGCCGCCTATAACGCGGGCCCCGGCAATGTGCAGGATTATGGCGGTGTGCCGCCCTTCGCGGAAACCCAGCACTATGTCGTGGTGATCCCGCAGCAGTACAACAGCTACCTCGCTGCCGTAGGCGGCATCGATGCGCTCGGCACCATCGACCCTGTGCTCCTCGCCAACGCGAGTTTCAGCCTCTCGGCCCACGGCGCAGGGGTCTATGGCGACTATTCGCTGGTCTCGGTCCGTGCCGCCGCCCTGCGGGTTCAGGACATCATCACCCGCATTGGTGAGACCGAGGATCTCCACGAGGCCATCGCGCTCAACACCTATGCCCGGGCCGAACTGGCCCGGCTGGTCGCAATCCGGACCCGGATCAAGGCCGCTCACACCCAACCGCTGAGCGAGGAGCAACTCGCCATGGCCGCGGCCCAAGCCGCCGAGCGACAATATATGGATTTCACCCAGGAGAATTTACGATGATCCGGCGCTTGTCCCGTTCCCTTACCACCACCGCCGCGACGCTCGCGCTGGCCACCGTCCTTGCGGGGCCTGTCACCGCACAGGGCGTGCCCACGGTCGATACCCAGAACATCGCCCAGGAAATCCGCCAGCTTCAGCAGATGCTGCAGGATTTCGGGATCCAGACCGATCTTCTGGACAATGCCCTCGAACAGCTTGAGACCCTGCAAGGCCAGCTCGATCAGCTGAACGAAATGTATGCCTCGCTCACCGGGCCGCGCAGCATTCTCGGTCTCGCCATGGGCGGCGATCTCGACAACCTACTGCAAGCCAATTTCGAAGACATCCCCGGTCTGATCCGCGGCATCCAGGCGGGCGACTGGTCGAGCCTGATCGGCCCCAATGCGGGTCCTCTGCGGACGCAAATGGAACAGGCGCTGGCCAGTGCGGGCTTCGATGAGGATTCACTCCGCGAGATCGCCACCAGCGGCAATCCAGGCGCGGAAGGTGTTGCGACCCGCGCCACGACCGGCGCCGTGATGTCGGCCGCAGCCCAGAACAGCCACGCCGAGGCGGCCCAATCGCTGGAGCGCGTCGAACAGCTCGTCGCGATGATCCCCGACATGGAGGACCTGAAGGCGTCGATGGACCACAACACCCGCGTCACGGCGGAACTCGCCATCGCCATGACGCGGATGTGGGAACTCGAAGCGATCCAAACCCTCGGCGCAGGCAACGCGGGTGTAGTGGATGCCGCCACCGTCGCCGAAGAGCGCCGTTACATGGACTTCACCCTGCCGAGCCTCGCGCCATGAGCAAGGCACCGGATCTGACGGCGGGCATGAGCGCGCGCGAACTGGTCGAGGAGGAACTGATCCACGGCGCACTGCGTCGGGAGCAGCTCTGGCGGATGATCGGCCTTGGCGGGGCGGGCTTTGGCGTTCTGGGCTGCCTTGCGGCTGCGGCCGTCGCCTTGATGTTCGAGACGCCCCTACCGGTCGTTGTGCCCTATGATCCTGAGACGGGTCTGGCCCTGCCGAACGCCACGGTCGAAACGGTCTCGCTTGCCGAGCGGCCCGCCATCATCGAGGCGCAGATCTACCGCTACATTCTGGACCGCGAGGCCTACAACCAGCTCGACAACGATCTGCGCGTGCGCCGCGTGCTGGCGCAATCCACCGGGGCGGCCGAGGCCAGCATGCGCGCCATGTGGACCTCGGGGCAGGAGAGCTATCCGCCGTCTCGCTACGGTCCCGCCGCAGAGATGGCTGTCGAGGTCGCCTCGATCACGCTGATCGGCGACAACCGCGCGCAGGTCCGCCTCAGAAAGCGCCTGACCAGCCCGCAAGGGGCGCAGGACGGATCCTTCACCGCCACGCTCATGTTTGCCTTCCAACCCGAACGGACCCGCTCGATCGACGATGTCTGGCAAAACCCCTTCGGCTTCACCGTCACCCAATATGCCATCCGATCGGACCGTTCCGAATGACCTCTGTTCCAGTTCTCACACCCGTTCACGCCCTTCTGGTCGCCGGAGCGCTGGCGCTCATGGCGCCCGCAGCCTTTGCCGAGACAACGCCACGCCCCGGTCCCCATGACAACCGCGTCCGGATCGCCACCTGGACCGAGGGGCAGGTTTACCGCGTCGTCACCACCCTGACCCGGGTGACCACCGTCGAGTTCGGCGAGGGCGAGACGATCCGCTCGATCATCGCGGGCGATACGGTCGGCTTCCAGTTCGACGGCGTGCCGGGCGGGCGTGCCTTCGCGATCAAGCCGACCGCGTCGGGTGTCGCCACGAACATCACGGTCTACACGAACCGCCGCTCCTACTACTTCCATGTGGTCGAGGCGCGTGAGACCCCGCATTACGTCGTGCAGTTCCGCTATCCCGAGAGTCGCGTTCAACCGGCTCGGGCCGTCGCGGCTGATGCGCCGAATGCCAACTACGCCGTCAGCGCAAGCGAGGAGTTCACGCCGACGGTTATCTGGGATGACGGCACCTTCACGTATTTCCGCTTTGCGCGGAACGCGCCGGTCCCCGCGATTTTCCGCTATGCCAATGGCGGCGAGCGGGCGGTGAACAGCACGGCACTCGAGGACGGCGTCATCCGCGTCTCGGGCGTGAACCGGCAATGGGTGCTGCGCCTCGGCGAAGACGAGGTCTGTGTTCAGGATATGGGTGGGCCCTCGTCATGAGCCAGGACACTGAAGACCTCGCCGCGCGCCTTGCGAACCTTGAAGCGACAGGCGACAAGAAGCGCGGTGCCGCGCGGCCCTCCCCGCTGGCCGCCATCCTCGGTGTGGCCGGGATCGTGGCCGTGGGCGGTCTGGCCTGGGCCGCCCTACAGCCATCGCCGGAAGCCCCACTGCCGACCGCAGCTCCGGAAGAGTTCCAGACCGCGGGATCGGGCTTCGGCGACCTGGCCCCAATGCCAGTGGTCGAGTCTGCGCCTCCGCCCGCCGAAACGGGCCCCTCTGCGTCGGAACTGGCGCTGATGGAAAGCCTCGCGACGCTGCGTGCTGAACTCGAAGACCTGCGCGCGCGGCCTGTCGAGGCATCGGACAGCGGCGCGGAGCAGGCTATCGCCGATCTCACGGCGCAGATCGCGGCGCTGCAGGAGGCCTCGACCGAGGCGCAGCGCGCGCTCGAGCGGCAATTGACCGAACGCGACCGCGAGCTCGACCAGCTGCGCATGGACCTCGAAGTCGCGCGGCTGACCCCGCCTGCCCCCACCGACCTCGGGCCGAACGAGGAAGAGTTGCGGCTCGCCGAACTTGAGCGCCGCCGCATCGCGGAGGCCGAAGCCCGGGCCGAACGCATCGCGTCGCCCATGATCGCGTTTTCCGGGATGGGGGCAGGGACCGACCGGGAGAACAGCCTCGAAGCCGCGCGCCTGAATGAGGACGAAGCTTTCGTGCGCGCGGGCGCCAGACCTGCCGCAGTGACGCGGGCCGAAGTGATCCTGAACCCCCGCAACACCGTCGTGCAGGGCACGATGATCCAGGCCGTGACCGAGACGGCGCTGGACAGCACGCTGCCCGGTGCAATCCGGGCCATCGTCTCGGAAGATGTGCATTCCTTCGACGGCGCGCGGGTCCTGATCCCGCGCGGTGCACGTCTTGTGGGGCGCTATCGCTCCGATGTGGCGCTCGCGCAGTCGCGAGTCATGGTGGCCTGGGACCGCATCATCCTGCCCGACAACCAGACAGTCGAGATCAGCGCCTTTGGTGGCGACGAGCTCGGCCGCACCGGCACAACAGGATTTGTCGATACGCGCTTCGCGCAACGGTTTGGGTCAGCCGCGCTGATCTCGCTGATCGGGGCCTTGCCCGCAGCCGCCGCTGGACAGATCGATGATGAGGCCGCGGCCGACATCGCGAGCGACGTCGGCACGGACCTGCGCGACAGCACCCAAAGCGTCATGCAGGACTATCTGGCGATCCGCCCAGTGATCCATGTCGATCAGGGCACGCGGATCACGGTCATGGTCGACCGCGATCTGGAGATCTTCTGACATGGCCGCAAGCTATCTCGAAGCCTCGCTCGACCGGCTGGGCACGCACGTGCAACGCGACGACACGATCGAGATCTGCATCAACCCCGACGGGAAGGTCTGGGGCGAATTCCAGGGCGATCATTTCATGCGAGGTCTCGGCAACCCGCTTACCCAGACCGAGATCAAGGACCTCGGCAACCAGATCGCCTCGGCCGCCTCAACCACGCTCAGCACCAAGAAGCCCATCGTCTCGGTCTCGATCCTCTATCGGGATCGTCCGATCCGGGCGCAGGTGATCCAGCCTCCCGCCGTTGAAGGCGGGTTTTCCATCTCGCTACGGTTCTTCTCCTCCCTGCCGCTGGAGGCGATCAAGCTCGGGTTTCTCTATGGCAAGGAGCGCAGCCTCGAAGGCCTGCGCCGCGAACGGAATGCCGCCCTGCGCGATGTGGTGGCTTCCGGCGACATCGATGCATCCCTGCGGTTCTGCGTCGAGAACAAGCTCAACATGATCGTCTCGGGTGGTACGTCGACCGGCAAGACCGTCGCGGCGCGAAAAATCCTCTCGCTGATCGTGCCCGAGGAGCGGATCATCACCATCGAGGAGGCAGCCGAGCTGCGCCCTGAGCAACCCAACGGCGTGACGCTGATCGCCGACCGGGACGCGGACGCCCGCAGCGCCGATGTGCTTCTGGCCTCGACCCTGCGGATGCGACCCGACCGGATCGTGCTGGGCGAGGTCCGGGGCCGCGAGGCGATGACCTTCCTCGAAGCGATCAACACCGGGCATGGCGGCTCACTCACCACGCTCCATGCCGAGACCCCGCAACTGGCGGTCCGCCGTCTCGCCATCGCCGCGCTCAAGACCGATGTGCCCATGACCTATGCCGACATGGTCGACTACATCGAGGGCTCCATCGACGTGATCATCCAGGCCGGCCGTCATGACGGCGCCCGCGGCATCACCGAGTTCTTCCTGCCGGGGCAGGCGAGACATCCAGACCAGAACACGGCCGGAACCGGGGACACAAAGCGCCCCACGGTCGCGGCCGAATGAACCGAAAGGAAATCCCCATGCGCCATACCATCCTCGCCGCAGTTGTCACCCTGCTGGCCGCGCCGCTCGCGGCCCAGACCTCGCCTCAGGTCACGAACGATCTCACCGTGACCATCGCGCCCCAGCAATACCGGATCTGCAACGACCGGCCTGCGCGCCCAACATGGATGGATGAGGTCCACCCGCGTGAGGCCTACAAGGCGCTGACGTTGATGCGTCTCTACGAGCTGCGGTCATGGGAGGCGATCCAGGAAACCGGCGATTGCGGCTGTGATGTCCGCTTCCCGTCATGGGATGCAGCCTCCGCCGAGTACGAGGAACGGTTCGCAACAAGCACGCAGGCCGAGCATACTCAAGCGCGGCTGGCCATTCGCAACGAGCAGAACCAGATCGCCCGCGACGTCCAGGATATCTGCGAAGCGCAAGGCAACTGGTAATGAGCATCGTCAGCTGGATGGTCGGAACTGCCGACGGCTTCCTTGCCGATGCCGCCGAGTCCCAGTTCGGGGCTGTGGCGAGCAATACCGGCACGATCGTCCTGCTGATGGTCACGCTTTCGCTGATCGGCGTTTGTATCAACATGGCCTTCCAGTTCCGAAGCATGGATGGGGCCAGCTTCTTCTGGTACCTGATAAAGCTGATGCTGATAGGGCTCTTTGCCTTCAACTGGGCCAACTTCAACGCTGTGGCCAATGCCGTGATCGGCGGGCTCGACTACATCGCCGGGGCTCTGATCTCCTCTGTTGGCGGCGGCGGTGCCGGGGCCACCTACTTCGCAGCAGAGTTCGATGATCTGATCACTGAGTTCAGCCAATACCTGAACGCGATCGGCAACAATCTGAACTGGATGACCGGCGCCATCCTTGGCGGAATAGGCCTTGTCATGTTGAGCCTGCTCGGCTTCATGACTGGCATCGTCCTCATCTTCGCCAAGATGATGCTGACACTCATGCTCGGCCTCGCTCCGATCATGATCGCTTTGTCGCTGTTCGATGCGACCAAGGATTTCTTCCACAGGTGGGTCTCGACGACGATCAGCTACGCCTTCTACCCCATCGTCATCGCCGCCATGTTCTCGACCGTGGTCGGCATGGCGAATTCGCTTCTCGCGCAACTCGGTGACCCAAACTCCGCGACCAATATCGGCTCGCTGGTGCCGTTCTTCGTGATGGTATTCCTGGCCAAAGGGTTCGTCGCGGCAACGCCCCTGATTGTGCGGGGGATCTCGGGGAACCTGATGGTGGCTGCGGCGCCCGCTGTGGTCTCTGGCTCGGCCGGGATCATGCGGGGAGTCTTCAATACGGACGGCGTCAAGGGCCGGGCGAGGATCGGTGCACTCACGACAGGCGAAGCGATCGGGCGGGGTGCTGTGCAGGCCCCCGCAGCTGTGCGGAGCGCAGCAACGGCCGCTAGCGCGCAAGTGATCAGGATGGCGGAGAGGGCGAAGCGGTTGCGGCAGTGAGGTGCCCCGAACGCAAGTACTTCAGTTTGTCGAAGATGTGGCTAGAGCTTCGAACAGGTATTTTTATATATTGATTGGTACCGTCAGGCCGCGCCGAGCATGTCTACAAACACGTGCTTCAATCGGATGGTGTGTTGTCCGCTTTGGACCACTGCACTATTGAAAACTGCTAGGGACGCCGGGTGAGGAGTGTCGAGACCCAAAGCGGCTGGGTCACCATATGCCTTGCGCAAACGTGCGTCAACGAAGGAAACCACGTCCTCGATAGGCACGCCGAGGACATAACCAAGCATAAAGCCCCACTCGTGGCCCGCAGCATATTGTCCGGTAACGAAGCGATGCACGCCGTTTGTCACGTAGCTCCCGTTCAACGTGGCGTCGCCAGCGCGAACGCGCTTGCACTCCACCGCAACGTAGGCGTCCTCGTCGCCGAACTGGTGCAGGAATTGGAGGGTGATATCGATCCTGCCGAGGATGGATGGATCGGACGTGGACATGTCTTCAAGCTCGTGCTCGCCCCGGATCTGCAGATTGGTGAAGCCGAGCGCTTTCTTCAGCCGCCTCATGGCTTTCCTTACAACCATGGTTGTAGGCACTTCGAGCATTCCGGGCATGATGTCGGCGCGAGCATCGGCCGCGCCACGACAGACTAGGTCGAGCACGGTTGCGATCTGATCGTCGGACAACGCAAACGCTGGGCTGCCGTACGGGATGTCAGGCGTCAGTAGCGACATCCAGCCTCCGCAACCAATGATCGGCGAGAATGACGTCGGCATCATTCAAACCGGCCGTACGCGTCCAATAACGAGCCTCTGTCGGCTTAAGGATGAAGAGATCGCCATCGCCGTAAAGGCGCAGTTGTCGGCGCTCATTCAAGTAGGGCGGAACATCGCTTTCGAACTGACCGCGCAGCATTGCTGCGAGAGCGTCAAGTTCCGTTGGGTCACCGTCGCGGATCGTTGCTTCCGCACTTGGGCCGCCCGGTTCCATGACGAAGCGAACCGCGGTCACCCCCGGTACACCGGACGACCAGTCAGCTTGCTTGAGTCGCTTCTGATACACGATCGCTTCGAGATGCCGCTCGCCTCGCGCCCTGAGATAGGCATTCACGGTGTGCGTTACTTGACGCGCGTAAGCCCGCAGGTCTTCGGGGGCCGGCGGCTGCACCAATCCGATACGCTCTTTGCGATTCTCGAAGATCAGATAGCGTGCGCGATCCACGCTGTCCGTAGCGACCACACGTTCTTCGTTCTCTAGATCGTAGAGTTCAAACACAGCCTGATCGAGCTGAGCTAGCCGATCGGCGTCCTCAGGCGCCGCGGCCGCTGCGCGTTCCGCGCGGACAAGGGCGTCAAGTTGCGAGCGGCTGACCGTGCGCAGGGACGGCACTCGCAATGAGAGCAAATCGTGCGGTTCCACCGTCGGGCGTTCGAGGCCCCAGGTGGGCCCGCCAAAAGCGAATTGGAAGGCCGTGATGCTCGAGTTCAGGATTCCCGAAAGCGCGTGCGCGTAGGCGGGATCAACGTTTCGAAAGGACACACCGTAGAAGTTCTGTGTGTAGAGAACATCACCTTCGTACACCGCCGCGCTGTAACGGCCGCGCTCAGCCCCTGAGCTGTTCCCTACTTTCGAGCAGAGCAGCAACGGACCAAGAAAGATTCCCTCCCGACGGGGGCGATGCAAAGTCTTGTGGTTGAAGTGGGGAAGCGCGTTTTCATTGACACGAAAGGCAGTGAAAGCGTCAGGCGTGACTACTCTTAAACGGAAATAATGCTCAGGAGGCTCATTTGAGTCTCCCTGAACTTGAAAGCCTTGACCGCGGTGATCCGTTTCGCTGCGGCCAAGCGCTTCGAGCACGGAACCGAGCGTCGGGAAACCCCGTTCAAGTTTCTCGATCAACCAACCATCTCGAACGGTGCCGAACGTTGCCGCTTTCAGGAAAGTCGGAATGGCCAAGACCCGGTCAAGTGGAACTGAGCGGATTTCTCCAGGTCCGACGTGAAACACGCCCGTGCGCCGAAAGTCCGGAGTCCAAGGAATTGAGCCGACCAGAACGCGAGTTGGGTCTGGCGCAAGCGCGCATCTGGAGAAGAACAGCAGCGCTGGCCCGAGAGCATCAGGGAACAGTTCCTCTCGCCGGAGATAGGACAGGTTAATCAGAGCAGTAGGTGCCAAGCGCTTTAACAGCGCCTTTTTGGATTCGACGGCGTGGACGTCCTTTGAGAAGAATGGTGTCGCCTTCATGATCATCCCGATCCGCCCCGCTTCCCCGGCGAGCTTTGCAGCCAAGGAAAGGAATGCTTGGTCCGGGCTGCGACGGGGCCGGGCCGTCCCCAGGTCGCCTTTGGCACGTTTAGGTGACGCGCCCCGCTGCCCGACAAAGGTCCAAGGCGGGTTGCCCACGACTGCCTCGAAAGGCTGGGTAAGGAGCGCGTCGGGAAGGGGCTCGGCCAAGGAATCGGCTTCAAAGAGGGTCTCGCCGATCAGATGGTCGAACTTAAGATCCTTGACATCGCACACTGGCTCCTCATCTAGCTCAAGTGCTGCGAGGTATAGGCTGAACGCAGTAATTCCGAGGGCTGACCGGTTGATGTCTATCCCGAAAAGCTGGTTGTACAGGATCTCACGGACGAGCTTGCGAGAAGCTGGCTTTCCTCCGCTAGCTCGCCAGACGAGCCTCCGGAACGCTTCGACGAGGAAAGCGCCGGAACCGCACGCAGGGTCAATTATGCGAGCCTTTTCGGGCAATGCTTCGAAAACAGGATCTAGCGTCAGGTGGACGAGCTCGACAGGCGTGTAATGAAGGCCTTGCGAGGCTGCCTCCTCAGCTGCGCTCGACCGCGCAAACTGCTGATAGATCGAGCTAACGAGATCGACCGGAATCGCATTGAAGCGGAACCTGAAGAGCCGTCCTTGGCCATGTCTTTCCGGGATGAGGCTTCGGCCTTCAATAAAGTCGCGCAGGTACGACAAATGCGCGGGCGTGAGGTGTTCGCATTCAGCGCCGGGGTCGTCCATCGGGAAAAGGTCGCCGTTAAACGTCGACCTCAGCCAGTCAAAGAGCTGGGACGCGCTCTCCGGATTGACAAACATAATGCTGAGATCGGGACGCAGGTTCGGCGGCAAGAAGGGCTGAGCCAAGCCCCTGTCGAGAAGATACCAAGTGAAGATGCAGCGTCCAATGAATCGCTGCGCCAGATCGCGCGCGAGCGCACGGGTGCGTGGCTCGCCGTCGTCCGGCGTTAGTTCGACTAAACGCTGCTCCAAGGCGCTGATTTCGGACAAGAGTTCGCGATCAACGCGGTGCCTTCGGTTAATCTTTGAGCCGATCGGGCTCGACCAGAAAGCACCTGTTTCGGTAGCTAATCGCCCACAGGTGGCGTCGAGGGCGCGTAGGCGGTCAGCCGCGTCGATGACAAACCGGTCGAGCACTAGAGGCGTATTAGCTGTCCCGTCGCCACTCGGCGGTGACGAATAGCAATCGTAAAGCCGCACATCTGTGGGTGTGACAATCCATAGAAGCGGGGCTACGCCGATGTTCCAGGCCGCCTCGTGCCAAGCGCGGATATCAGTTTCGTCAGGGTGCTCGTTGCCCGCATCCTTAAATATGCTTGTCGCGGCGCTATGCGCTGAAAAGACGGCGTCCGCATTCAGCCCAACACGGTCGTCTTTAAGAACCGTCCGCAAGTTTGCAGCAACGGACTCACCCGCGAGGGTTAGGCCGGGAGCTGGCTGGCCATTGGGCCCTAGATAGCCGGTAGCTTGAAGAACCTTCTCAAAGGCCGCGCTTCTCAAGCTGACCTCCGCCGTCGTTCTGCACCAACGCCTCTCGAATGGTGCGCAGGCTCACAGACCTCGTGCCCGACAGTAGAGACCGGGAAGAGGTCGAGCTGGCCGACCATACCAACCGGTTTCGGCAGTGCGAAGCCTTCCGAAAGGACAAGAAGGTGGGGATTGAGCCGAATGACGATGGCATCTTGTCTGAGCTGCTCAACACCAGCTTCGACAAAAGTCCACTCGTCGTCACCGTGAAGCGCGACTGCTTTATCCCACAAAGCAATGAAAGATCTGCCGCCGAAGCCTCGTCGTAGATCGACGAAGAGCGAGCTATGCGCCTGAAGTTCAAGGTGGAACCTGTCGCGGAGCGTAACCGCGAGGCGCAGCACAAGGATCGTCTGCCAGCTATACTGGGCAGGCGAGCCCTGCTTCTTCGGCGGAATGTCGGCTGGGATCAAGGCACGTCGGCTTGTCCACTCGCGCAGCGTCGGAGCCGAAAGGCCCGTCAGTTTTAGCGCCTGGCGAGTGGGAATAAGCTGCATCATTCCTCCGATTTTTCGAGCCTCAATCCCGAATTGTGACACAAGTTTGGGTATCAGACTCATTCTTTGGAGTAAATGGTGATCCTTGTAGGAAGGCCTTCATGGATCCGATCACGCATACTCCGCGATGATCGCCCGCGTCGTCTGAACCGCTGCAGCCAGCTCGGTCCTGTCTACCCCATTAAGCCCCAGCCCCCCCAGATCGAGCGACAGTTGACCTGACCCACCGCCACCCGCCGCAGCGCGTGCTGCTCGGCCGCGCGCCCGATCTGATAGCGCTGGCTGCGGATCTTTCGTCTCCGTTGCAGGTGCCTCAACCGTCAGCGACGAGGACGCAGTCCCAGACCCAGACCCCTGCGCCCCTGCAGCCGCCCGCACCTCCTGCAGTTCCAGCTTCAGCTTCTCCACGGTCTCGCGGGTCTCAGTCATCTGCCGATCGCGCCTCAGCCCGTCCTCATCTGGGTACGGGAAACTCCCCGCCTGACTCGCATGCAGCACCTTGAGTATCGGGTCCTCGAAATACTTGATCCGCCGCGCCCGGATCGGCATCTGCGCATCGATCACGAGGATCACCTCATCGAGGTCCATACGCCGGGCCTGGTCTTCGGTCAGGAGTGGGGTGTCCTCGGTCCGCTCGGAGACGCTGCGCCCCTCGAACGGGTTGCGCCCGACCGCGCGGGACCGGGTGACCACGCGCTTGGTGGTTTTCCCGACAGCCTGGCTCAGCTCCTCAATGGTCTTCTGCTCGGACGGGGTCAGGTAGAGCTTCACGCCCGCGCCACCCTGCAGCGACCTGCGGGTGTTCTCACCGTAGATCTCGTCCAGCGCGGGAATCGTCTGGGTCACGATGGCGAGGTTGCCGCCGAAGGAGCGCAGCGTCTTGATGCTCTCGGCGACGATCGGCATTTTCCCGAGGCGGTCGAACTCGTCGAGCATGATCATCACGGGCCAAGGCTCGTCATCCCCCGGCTCCTGCGCCTGCAAGGAGGCGATCAGGTCCGAGAAGAACAATCGGATCAGCGGGGCCAAAGGGCGGATCATTTCGGATTCGACCACGAGATAGATCGCATGCGGCCGCCGCCGAATGTCCCGGAAGGAGAAATCCGAGGTCGCGGTGGCCGCGTCGATCGCACGGTTGTCCCAGGTATCGAGACCCGAAGTCATCAGGAGCGAGAGATAGGAGGTCAGGGTGTCGTTGTTGGTCGAGGCCATGCGCTCGAAGATCAGCTTGGCCGAGGTGTTCTTAACCTCTTGCGCGCGCTTGAGGTATTCCTTCTGCTTGTCGCCACCCGAGGCGGTGATGCGGTAGATCTCGCCGATGGTCGGCACGCCGCGCTCGAAGGCCAGAAGGCCCGCCGCCACAAACAGATCAATGCCGCCTGCCAGTAGCCCGCTCAGCTTTTCGTTGTCGGTCTGCAGGAAGAGCTTGGCGGTCAGCTTCAACTCCATCTGCTGCCGGTCACGGTTGGTCATAGCCGCGATACGCGCCAGCGGATTGTAGCGGTGGGTCGGCCGATCCCAGTCGGTCGGCGCGAACCGGAACACCTTGTCGCCCATGCTGGCGCGGAAGCGCGAGGTCTCGCGGAAGTTCTCGCCCTTTACGTCGAGCACCACGGCCGAGCCTTTGTAGGTCAGCAGGTTCGGAATGACGAAGCCCACGCCCTTGCCTCGGCCCGTCGGCGCCACGATCAGCGCATGCGGGAAAGTTTTTGACACGAGGAAGGGACGCTTCGATTTCGGGCGACCAAGCTTGCCCAACAGGAACCCACCGCCCGGCTTGGCAAAAAAGCCGTTGCGCTTCATCTCGGCCTTGGTCTGCCAATGTGTCGTGCCGAACCGGGTCAGTGCGTCGCCGAGAAGCGTGACGCTCAGCATGAGCGCGGCTATGCCAAAGCCGCCCAGGATCAGGTTCACCCAAAGGAAGTCCTTCGTGGCGGTGGTCCCAAGCCCGCGGTATTCCCGCGCGAGCAATGTGAAATCAATGCGCTCGGTCGACAGCCCAAAACGCAGGATCAGATAGCCTGTGGCCACGACGTAGCCGATGGCGAGGCCGACCAGCGTCAGGCTGAGGATCCCGCCCGCGATCTTGCCCTTATCCATGGGTGATCCCCTTCTCGCCATGGGTCGCCGCGTGACGCGCGCGCTGCGCCTCGATCTGTTCTTCGGCCAAGGCATCCAGCACCCGCTCCATGGCGGGGCCGTGGGCAGTCACCTCGCTGCTTTCCAGATAGGCCTTCGCAAGCTCCAGCTGCCGCAGCGGATGTTCGGTGAACTTGTCCAGCACATCTGCATGGCCGGCGCGCAGGGCGGTGACCGCGTTTGGCGTGAGGTTTCTGTCGACTTGCTCGATCAGGCGCTGCCCAGCTGTTTCGGAGAGAGCTGTGCCATCCTCGGCCTCGCCCCGCTGGAGGAACGTCATCACATCAGGGGCGGTCTCAGCCATGAAGCGCCGCTCGGCATAGTCTTGCCGCGCTTGATCCTCGATGTCGAAACTCCGTTCGCTGATATAGGCGCGCGATGCACCCATGGCGCGGAGGCGGTTGATTTCCTCCTGCACCGCCGTCCCGAATTCTTCATCGGGCATTTCCGCGCGGTAGCGCGCGAGGGTGCGGTCATCTTCGGTGATCGGACCGAGATGTTGCGTCGGATCGCGCAGAGCCAAGTCCATATCGCCCGCGTGGAGCCTGCGATCCTTCTCCTCGACGGCGAACTCCTGTGGCTTGCGGCTGTCGGTGATTTTGTCCCATGCCATCGAGGCCAATTCGGCATGATCGGGCGAACGCTGTGCATAGGCGTTGAAGGCAGTGCGGGCTTCTTCCACTTCGACAGCACCGGCCCTGCGCACGGAAGGGTCGTCTGAGAACGGGTAGGTGAAATCTGTCCGTCGGAACTGGGCGACCAGCTGCTGGAAGTCCTGCCGCTCGGACGGGGCGAAGGCGTCCGGTCCCGCGTCGTCGAGATCGCGGCTCAGTGGCGTCAGACGTTCAGCGAGCGAGACCTCGGCATCCTCCGCCTCATCGACATCGTCGACCGCCCGCAAGATGCGCGCATCGGTCAGAGTATCGCCCAGGCGGACGTGAACGGCTTCCAGCCGGTCCAGCGCTTCCTCGCGATCCTCGCCCTTCTCCAGATCGAGGTCGCCTGCCCTGGCGATGGCGCGCAGATCCTGCGCAAGCCATTGCCGTTCGAGGGCTGCATTGGCGGCACCCTCGCGCATGCGGGCGGCGACGGCCTCAGGATCGATGCCCGTGCCCTGCAGCGCCTCCGTAAGCCGTGCCTTCACATCCCCGTCGTCGAGACGCGCCAATTGGTCTTCGCGCATGTTCGCCCGCGCGTAGACGCCGTCCCGCGATGGTGCGTCGAGCAGCGCGGCCGAGCGGTCCCCAAGCGGATTGAGATGCGCAACGGAGGCCAGCACATCGGTAAGCTTGCGCTCGATTTCTGGCCGCTCGGACGCAGGCGCACGGTCGATCGCAGCCTCGATCTGGCGGATGTTCTGGGAAAACTCAGTGATCAGCGTGTCGAACGCAGTTTCGTCTTGGGACATGTAGATGGCTCCGTCAGATTGGACCTGACCGCCACTGGCAAGGATGGTGCTGGCCCGCTCGAGTGCCTCGGCCACGTCATCGAAGTTCGACCGGGACGCCTCGGCAGCCAGACCCCGATAGGTCAGCGCGTTGCGCGCCACCGTCTCCAGGGCGGCGGCCAGGTCGGCCCCGGTGCGCTGACGCTCGACCGGCGGCCGGCCTTCGTCACGGGCCTTGTAGACCTCATCAATCTCGGCGCGGTAGGTCGTGACCCCCCGGTCAAGACGCCGTGTCGCCTCAAGCCGGATCCCGTGGACCTGTGCCGCCTCGACCATCGCCGCCCGAAAGGCGTCGTAGTTGAAGTGGTGATCCTTCCCGAGAAAGAACATTTCGCCATCCTTGCTGCGGCGGTTCAGAACGATATGCGCATGTGGATGCGCGCGATCTTGGTGTATTGCAGCAATATAGTCGAATTGCGACCCCTCGCCTTGAAAGAACTTCTCGCAGATGGATTCTGTGATCGCGCGCACCTCTTCGCCGCTGGTGCCGACGGGAAAGGCCATCAGAAGATGCGAGGTATGGCCGAGCTTCGGGCTGTGCCGCTCGCCCCACTGGTTTTCAAAGCGGCGCACGACCCGGTCGATCTCCGCCTCGGACAGGGCCTTCTTGCCATCATGTGTGCCACGACTGTCGAGGATGTGGCTCGACTTGGTGGTAAGGTAGGTGAGCTGAGCCTTCAACTGCGCCCCGGTGTGGCACCCACCTTTGGAAATCGGCTTGAAGATGGCCGGCGAATAGCCCCGCGCCGCGCGCACCATCTGCGCGTTCCTGGCCAGTCCCTGCCAGCTGCCCGAGACCCGGCTCCAGTCGCGATCAAAGAGGGCGGGCCCGACGCCGCGCGCCTCACCCCGCGCCATGCTCGGCCACCTGCTCCGCTTCCTGCTGCGCCAGACCAGCGAGGGCCTTGGTCACGTCGAGGTCCAGTTCGCGGCGGCGCGCACGGAACATCTCCTGGATCTGGTCGGCCATGTCGAAGACGAGCACCGCGAGATCGCGGATCTCCGCATGGCTGGCGGGCGTATAGGGCAGCCGCTCGCCCTTGAGCTTCGCCTCGTTCAGGCGGCGCGCGACCTGGTTCACGTTGTTGCCGACCCGGTTCAGCGCCGCGCTCATCCCTCTCAGCTCATCCGTCATACGCTCATCCGGGCGCAGGAGATCGTCTGCGGCCAGCATCAGGGAGCGCATGGCATCCGAGCGATGCGCGATCCCGCGCCGCGCGAGAGCCGCATCGAAGCCGCGAAGGTCGCGGTCGGTGACGCGCATGGTCAGCACGCGGGTGCGGCTGTCGTTGGCGGAGACGGCGGAACGGCCCCGGCCGAGGACGTTGTAGACGGTCTTGGGCGAGACCTTCAGCGCAGCACTGATCGCACTGACCGAGACGCCTTTCGCCCGTTCCCGGACGATCTGACGGCGCTCCTGATCGGTCAGTCTGCGACTGCTGCCCATGTGAAGTATACGTTCCTATTTCTTGCCACCTTCGTACAAGCCCGCCTTCTCCCAGCACAAGCGGAGAAGGCATTAAGGGCTTGTACTCAATGTAGAAAATCGGCCCCAGGGGCCGATTTGACGTCCTTTGTCAAATGCAGCGCGCAACGCGCTCAATGCAACGCGTCCCGCGTTCCCTGCACCGTGCATCACGTCCTATGCACGGTGCCTTTTGCGCTCTGCAGCGCGTCTTCGGGCAAGTGGGCCGTGTCGATTGCAGCACGCATCGCGCATCGCGCTTCATGCACGGCGTTGCGTGCACCCCGCGTCGCGTTCCGCGCTTCACGTGCTTTGGTGGATGCCGAATGCAGCACGTCTTTTGGGAAAAGCATCGCGCAACCGGGATCGCGGCGTCTGTCCCCTGCGCCCCGCTGTCTGGTCGCTGCAAAACGCACAACGGCGAATGCATCCTGCCCACCGCATCATGCATCCCGCCTTCCGCTTGACGCCGATGCACCAAGAGGTTAGCGACATTATTGCATCTTTGTTGCATTACACTATTCTTGTAGGAGGCTACGCCCCATGCCGAACGACAATCTCGTGGTCATCACCGCGATGGCCCGGAAAGGGGGGAGTGGCAAAACCACGCTCTCGCGCGCCCTGATCAGCGCCGCCGTGGCTGCCGGGCGTCGGGTTTTGCTGATCGACACTGATAGCACCGGAGTGCTTGGCGCCTGGCACGAACGAGCCGAAGCGGCGGGTCTGGGGTCGCCTCTGCTGCGGTCAATCTCGGTCGAGAGTGTAGGAGCCGTCGATCGCAAGATCGAGCAGGTCTATGATGCCGACTCGGCGGATTTCGTCTTCATCGACACGGCAGGCGTCGGCGCGGAATGGTCGGACGGAATCGCGGTTCTCGCCGATCACATCGTAACACCGGTCATGCTCTCGACCTCGGATCTTGATGTGGGTGCGCAGACCGCCGACTGGTTCGAGCGGTTGCGCGCGCGCGTCGATGACCCGGCGAGCTTGCCGCGCCACCATGTCGTTCTGAACATGGTTGACCCGAAAGCCACGCGCGCGGATGCCGCCTTGATCGAAGCAGCGATCGCCCGGTTTCCCGTGGTTGAGACGGTGATGATGCGCCGCAACGTCTACAAGGAGATGGACGAGAAAGGCCTGCTCCACGCCATCGCACTGCAAAAGCAGGCCGACCCAAACCCACTCATGCGCCCGCATGTCCGTCATGTCGTCGAGGCCCTTGAGGAGGCCACCGACATCCTCAACAACATCTTGGCCGCGTGAGGACAGGGCGTTGAGAAAGAAGATTCCAACCATCACCCGGCCCGACCCAGCCTATGCCGCGTCCCTTCGGCCCGAAGGGGAGAAAGACCCGGGAAGGGAAGAGACGGATCGGGAAGAGACCGTCCTGATGCCGATGAGCGTGACGGCAGACGTGGCGGATGAAGATCAAGCGCCGGTGCCAAGCAGGCCTTCCGTGCCTTCGCCGCAAGCAAGCCAGGAGACAGCGGCCGAGATCATAACAGCGCCCACGGCGTCGCAGCCTAGGGTCCGACGCATTCCGGCCACCCGCAAGATCGATATCCGGGTGAACGCGCTGGAACGGCAGGAAGAAGCCCTGATCGACTGCGGCGTCGACCCCGCCCATGTCATCCGGGCCGCTCTGCGCCGTGCCGTGAAGACCTGGCAGCTGGGGCCAGAGTTCGTCCCACCTTCCGAAGAGCAGAGAACGCGGATCACCGAATGGCGCGCGCGCACTTCACTGGCTGTCGATGCCAATGCGCTGACTTCCATCCTGCACGCCCATGACCCCCTCGATGTGCTCAGCAAGTGGGCCTTGATCCGCGGCCAGATCGAGCCGCGCGTCTGGGCGGAGATCGACATACTTCTGGACGAGATTGCCGTTCGCGCCGCAGCGCAGAATACAGAAAATGATGCGTCAACAACCTGATTATAAAGACAACTTGTCCTTTTGTCGGTGGGTTTTTGCCGAAGCTACCGCCCACACCTTGCAGTTGCAGAAACCTGTCGTTAACACCGCTGACAAGAAATTTTTGACCTCCCTTTAACCAGTTATGAGGTCCAGATAGCAGGAGCGCGTCATGACCCCAAAACCCCGCCTCACCGGCGAACCGATCATGCGCATCCTCTGCAAGAAGACCGACAATCTGGTGGGTTTCCTCTACCAATGGAACAATGGCGATCTGCAGCCCGCGTGGCTGGACGATGCTTTGGCCGAGGTTCGCTACGAACCAATTAGCGACGCCGCCTGACACACGTGATCTGATTGCGGGCGAGGCGATCAAGGGCGGTGCGGAGTGCGGGCCCACAGCAGGCCGCGCCGAATTCTGCGCATCATGAGGTATAGAATTGAATTCTATACCTCATACGTCGGCACCGAACCCGATCCGACAGGCCCAATTTATTTTCTTTCATCGCCCCTGTCCGACCTACCGAGCTGCGGTACCTGCGACTCCTTTGAAGGCGTAGCTATTCGGCAAGCTTCTCGATGATGGGTTGTGGGAACAGTTTCATAGGGATCGTCTCCTCTTTCGTTTCGAGTTCTCGTCCTCTCGGACACGAAAGAGGCAGACAGGGCGTAAGAGCCAGAAGGCGCACAGGGGTAACACGGTCGGGGCAAGCCCCGAGTGGTGCGGGCACCCCTTGCGACAAGGGCGCGCCCTGTCAGAACAGCGGACTAGACTAGAAGACAGATGCGGTAGCAGGAGACGAAGCCCCGTTCATGAAACGGCCAAACCCCACGAGTGCAAGCGCACGGGCGGACTGGAAGCCGGTGGCCTTCACAGATGGTGGCTGCGCCCTTGCCGATCTTTATAGTGAAGAACTCTGCCCTGAACGGGCACTGCCTGCATCATCCCTAAGCCCCGCAACGAGCTTCTCGACAAGCTCGACGGCCTCGGTGACGCCTTCGGCGCGAAGTACAAGCCGCTGGCCGGGCCGATAGCGGGTGTCGCCGCTCTTGGCGATATACTCCTCATCGACAAGCCCCTGCCGGTGGGCAAGCAGATGGCGCTGCTGGAACGCCCGCACGAGTTGGTCGAGGGAGGGGGCGTCGAGATGGGCGCCATAGCCCTGCCCCGTCGCCTGCTGCCAAAGGGTACTGCCCTCTGCAAGGCTCTGGAAAGCGTTCCGCCTTGCCTTCGGCGGCGCGGGAAGCTCCACAAACAGAGCTTCGACCACACGCTGAAAGGCGGTGACAGCGTTCTGCAAGCCGTTCTCGATCACGACGCGCACGGTGGTTTCGGCGGTGTCGCGATCCGGCATCGCGGCGCGCACCTGGTCGAGCGCACGGAGGGTAGCCTTGATTCCTGCGATGGTCTGCTCGAAGACCTGTTCGGCGGCACTGTGGCCGCAAGCGGGACAGAAATAGGCGGCCCCGATCACGGCATAGCGGCAGGCGCAGGACGGGCAGGTGATCTTCAGCGCCATCGGGTCGGTGGCGGCCGGGGGCAGCATGACATGCTGCGGCCGGGAATCCACCTTCATCGTCATCGAAATGAAGCCGCCGCGCGGCCTGCTCCGGTTGAACCGGGCAGCATCGGTTTTCAGTGCTTGATTGAGGCCGCCTTGAAGCTGCGCTACGGCAGCCGCGTGCATGTGCTCGACCTGTTGCTGTGTCCACCAACGGTCGCTGTGATCGGTATGGCCGCAGGCGGGACAGTGAAGCCGCTCTGCTTCCTTGGCCTTATGCCAATCTTCGCTGAGCATCTTGAACTGGAAAAGGCATTCATCCGATGGGCATTCACGGTCGAAGTAGCCTTCCTCGTCGTCCTCAATGAGGATCGAGACTTCGCCGCCGCCTTCGAGGCTCCGCAAAAATCGTTGTGTCTCTTCAAACATCTCGCAACCTCAGAACATCTTGTAGCGTACCGTTTGCTTAAGCCCCATATATAGCATGATTGCAGGGCAATTCGGAGTCTTCCATTGGACGGGGCTCTTCCCTTGCCCCTGGTGTTCAATTCCTGCTCCTACCGTCTGCCAGATCACCGGACGCTGAAGGTAAAGCGCTTGCGGTGCGCCTCCTGCCATGCTGATTGCGGCCTTGCTCAGGCGAAGCCTGTGGCGCGCGGTGCCTTAAGTGCCGCATGAAGTCTGGCCTGCCCTTCTTCCCGTGAATTGAATCCCACGGGAGAAGGAGACCTGCCATGACCCACGCCATAACCCTCGACAACCTGCACAACCTATCCGACGAAGCCCTCTGGGCGCTGTTCGATGAAACCCAAGCCCTGCTCGAAGAGCTGCCCTGCGGCTGCTGGCAGCGCGGCATCGCGCTCACCAATCAGCGCCTCATTCTTGGCGTGATCGACCGCCGCCGGGTGCAAACCTCTCTGGACGTGCCGCGCTAGGCTTATTTCGCCGCCTCTTCCTGCTTCTCCTCGGGAAGAGGAACATTCATGTCCTCGGCACCGATGGCGATGGCACGCTCGACAAGTGCATTATAGGCGGGGACGGTCAGCCCCGCCGTCTTGGCCGCATGAAGGCGGCGAATGGCGAAATGCGGGTTGAGAATGACGGCATGGGAGAACTCGCCTGCGGTGCCCGCCGCGATGCGGATGAAGCCAAGGTTGGCAAGCTCCCTCATCCGCTCCTTCCAGGAGCGCACCGCCCGCTGGCCGGTGTAGCCCGAATAGAAGGCAAGCTCGTCGGCGTTCTGCAAGCTCACATACATCTCGTCGAACGCCTGCCCCCAGAGGGCAAGATAGGTCATCGAGGTGCGTTTGCTGCCCGGAGCCAGGTCGTCGATAATGTTCATGATCAGCGGCATCGTGCGCGGCACGGACGTGAAGCCGTCATAGACGCTGCGGTGCCAAAGGTCGTCCGGAGACAGATCAGGCCAGAGCTTTGCGCGAAGGTCTGTAATTTTCTTGGCGATTTTCTTCTTGGGTGTCCTGACCATAGGAGCCTCATGTGCTAAAGGGGACGGGCTGAAGTGTGGACCTTCAGCCCTGTCGGCGGTGAGTGCGGCGGCGCGAGGTTTGGACGCTCGCTCCGATGTTCATCCTCTCATCGGCAACAGGGCTAATATGCCTATAAACTTGTTGTTTTTCAAATACTTAGTTTGCGCGACTCGGCATCTGAAGCTGCTCCTCCAGCCAATCTGGAAGGCGCGGATGGAAGACTTTGCGCAAGCTCGACATTTGAGTTGGCGCAAGCCTATCAAGAAATCGCCTGAAAACCAACGTGATAGGCGGTTCTGGCGGTGCTCGGCGTGATCACAGTTCTCGCGCGTCCTCGCGGTGCTCGCTGTGATCGGGGCGAAAACCCCCTCCCCGCGCCGGGAAGAGGGGGGTAAAGCGGCGGCCTATTCGGCCGCCATCGCTTGGGGCTAAAGGTTGGGCATGGGCGCGGGGAGTTTCAGCCCCCTTCAAAGACGAAGGGTAAGCGGTCGCTGGACGGCACGGTCAGTTTAGCTTGACAGCTTGAAGTTCCACGGCAGCAGATCGTCGAGGCGGCTTTGCGGGTGGCCATTGGCGATCGCTGTGAGGGTGGCCTTGAGATAGGCGAAGGGTTCGATGCCGTTGATCTTGCAGGTCTCGATCAGCGAGGCGATGCGGCCCCAGGCGATGCCGCCCTCGTCGTGACCCGCAAAGAGGGCGTTCTTGCGATTTAGAGTGATGGGGCGGATCAGGTTTTCGACGCGGTTGTTGTCGATCTCGACGCGCCCGTCGGTCAGAAAGGTTTGCAAACCGTCCCAGTGATTGTGGATGTAGGTCAGCTTTTCGCCCAGCCGGGATTTAGCGGAGATCTTGCGGCGTTGTGCTTGCAGCCAATCACCGAATGCCACGACCAGTGGAGCACTGCGGCTTTGACGGGCAGACAGACGCTGGCCGGGCGAGACGCCACGGATATCGGCTTCAACGGTATAGATTTCGGCGATGCGGCGCAGGCCTTCGGCGGCGATCTCTGAACCATCGCGGTCAAAGACTTCCTTCAGCTTGCGGCGCGCGTGTGCCCAGCAATGGGCCACCCGAATGGGGGCACCGCCCTTGCGGGTCAGTTTGGTCAGTCGGTTGTAGCCCTGGTATCCGTCGATCTGCAGGATGCCGTCAAAGCCTGTCAGGAATGTTTCGGCATTCTCGCCCGCCCGACCGGGTGCATAGAAGTAGACCACACCGGGCGGATCTTCACCGCCCCATGGCCGGTCATCGCGGGCCAGGGCCCAGAGATAGCCAGTTTTGGTTTTACCGCGACCCGGATCCAGCACCGGGGCCGTGGTTTCGTCCATGAACAGCTTGCCGGATCGTTTCAGATGTTCGGCGAGCCGGTCGACGACGGGCTTGAGGTGGAACGCTGCCTTGCCGACCCAATCCGCCAGCACGGCACGGTGCAGATCAAGGCCTGCGCGCGCCAGGATCTGGCTTTGGCGGTATAATGGCAGGTGGTCAGCGTATTTACTGACCAACACATGGGCGATGCTGGCCTCAGTTGGCAACCCACCCATGATCAGGTGCGCTGGTGCTGGAGCTTGGGTCACACCGTCGGTGCAGGTCCGGCAGGCGTATTTGGGCCGGACGGTGACAATCACACGCAACTGGGCCGGCACGATGTCGAGCCGTTCACTGCGATCTTCGCCGATCTTGTGCATGACGCCGCAGCCACAAGGGCAGATCAGGCTATCGGGTTCGATAACCTCTTCGATGCGCGGCAGTGCGGCGGGCAGGTTGCCGATGGTGCGCTTTGGCGCAGGTTTGGCTGCCGTCTTGTCATCCGTTTTGGCAGCCAGATGTTCCTTCTCTGCCTCGACCTCGGCCAGCGCGATGGACAGGTCCTCGAAGGCCAGTTGCCGCTCATCCTCAGACAGCTTTTCCGACCGTTTGCCACGCAGGGCATGGTTCAGTTCGGCAATCAGATGCTGTTGGCGTTGGGTAATATCCTGAAGCGCTGCGATCGTTTCCATCAATGACGCAACCACTGCACGCTGCGCGGCAGGGATGGTGGAAAGGTCAATGACAGGCGTTTCAATCATGACCCGAGATTATGATAAAAACCCCAGTAAAAACACGCAAAAGAGAATGGTTGTTTCATTCTGTCGCAGTGGGTGGGCGTGTCTCCAGCGCCTTGACACGGCGCCAGTCCAGCCCGGCAAACAGGGCCTCGAACTGGGCGTGGTTCAGCGCCATCATCCCGTCCTTGATCGCAGGCCAAGTGAAGGTTGCCTCCTCCAATCGCTTATACGCCATCACCAGCCCAGACCCATCCCAATACAACAGCTTCAGCCGATCCGCCCTGCGCGAGCGGAAGACAAACACCGTCCCCGTGAACGGATCCTTGCGCAGCACCGATGACACGATTGCCGCCAACCCATCGTGACCTTTGCGAAAGTCCACAGGCTGCGTCGAGACCAGAACCCGCATGCGGTTTGAAGGGAACATCATGGCCGTGCCCCGATTGCACGCACGATCTCGGCTATCCGGTCAGAACGCGTCTCTGCGTCCAATCGGATCGTGACTTGGCCCATCGCAATCTCGATTGGTGCCGAGGGCGGTGCTGCAGGCGTGACTGGCTGCCCCGCAACAGCTGGCACATGCACCCCGCCGTTATCCGACACCATGACCGGCGCAAAACAGAAGCTGTCATCTTCAACCGCAGGCAAAACCAGCCGGCCATCGCGTGCCCGACTGCGCCATTCTGAAAGCTGGTTCGCGCGAAGCCCATAACGCGCAGCAACCGCATTCACCGTCGCACCCGGCTTCAACGTCTCAGCGACGATCAGCGCCTTGACCTCGTCGGGCCAGCGCCGCTGACCATTCCCCCGTATCTCTACGCCATAGTCCCTGAGAAACTCACCCGTAGTTGCCATCGCGAAACTCCCGCACCAATATCCGTCAGGCGCGGCATCGCAGGTCAGGCTATCGGCTGGAAGGTGGGGGCCAGGAAACGCTTAC
>NZ_JBNAGB010000030.1:0-43516 GCF_049800975.1 Sagittula sp. S175
GTGCTTCCACGCCAATGGTACTGCGTCTCAAGACGTGGGAGAGTAGGTAACCGCCAAACCTAGCAAAGACACAACTCTCTATACAAAACATAATACAAAATTGACGCGGGGTGGAGCAGCCCGGTAGCTCGTCAGGCTCATAACCTGAAGGTCGCAGGTTCAAATCCTGCCCCCGCAACCAAATCCAAATGCCTCAAAGGCCCGCCATCACGGCGGGCCTTTGGCGTTCGCAGCAGCTCCTTTTCCTTAAAAACTTAATCGCTCACAGGCACGATATGGGTCCTTCACTCATCGCGACAGGTGTATTTGGGGATTAGGTTTCTCGTCTGGCTCAAGCGAGCGGCAGGCTTGAACCGGTGCCTGGTTCGCCATTCGGGAACGAGTTGGCGAAAAATTCCGCTTCAACCAATCCAGCTATTATTTGGTAGAAATGGACAACCCTAAGTGACGTTTCGGAGGATCTGGCGATCCGTCGCTTGCGATGACCAGTCCAAAATTGCCTTCAGATCAGGCGTAACGGGCGCCGCCAGGTCGGCGGCGAAGTCGAGGAACGCCGGCACATTGTTCGGGTTCACGGCGACCAGAACGGCAATGTCCCGCGATAGCGCTTCGGCAATGATCGGGCGGAAGCCGCGGCCACCGATTTCCTGTTTCCCGTATTTGTTGACGATCAAAATGGCGGGATGCGTGTCCAAGGCCGCTGCAACCAGACCGACTGCACTCTCCAACCCGGCGGGATCCAGGCGGCAGCCCTGTGACAATGCGCCCAGATCCTGACTGATCCGAACCACATCTGTTCCAGACAGGATATGCAGGTCCATATGGCACTTACGCGAAGGATCGCGGTCGTCATTGACCTGCACCGCACCGGCCAACGGAATTCCGTTGGCTCGGAGAATGTCAGCAGCCTGTCTGAGCAGGGCGTCCGCGGCGCCGCGTCCATCCACAGAAACATATCCAAGCATTTTGTCCTCCCACGCGCTGGGATACCCCGAACCGTATGCCGGGAAAACGGATAAGTTGGTGGCAGAAGGGCTTCATTCTTCAGTGATCGGCAGCCAAACCGTGAATTCCGCGCCGCCCTCTGGACGGTTGCGATACATGATCCTTCCCCCGGCCCTTTGTGCCAGCCTTTGAGAGATCGACAGGCCAAGGCCGGTGCCCTCGCCGGGTTTCGTCGTGAAGAAAGGATCAAAAACCGTGTCCAGAAGGGACTCGGGGACTCCGGGACCATTGTCCGCGACGACGAGGTCGACGCCTTTCCGGCCGGAGTCCACCCGTTCCCGCAATTCAAGATGCAGCGTCCCATCCTGCTCCATGGCGTGGGCGGCATTGACGATCAGATTTATTACAATCTGTTGGATTTCACCGGCGGAAATGCGCACTGGCGGAATGACACTGAAATCGGTCTCCACGGAGATATTGGCCGAGGACAGCACATGGTCGACAAGCACCAGGCAGTCCCGCAGCACCGTCTCAAGATCGGTCAGGTCGTCCGCGCTGGAAAAATCGTCCGGACGCGCGAATTGCAGCAATTTCCCGACGATCGCGTTGATGCGCCCGATTTGAGCGTCGATAAGATCGACCTCGGTCCGCACGTCGTCGATGTTTGCGCCGAGGCTGTCGCGAAGGACGTCCAGATTGCCTTGGATGACGGCCACCGGATTGTTGATCTCATGCGCCACGCCGGCTGTGATCTCGCCGATTGAAGCGAGCTTCTCGCTCATGACCAATTGCCGCCAGGTGTCTTCGACCTTGGCATTCGCCGCCTTCAATTCGGCTGTGCGTTCATCGACTCTTTGGTTCAGTTCCTCGGCCCAGGCGCGCAGTCGGACGTCCCGTTCCTGAACCTGATCCAGAAGGTCGTCGAGATGATTGGCCACTTCGCCGATTTCGTCGGACGTGTTGCTGACCCCGTTTCGAGCGGACAGGTCTCCTTCGCCGACGCGCCGCATGGTACGTGACATGTGTTCGAGGGGCGCAAAGACACCTTTGGCGAGCCACAGGAAGAGCGGGACGGACACCACAACCACAGCAGCGAAAGCTGCCAGCATGACCAGGTAGGCGTTGCGCTTTGCCGTGGTGAAGGGGGCTTCGAGGAAGCCGACGTAAAGCATGCCGACAGGCTTACCAAAGCTGTCACGCAGCGGCAGATACCCGGAAATATACCAGTCGTTCACGACGAAAGCGCGGTCCAGCCATGTCCGCCCCTGATCCAGAACCTGTTCGCGGACCGCTGCCGAGACGCGGGTGCCCAGCGCACGGACGTCTTCGAACAGGCGCACATTGGTGGAGATGCGCACGTCGTCCAGAAACAGGGTTGCCGTGCCCTGACGATCTCCGCCGGTGAAGGCGTTGAGATAGACGAGTGCGTTGATCGTGTCGATGAATTGAAGGTTGCGGTTCAGAAGGATGCCGCCCACCAGCACGCCCCTTTTGCCGTTCAACCGCACCGGGGTCGCTGAGTGCACCATCATGCCCCGATCCTCCACCACCCGTTCGGTTGGTACTGCGGCCTTCGTCGGCAGAAGATCAACCCGGGCGCGGATGTCGAGCCCCCCGGGCAGAGCAGCCAGATCATCGGCGTCGAAGATGTCTATGGCTGTGCTGGGCTGGCCGTCGAATGCGGACTGGATCACTGGCCAGGTTCTGGCCTCGACGCGCGCCTCGTCCATGGAAAGGAAGCGCAGGACGTCGAGGCCCAGTTCGTCTCTCTTGCTCTCGAAATACAGGTCCCGCCGGGCTTTCGGCAGCTCCAGAGCCTCGGCAAACTCGACGGAACCCGCCACGCTGCCCAGTTCGTCGCTTGTGGTCGACATGATCCGCGCGAGATATTGTTCCGCGATCCTCAGATCGGATTGCACGTTGGCAATCAGGATCCTGTCGTAATCCGCCGTCCAGCGAGCCATGCCGAGCAGCAGCAGCAAGGGGGTCAGTACGACCAGCGGCGCAAGAGCCAGGAACAGCAGGCGCACGCGGATGGACCGCGTGAAGAGTCGCCGCACCTGCTCGAGCCCGGTCACGGGTCCAGATGCCCGTGTACCGCGAATTGGTCGAGGTCGGCATCATCGGCTTCGATCACGCGGAATACCTCGCGGACGCCGGCTTCGGTCAGGTCACGGGCGACGATCAGCAGGGTGTTGGGCGCGTGTTCCTCACACAGGTCGGCCATGTGGAACAGTTCCTCGCGGGCGACCGGACGGGCCGCATCCACCGAGGGCGCGCCGTAATAGGTGACGAAGTGCTGCGCCAGCGTGGTTTCCAGCTCGGCCAGTTCGGTGGGTTCGATCTGGGTCACGGCGACGAACGTCACCCGTCCGCCGGTTTCCAGCCCCAGCCAGCCGTTGGAAAAGGCCTGTCGCTGTTTGCCGGTCAGGTCGCCCTCGGTCCAGTCCGAGAATTCGAACCCTCCGGGGATGCACCATTCGCCAGTGCGCGCGGGCAGGGCAAAGACGTTCTGGTCGCTTTCATCAAAGTGGATGGCGCGGGCGAGTTTCACGGTGTGTCCTCCAGAAGGTCAGTCAGCGGGATCAGGCGGGTGTCGTCGCCGGTGCGGAGCAGCATCCCGAAATGTTCATCCACGCCGAGGAAGGTGCCGGAGGTATCGCCGCGTGTCACCGTCTCGCCCATGCCATGAACGAGGCCGCGCCATTCGGCGTTCAGCCCTTTGTTGCCTGCATCCTCCCAGCGGGCGATCCAAGCCAGAGTGTGCCGCGCCCAGGCTTCGACCAGCATCGCCGGTTCCACGTCGGCGCAGCCCTCGACGAACAGCGCGGTGCGGTCGGGGTTAAGCCCGGTGTCGTCGGACATGGGCAGCAGGTCCAGCGACCACGAGACCACCAGCCAGTCGGGCACGACATCGGGATCGTCAGTTGCCGCAAAGGCCCGCATGCCCCCGGCCAGCGCGCCGTTGACGCGCAGCCTGCCGTCCCAATCCAGATGCACGGCGACCTCTGGCGGGGCCAGCGCGCCAAGGGCGTTCTGGAACCCTACGCCGCACAGCGGCAGCATCGCCATGGCCTCGCGCAGCGGCACCTCGGGGGCAAAGACCAGCGCCGCCCCCATCCGGTCCTGCGCGATGCGATAGGTCACCAGCCCCGCGTCTACGCCCTGAATAGCCCGCAGGACGGCGGTTTCCTCGGGCGAGTCTGCAACCGCCTCGCCGTACATCGCCGGGGGAAAGCTCAGCGCCTGTTCCGTCATGCCATGTCCCGGTCGATCAGCGCGCGAGCGACCTTGTGGAAGGCCTCCGCCTGCGGGCTGTCAGGCTGGCTGACCACGATGGGCGCGCCGCCGTCCGCGGCAAGGCGAATGGAAAGGTGCAGCGGGATTTCCGCCAGCAGGGGCACACCCAGCTTTACCGCTTCGGCCGCGACGCCGCCGTGGCCAAAGACATGCTCCTCGTGGCCGCATTGCGAGCAGATATGCGTCGACATGTTCTCGATCATGCCAAGGATCGGGACGTTCAACTGCTTGAACATGTCCAGCCCCTTGCGGGCGTCCAGCAGCGCCACGTCCTGCGGCGTCGACACGATTACCGCCCCATCCACCTGCGCCTTTTGAGCAAGCGTCATCTGCACGTCACCGGTGCCCGGCGGCAGGTCGACGATCAGCACGTCCAGCGCGCCCCATTGCACCTGCATCATCATCTGCTGAAGCGCGCCCATCAGCATCGGCCCACGCCAGACGACCGCCTGATCCTCGTTGGTCATCAGCCCGATGGACATCATCGTCACGCCGTGGTTGCGCAGCGGCAGGATCGTCTTGCCATCCGGCGAGGACGGCCGCCCCGACACGCCCAGCATCCGCGGCTGTGACGGCCCGTAGACGTCCGCATCCAGCAGACCCACGCGCCGCCCCTGCTGAGCCAGGGCACAGGCGAGGTTCGCCGACACGGTCGATTTCCCCACGCCGCCCTTGCCCGACGCCACCGCGATCAGGTGGTTCACGCCGGGGATCTTCTGCGGGCCTTGCGGCTTGGGTTTCGGCTTTGCGCCCAGCCCCGGGGGCGGCGCATCCGCCGTCACCGCGATATTGACCGACCCCACGCCCGCCGCCGCCAGCGCCGCCTCGGCGCGCGCCTTCACCGGCTGCCAGGCGTCGGCCTGTCCCGGCGCGACCTCCAGCACGAATCGCACACCGGTGTCCGCCACGCCAAGCGCCCGCACCACGCCCGCCGACACGATGTCGCCGCCGGTCGGGGCCTCGATGGTCTTCAGGATCTCCAGAACCTCGTCACGCGTCGCCACGTCCTACTCCTGTCCTTGGATCTCGCCCGTGACCTCATGGGTCAGGTCGAGCTCCTCGATGGTGATGACGGCCTTCACCGCGTAACGCTTGCCCGACGTATCGGCGTCGCGCATCGCTTCCTCGATGGCCTGCTGCGAGGTGACACCCACCTGCTTCAGGAACTTGCGCATCGACATGTTGAATTCGTCGCTCATGACGTCTCTCCCGTGAAAGTTGACGCAAGGCCGCGCTGCCGCTTAGGCTGGCTGCCATGCGCTGTTTGTTGTTGATACTGGCCCTCGCCGTGCTGCCCTTCAAGGTGCTGGCACAGGAAAGGTCCGTCCTGCTGTACGCCCCGCCTGCGCTGGTGGACACGGGGCTGATGAAACACATCCTGCCGCGCTTTGCGCTCAAGACACAGGTGCGCGTCACCCTGACCGACACGCCTGAGGCCGCGCAGGTCGTTCTGGGCGACGCGGGTCAGCCGCTGTTCGAGGGGGCGGGGCAGGTCTGGGCCATGGAGGTGACGCAGCCGACCGAATGGACCGGGCGTTTCGCCGACTGGCTCGGCGGTGACATCGGCCGCGACACGGTGCTGGCCTATGCGCCCGATGGCGCGGCGATCTTCACGCCCCCACCGCAGGCTGCGCGCAAGGTTGCCACGCTGGAACTGGACGGCGACCCGGCGTTGGGCCTGCAAGTCTCGCGCCTGAAATGCGCCCGCTGTCATGCGGTCGACGACCAGACGCGCCTGTCCGGCATCGGCTCCACCCCCAGCTTTTCCGTGCTGCGCAGCCTGCCCGGCTGGCAGGACCGTTTCATCGGCTTCTACGCCCTGAACCCGCACCCCGCCTTTACCCAGATCGCCGAGGTCACGCTGCCCTTTGACGAGGCACGCCCCAGCCCCATCGTCCCCGTCGAGATGACGCTGGACGAGGTCGAGGCCGTGCTGGCCTATGTCGCCGGGATGGCCCCCGCCGATCTGGGAAAGCCGCTCGATCATCAGTGATCGCGTCGTTTCGAAAGGTAGTCCTCGGTGGTGCGCGGGCGCGGACGCGGCTTTGACGCAAAGGGGCTGTCGTCGGCGTGGAACTGCGCGTTCACCCGGCAATCGTCGCACATCTGGATCATCCGCAGCTTGTCGCCCGCGAACATCGCGTGTTCGGACAGCTTCGCCGTGATGCGTTCCACCGTGGATTTCACTCCGAACAGGGCGCCGCATTCGACGCAGGCAAAGGGTTCTTCCTCCTTCAGGATGCGCTGGCTCAGCGCGGCGTCGCTCAGGTCCAGACGCGGTTCCAGCGTGATGGCCTTTTCCGGGCAGAGGTTGGCACACAGCCCGCATTGCAGGCAGGCGTCCTCCTGGAACCGAAGCTCGGGCCGGTCGGGATTGTCCCCCAGCGCGCCCGAGGGACACAGCGACACGCAGGACAGGCACAGCGTGCAGGCGTCCTGATCCACCACAACCGCACCATAGGGCGCACCTTGCGGCAAGGGCAGGGTGGCATCGCCATGCAGCGCACGGGCCGCCTGCCGCGTGATCTGTCGCCGCGTGCCCATGGGCCGCACGGGCTGCGCCACGGCGTCAGGGGCGTTCTCGTCGAACAGTGCCTCTGACAGCGCATCGGGGTCCACCGTGTCGATGATCGACACCGAGGCCGCGCCGCCAATGGCCTGCGCCAGCGCCACCTGCGCACCGATGGCGTCGAGGTCCGCACCCGGTCCCGCCAGCAGGCTGACAGAGGCAAAGCCCGCCCCCAGCGCCGCCACCGCCTCGGCATGGCCAAAGACCCCGAGTTTCGGCAATTCCAGAGGGATCACGTCGGCGGGCAGGCCTTGGCCGTAACGTGCCGACAGGCGGATCATCTCGGCCCCGTGGGCATCATGCACCAGCAGGCGCGGCGCGCTGCCGCCTGCATCCATGAACGCCTTGGCCAGCGTCTGCACCCGCCGCATGGTCAGGTCCACCGGCGGCGCGTCATAGCTGATCGCGCCCGAGGGGCAGACCGCCGAACAGGCTCCGCATCCGGCGCAGATCATCGGATCGACGGTCACATGCTCGCCCGCAGGCAGGATCGCCCCCGTGGGGCAGAGGTCCAGACATCGCGTGCAGCCCGTCTGCTCGGCCCGCGAATGGGCGCAGAGCATCGGCTCCATCTTCACGTGCAGCACCTTCTCGAAGGTCCCCGTCAGATGCGAGGCCGCCAGCACCGCCGCCGCCACCGCAGGGGCATGGCCCGGCTCGGCCCGCAGGTAGCCTTCGCGCTTCTCATGTGCCGGGAACAGCGGCGCCTCGCCGCGCAGGTCCAGCAGGATGTCGCAGGCCGATTGCCCGCCGTCGCGCGGCTCGGACAGGGTCAGCGCCCCGCGTCCGCCCGGTTCCACCATGCGCAGCGCGTCGATGGTCACCTCGAACTGCCCCAGCGCGCCCTTGGCCCGGCGCAACCGCCCGGTGATGACGTCATAGGCGCGCGTATCCGGCACCTCCGCCCCGTCGGGCAGCAGGACGGTGACGGCGAGGTGGTCCTTCAGCTGTTCGGCGGCAGCCAGCGCGACCTCGGCGGGGCCGACGATCAGGCAGACGCCCTCGGACAGCACGTCGATGGTTTTCTCGGGCGCGGCGGGCAGCAGGGCCTCGGCCACGAGCGCGGACATTTTGGGTAGTTTGTGGCCCTGATCGGCGCTCCACCCGGCGCGGTCGCGCAGGTCCAGCAGGGGGGGCGCATCGACCCCCAGTTCCTCGGCCAGGGCGGTAAAAACTGCCTCTTCCTGGGTGCAGCAAAAAATCGTGTCACCGGTGGTCAAGGCCTCTGCCGCGCGGTCGATCTGCCGGGTGCACAGCGCCGTGCAGGGTGCGGGGACGGTCAATCCGGTGGCCTCGGACAGGGCCTTGGCGTCGATGGTCTGCGTTCCCAGACAATCACAAGTTATCAAGGTCTTGGCCATTCACTTCCTCCCCTGCGGCGCGCGGTTTTTTCCCGGTTCAGGCAGCCCGCGCGCCGGGTAGCTACACATGATTCGATGTGGTGAACAACCGCTTTCCAAGAGGCGCCCCTTGGCGTCCGGCCCCTTTCGTGGCCCGTTTCCCGCCAGGTGATTCGCCCGTTCTCATTCCGCCTGTTTTCCGAGCAAAACACTCGGGTTGGACACATTGGCCATGGGTGTCACCAGCCGCCGTGGACCCCGGTCAAAATGACCCGAAAACCCATTCGGCGTACGATGGTGTGCAAAAACGCTTTCGGCGCGGAAAATCCTGCGCTTAGGCTGGGGCAAGGGAGGAATACCGTGATCCACAACCCGAACGCCTATCGCACCATGCCGGTGGGGGTCGTCCTGCGACGGACGCCCGGCGTCACCCGTTGGGCCAAGTGGCACTGGTCCGCCTCCGCCGTCCTGCCCGGCGCGGGAGAGGCGTCGTGGAAGGAACTCCGCCGCGAGGGCGAAGCCGTGGAATACCACGCCGCCACCACAACGCTGGAACTGCACGGGGCCGAGGCAGAGGCCTACCTCAACGGCCTGTCCTCCGAAGTGCCCAGCCTCTACGTCGTCATGCGCCGCAGCGACGGCGAGCATCCGTTCGAAATCCTCCGCGTCACCGCCTCCCCCTACGAGGCGCAGGACTACACCGACAGCGGCGAGGAGCAGGTGGAAAAGGTCCCCATGCCGCACGGGCTGGTGGCCTGGATCCGCGCCTTCGTCGAGGAATTCTACGAGGAAGAAACCTTCATCAAGCGCAAGCGCGACCGCAAGCGCGTCGACCTCGTGCAGGACGGCATCGGCGATCCGCGCATCGGCAAGGCGGCGGACATCTACGCCTCGCCCAAGCTGAAACGGCGGAGGCTGCAATGAGCTTTTGGGAACGCCGCAAGGCCGCCGTCGCCGCCGAGGCGCAGGCCGAGGACGCGGCCCGCATCGCCGCCGAAAAGGCCGCCACCGAACAGGCGCTGGCCGAGAAGTCCGACGAACAACTGCTGGCCGAGGCCGGCCTGCCCGAGCCCGAGCAGGTCGAGAACGGCGAACAACTGCGCGCCTTCCTTCAGGCGCAACTGCCGCAACGGCTGAAGAACCGCGCCCTGCGCCAGCTGTGGCGGTCCAACCCGGTGCTCGCCAACCTCGATGGCCTGCTGGAATACGGTGAGGATTACACCGACGCCGCGCGCTGCGTGCCGGACATGAAAACCGTCTACCAGGTGGGCAAGGGCATGTTCGACAAGTTCGCCGAGGAGGCCGCGCAGGCCGCCCGGGCGGAGGACGGCGGGGCAGGCGAGGGGGTCACGGAGAGGCTCCGCGACGGGGAGCCCGACCTCGCCCCGCCCGCTTCCGACCAACCTGTTCCCGAACAGCCCCAGACGCCGGAACCCGAGACATCAGAACCCATCGCCGCCGCGCAGCCCGCGCCCGAGACGGCCCCGTACGAGATAACCGAACCCGACACATCCCCGGCCCCCGTGGCCCGGCGGATGCGGTTTCGCTTTGAGACCTGAGGAGAGACGATGACCGCAGCCGCTGCCACCCAGATCGCCGAAGAGGACCGCCTCCGCGCGGACCTCTACAACTACCTCGGGCTGATCCTGTCAGGCCCGCCGGACGAGATGTTGCTGGCGCAGACCTCGTCGCTGTCGGGCGATGACACCGCGCTGGGGCAGGCGATCAGCACGCTGGCCAAGATGGCCAAGGTCACCAAACCGCAAAGCGCCGCGCGCGAGTACAACGCGCTGTTCATTGGTCTGGGGCGCGGCGAACTGCTGCCCTATGCGTCGTACTACATGACCGGGTTTCTTAATGAAAAACCGCTGGCGGCCCTGCGTCAGGACATGACCCGCCACGGTCTGGCCCGCGCCGACAACGTGTTCGAACCCGAGGACAACATCGCATCGCTGATGGAGATGATGGGCGCGCTGATCGTCGGCCGCTTTGGCCGTCCGGCCCCGCTGGCGACGCAAAAGGAATTCTTCAACAAGCACATCGCGTCCTGGGCCGGACATTTCTTTGCCGACCTCGAAGGCGCCAAGGGGTCAGTGTTCTACACCCCCGTGGGCACCATCGGCCGCGCCTTCATGGACATCGAGGCCGAGGCCTTCCGCCTCGGCTGACATTGAGCCTGCGAGGGCGAAGCCCTCGCGTAACGAGCGGCGCGAGAGCGCCGGAACCAACAACCGGAGGAATGCAATGACGGAGAAAGAGGCCACGCGCCGCGATTTCCTGAAACTTGCGGGCACCGCTGCCCCCGTTGCTGCCGTGGCCGTGGCCACCAGCGGCACCGAGGCGGCTGCCAGCGCACCGGACCTGTCGTCCAACAAGATGCAGGACACGGAACATACCCGGGCCTACCTGGCCTCCGCGCGCTTCTAGGCGCGCCCCTGCGCGGTTTCACACCTGCGCAGAACGACGAACAGCGGCAGTCCGAAACAGGGCGCAGCACCCCCGCTGGTGGAACGAATGGTAGCGTGAGGCCCGACTGTTCCGCCTTTCACCGTCCGGAACGCGCAACTGCGTCCGGGCATCGTCCTGCGGGCCGAAAGGCACGTAAAGGGAGAGAGACACATGCTTAGGAAAAAGACCAACGGGGTAGCGCGACGCCCCCAGCGGACTTCGATCCTGTCCGAGGTGGCAAAGACCTCGGTCGACCGGCGCGGATTCCTCCGCGGTTCCGGTCTGGCGATCGGCGGCCTTGCTGCCATCGCGGCGACGGGCGGCACCGTCCAGCAGGCCAGCGCGGCCACGGCGTCCACGGGGAAGGTGGACCTGATCAAATCCGTCTGCACCCATTGTTCGGTCGGTTGTACCGTCATGGCAGAGGTGCAGGACGGCGTCTGGATCGGCCAGGAACCCGGCTGGGACAGCCCCTTCAACCTCGGCGCGCATTGCGCCAAGGGCGCGTCCGTGCGTGAACACGCGCATGGCGAACGCCGGTTGAAGTACCCGATGAAGAAGGTCGGCGGCGAATGGGTCCGCATCAGCTGGGAGGACGCGATCAACGAGATCGGCGACCAGATGATGAAGATCCGCGAGGAAAGCGGACCGGATTCCGTGTACTGGCTGGGTTCGGCCAAGCACAACAACGAGCAGGCCTACCTGTTCCAGAAATTCGCGCGCTACTGGGGGACGAACAACGTCGACCACCAGGCGCGCATCTGTCACTCGACGACCGTCGCAGGTGTTGCCAACACCTGGGGCTATGGCGCGATGACGAACTCCTACAACGACATCCACAACTCTCGTGCGATCTTCATCATCGGGGGCAACCCCGCCGAGGCGCACCCGGTGTCGCTGTTGCATGTCCTGCGGGCCAAGGAGCAGAACAACGCACCGCTGATCGTCTGCGATCCGCGTTTCACCCGCACGGCGGCCCATGCCGACGAATACGTGCGGATGCGTCCGGGGTCGGACGTGGCGCTGATCTGGGGCATCCTCTGGCACATCTTCGAGAACGGCTGGGAGGACAAGGAGTTCATCCGCACCCGTGTCTGGGGCATGGACCAGATCCGCACCGAAGTGGCGAAGTGGAACCCCGAGGAAACCGAACGCGTGACCGGCGTGCCGGGCAGCCAGCTGGAGCGCGTGGCGCGCACCATGGCGAACAACCGTCCGGGCACCGTGATCTGGTGCATGGGTGGCACCCAGCATACCACCGGGTCGTCCAACACCCGTGCCTACTGCGTGCTTCAGCTGGCACTGGGCAACATGGGTCTGTCGGGCGGCGGCACCAACATCTTCCGCGGCCACGACAACGTTCAGGGCGCGACGGACCTTGGTGTTCTGTCCCACACGCTGGCGGGCTACTATGGCCTGGCCAAGGGCTCGTGGCAGCACTGGGCGCGCGTCTGGGGCGAGGACTTTGACTGGCTGAACGGCCAGTTCGCCAAGATGAAGGCGGCGGATGGTTCCGACAAGGACCTGATGTACGAGACCGGCATCCCGGTGTCGCGCTGGATCGACGGTGTCCTCGAGGACGCCGAGAACATGGACCAGCCCAACAAGGTCCGTGCCATGGTGCTCTGGGGCCATGCGCCGAACTCTCAGACCCGCCAGGTCGAGATGAAGAAGGCGATGGAACTGCTGGACATGCTCGTGGTGGTCGACCCCTATCCGACCGTCTCGGCCGTTCTGCATGACCGCACCGATGGCGTCTACCTGCTGCCGGCGGCCACCCAGTTCGAGACCTACGGCTCGGTCACCGCGTCGAACCGCTCGATCCAGTGGCGCGATGCCGTGGTGAAACCGCTCTTCGAGGCGAAGCCCGATCACACGATCATCGGCATGTTCGCGCAGAAGTTCGGCTTCCACGACCGCCTGTTCCGCAACATCGCGATCGAGGAGGACGGCGTCACGCCGAACATCGAGGACACGTTGCGCGAGATCAACAAGGGCATGTGGACCGTCGGCTACACCGGCCAGTCGCCGGAGCGCCTGAAGCTGCACATGGCCAACCAGCACACCTTCGACAAGACCACGTTGCAGGCGGTTGGCGGCCCGGCGGATGGCGACTTCTACGGTCTGCCCTGGCCCTGCTGGGGCACGGCAGAGATGAACCACCCCGGCTCGCCCAACCTCTATGACATCAACACCCCCGTGGCGAAGGGCGGCCTGCCGTTCCGCGCCCGCTATGGTGTCGAACGGGACGGTCAGAACCTGCTGGCCGAAGGCGTGTCCAACCCCGGTGCGGAAATTCAGGACGGCTACCCCGAGTTCACCATGCAGATGCTGATGGACCTCGGCTGGGACGCTGACCTGACCGACGACGAGAAGGCCGCCATCCAGGCCGTCGCGGCGGAAAAGACCAACTGGAAGACCGACCTCTCGGGCGGCATCCAGCGCGTCGCCATCGCCCATGGCTGCGCCCCCTACGGCAACGCCAAGGCGCGCTGCGTGGTCTGGGAATACCCCGACCCCGTGCCGCTCCACCGCGAGCCGCTCTACTCGAACCGTCGGGACCTGGTCGCAGACTACCCGACCTACGAGGACCGCAAGTCGTACCGCCTGCCGACGCTCTACGCGTCGATCCAGAAGAACGACTTCTCGAAGGACTACCCGATCGTCCTCACCTCCGGCCGTCTGGTCGAATACGAGGGCGGCGGCGACGAGACCCGGTCGAACCCCTGGCTTGCGGAACTCCAGCAGGACATGTTCGTCGAGATCAACCCGCGCGACGCCAACAACCTTGGTGTGCGTGACGGGGCGATGTGCTGGGTCGAAGGTCCCGAGGGCGGCAAGGTGCTCGTCAAGGCAATGGTGACCGAACGGGTCGGCGAGGGCGTGGCCTTCATGCCGTTCCACTTCGGCGGCCATTACCAGGGCGAGGACCTGCGGTCCAAGTACCCCGAGGGTGCAGACCCCTATGTCCTGGGGGAATCCACCAACACCGCGCAGACCTACGGCTATGACGTCATCACGCAGATGCAGGAGACCAAAGCCACCCTCTGCAAGATCATGCCGGCATAAGGGAGAGAAAGAATGGCAAGAGCGAAATTTCTCTGCGACGCGGAACGCTGCATCGAATGCAACGCCTGCGTCACCGCCTGCAAGAACGAGCACGAGGTGCCCTGGGGGATCAACCGCCGCCGCGTGGTGACCATCCAGGACGGCAAGCCCGGTGAACGCTCGATCTCGGTGGCCTGCATGCACTGTTCGGACGCGCCCTGCATGGCCGTCTGCCCGGTGGATTGCTTCTACCAGAACGAGGAAGGCGTGGTCCTGCACTCCAAGGACCTCTGCATTGGCTGCGGCTACTGCTTCTACGCGTGCCCCTTCGGCGCGCCGCAGTACCCGCAGGCGGGCAACTTCGGGTCCCGTGGCAAGATGGACAAGTGCACCTTCTGCGCCGGTGGCCCCGAGGAGAACAACTCCAGCGCGGAGTTCTCCAAGTACGGTCGCAACCGGATCGCCGAGGGCAAGCTGCCCATCTGCGCCGAGATGTGTTCCACCAAGGCCCTGCTGGCCGGTGATGGCGACGTCGTGTCCGCCATCTACCGCGAGCGCGTGGTCGCCCGCGGCTTCGGCTCGGGCGCCTGGGGCTGGGGCACGGCCTATGATCAGAAGGGCGGCTGACGCCTGACAGGCGGGCCGGGGGCATTCCCCGGCCTGCATCCACCACCACTGACACGGCGGGGCCTTTCAGGGCCTCGCCCTTTGTGGCGTTGCGGGACCGGAGGGGGCCGCGCGCCAATGGGGAAACGCATGAAAAGCCGTACCGCAGAAGCGCTGTTCTTTGTCCTCCTGCTTGTCGTCGTCGCTGTGACGTCATGGTGGTTCACGCCCAAACGCGGCGTGGACGAGGTCGAAGCACAGCTGATTGCCGCCCGGCAGGCGACCGGCGGCGCACAGACGCTGGAAGACATCCTGCGGCGCCAGCAGGGGCTGCCGATCGACGAATCCTTCCGGTCGACCAACACCGGCGGCGACGCCGTCCCGCCGCCGAACCTCGCGCCGCTGGGCACCTCTTCGGACCCGGACCTGTGGCGCGCCATCCGTTATGACAAGCTGCAGGACCCGACCGTCACCACCGGCACAGAGGTCGGCGCGGTGATGATCCAGGACGGCGGGATGCGCTGGCTGGAATTCCGCGCGGGTCCACTGCGCACCTATGGCGGCTGGTTGCTGCTGGGCACCATCGGCTTCCTTGCCGTGTTCTTCCTGTTCCGGGGCCGCATCCGCATCGAGGGCGGCAAGTCCGGTCACACGGTCACCCGCTTTCACGCCTTCGAACGCTTCACCCACTGGTTGACGGCGGGGTCGTTCCTGCTGCTGGGCTTCACTGGCCTGTTCACCCTGTTCGGGCGCGCATTCCTGATCCCGATCATGGGTCACGAGGCCAATTCGACGCTTCTGATCGTGTCCAAGTACATCCACAACAACGTGTCCTGGGCCTTCATGATCGGCATCGCGCTGATCTTCGTCCTCTGGGTCTGGCACAACATTCCCGACAAGCTGGACCTGATCTGGTTCAAGCAGATGGGCGGCATCGTCGGCGACCAGCACCCGCCCGCCAAGAAATTCAACGCCGGGCAAAAGCTGATCTTCTGGTCGGTGGTCCTGCTGGGCGGCTCGATCTCTCTGTCTGGTTTGTCGCTGCTCTTCCCCATGGACCTGCCGCTCTTCGCGAAAAGTTTCATTCTGCTCAACGACCTTGGCGTGCCGTCGATCCTCGGGATGGACCCGCTGCCGGTGGCGCTGGCCCCGCAGGAAGAAATGCAGCTGGCGCAGCTTTGGCACGCCATCGTGGCCTTTGTCCTCATGGCGATCATCATCGCGCATATCTACATCGGTTCCGTCGGCATGGAAGGCGCATTCGAGGCCATGGGATCGGGCGAAGTGGACGAGAACTGGGCTGAGCAGCACCACTCGATCTGGTACGAAAAGAAGAAGGCTCAGGGCGAGGCCACAGCACCCGACGCCGCCACCCCGGCGGAATGATGCGCTGGCTGGCGGTCGCCCTCCTGTGCGGCGCTCCGGCGTTCGCGCAGGAGTTCACCACCCTCAAGGGACACGGCGGCCCCATCATGGGCATCGCCGTCTCGCACGAGGGCACGGTGGTGACCGCCAGCTTCGACAATTCGGTGGGGGTCTGGGAGGGGCGCTCGCCTGACTGGCTCGAAGGCCATGACGCGGCGGTAAACGCGGTGGCGCTGGGCGACGGCTTCATCGTCTCCGGCGGTGACGATTTCACCGTGCGCCTGTGGTCGGACGCCCCGCGCGTGCTGGGCCAGCACAAGGGTAAGGTCATGGCGCTGGCGGTCTCGGGCGACCTTGTTGCCAGCGCGTCGTGGGACGGCACCTTGGGCCTCTGGCCGCTCACGGGCGAGGGGCGGCTGCTCGACGCCCCCGGCGGCGTGAACACGGTGGCTTTCGACACCCCGTCCCGGCTTTACGCCGGGACCTCCACCGGCCAACTGATGCGCTACGATCTGGACACGGGCGAGGCCCTGCCGCTGGCCAACCACGGTTTCGGCATCAACGAGCTGATCGTTTCCCCCGACTGGATCGCCTACGGCGCCGTCGACGGCGGCACCCGGGTGATCGACCATTCCGGGGACGAGATCGCCGACTTCACTCTCGACCGCCGCCCGATCCTTTCCATGGCCTACCACGCGCCCTCGCACCAACTGGCGGTGGGCGACGGCCACGGCTATATCATGATGCTCGACACGGCGGCCTGGGCCATCACCCGCGACTTCCGCGCCACCCGCCAAGGCCCCGTCTGGGCGCTGGCCTTCTCCCCGGACGGAGCCACCATCTGGGCAGGCGGCCTCGACGACGTCGCCTACGGCTGGCCCGTCGCCTCGCTCGACGCCTTCGAGCCGGGTATCTCCGGCGAACGCTCCTTCCTGCGCGACGCCGATACCATGTCCAACGGCGAACGCCAGTTCATGCGCAAATGCTCCATCTGCCACGCCACCACTCCGGGCCCGTCACGCAAGGCCGGCCCCACCCTCCACGGCATCTTCGGCCGCCGCGCGGGCAGCCTGCCGGACTATCCCTATTCCGAAACCCTCGCCACGTCGGATATCCTCTGGACGGACGCGACCATCGACACACTCTTTGACCAGGGACCGGACCACTATATCCCCGGCTCCAGGATGCCCATGCAGGTGATCTCCGGCGCCACTGACCGCGCCGACCTCGTCACCTGGCTGAAGCAAGCCACAACAACGGAAGACACGAAATGAAAGCAATGCTCCTCGGGTTCCTCGCCATGGCCCTCATCGGTGTCGGCGCATGGTACGGCCTCAACGCGCTGGAACTGACCTCGGCGCAGGTCCACTCGGACAGCAACGTCCGGCTCGACTGAATGGCCGAGGACTACGGCAGCGACCTCGCCGGTGCGTCGATCCTCGTGATCGACGACGAACCCGGCATGCGCAACTTCCTCTACAAGACGCTTGGCCCCCGGGTGAAGCGCATCGAACTGGCCGCCTCCCCCGACGAGGCCACGGCCAAGCTCGACGAATGCCACTTCGACCTGGTGATCCTCGACAACGTCATGCCGCGCAAGACCGGCCTCGAGTGGGTCGCCGAACAGCGCAAGCTTGGCTTCCTCGCCGACACCATCCTCATCACCGCCTATGCCGACCTCGAAACCGCCATCGCCGCCCTGCGCGCGGGCGTCAGCGACTTCGTCCTGAAACCCTTCCGCGCCAACCAGATCCTCGGCGCCGTCGCCCGCACGCTGGACCGCAAGTACCTGCGCCGCGACAACACGCTCCTGCGCCACGAACTCAGCGCCGACCAGGGCGGCAAGATGCTCGGCACCTCCGACGCCCTGTCCGAGGTCCGCGCGCTCCTCAAACGCCTTGCCCCGCTGCCAACCCCCGTCCTCTTCACCGGCGCCTCCGGCACGGGCAAGGAACTGGCCGCGCGCACCCTCCACCAACTCAGCGACCGCCGCGACCGCCCCTTCGTGCCCGTCAACTGCGCCGCCATCCCGCCGGATCACATCGCGCAGGACCTCTTCGGCATCAACGGCCCCGAGGACACGCTGAAACCCGGCCTCTTCCTGCTGGCCGACGGCGGCACGCTGTTCCTCGACGAAGTCGCGCAGATGCCGGAACAGGTCCAGGCCGCGCTCCTGCGCGCGATCGAGGACCAGCGCGTCCGCCCCATCGGCGCGGAACGCGAATTCCCCCTCAACCTCCGCCTCGCCTTCGCCACCAATGCCGACTTGGAACAGGCGGTGGCCCAGGGCAAATTCCGCGCCGATCTCTACCACCGCATGAACGTGGTGCGCATCCACATGCCCCCGCTCAAGGACCGCTCCGAGGACATCACCGAACTCGCCGCCCTCTTCATGCAGCAATTCTCCACCACGCTGGGCCTGCCCGCGCTGGACCTCTCCGCCGAGACCCTGCTGAAGATGCGCCGCTACGACTGGCCCGGCAACGTGCGCGAACTCAAGAACCTCGTGGAACGCTCCGTCATCCTCGGGACCTTCCCGCCGGAATTCTCGGGCGACACCCGCGTCACCGGCAACCGTGCGGTGGAAAACCTCGACCAAGTCATGCAACGCCACATCCTGCACGTGCTCGACCTCTGCGACGGCAATCGCGCCGAGGCTGCCCGCCGTCTTGGCGTCTCGCGCAAGACCATCGACCGCAAGGTCACTGCCTGGGACGAATGACCCCGCCAGGAGGTCGGCACACCCCCCCCCTTCATCTTGACGAAAATACCGCGGGGGCCCGGGGGCAGAGCCCCCGCCTGTCGTGCGTAGCGCGACAGTCTGGACATGCGGGCAGAGCCCCCAACGCGCCCGGAACGGACGCGCCGGTCGCCTCGGCATAGCCGAGGCGAAACCTCACGCAGTCCAACGCCCCCAGCCGTCAGGCGTTCCAGCGGACCGTGCCCAGCCCTGTCAGGTCATAGCCGCCCATGCGATCCGCCCGCGCCGCCATGGCCTCGGACTGGCAGAACACCATCAGCCGCTGCATGCCCGTGTCGAACCAGGCGCGGCGGTTCACCAGCAGGTCGAACCGTTCCTCGATCAGCGGCACGAAGGGCAGGCCGAAATCCTTCGCCACCGACATCAGCCCCAGCGTCGCCTCGGCATCGCCGCGTGCCACCGCCTGCACGGCCTCGGTCTCGGTGCGGGTGACCTCGACCATTTCGACCCGCTTCAGGTCCAGCCCGGCCTTGGCCGCCAGCATCCCGAACAACACGTCCGACCCGCTTTCCGGCTGGCGCGGCACCACGCGCCGCCCCGCCAAGTCGGCCATCCCGGCAATGCCCGACACATCCCGCCCCAGCACAAGCCCGCGCGACCGGGTGGCAAAGCGCACCAGCACCGCGTTCTGCCCTGCGCAATCCCGCGCCACGCGGGGCACGTTCCACTCGCGCCCCTCGTCATCGGCCAGGTGCAGACCCGCCGCGACGCCTTCGCGCCGCCGGAACCGTACCAGCCCGTCCGTCGATCCATCGAAATAGGTGGCCAGGCCGCAACGCGATTCACGAATGGCCCAGTCCAGCAGCGGGTCATGCGATCCCAGTACCACCCCGGGGCGGGGCGTCTTGGACACCGCGCCCTCGGAATGCGCATCTAGCCAGGCGCGGATGCCCGCGGCGGGGAACAACAGCTTGCCCGTCGCCCGCGTACAGGGAACCTCGCCTGAGGCGGCGAGGTCGTAGATCTTGCGCTCCTTCAGCCGCAGCAACTCGGCCAGTTCGGGAACGGTGAGGAATTCGTGCTCGGTCATGGTCTGCCCTTTCGCCGGGCAGACCCCGGGGCATCCCTCAGTTAGCAACCTTCGGCGCGTTGGGGAAGAACAGCTGCTGCCCGTCGATCTTGTAGCCCGCGATGGCGTCCTGCCCTTCGGCGCTCACCAGCCAGTCGGAAAACGCCTTGGCCGCGTCGACCTTCACCGCCGGACATTTCTCGGGGTTCACCGGGATCACGCCGTACTGGTTGAACATGTCCTCGTCACCCTGAACGGCGATCTGGTAGTCCTGCTTGTTGCCAAAGTTGATCCAGGTGGCCCGGTCGGTCATGACATAGGCGCCCATGCCGATCCCGGCATTGAGCGTCGCGCCCATGCCAGACCCCGTCTCGCGGTACCACTCGCCCTCGGGCGCGATCCCGGCGGCGTTCCACAGCGCCACTTCCTTCTTGTGGGTGCCCGAGTCATCCCCGCGCGAGGTAAAGGCCGCGCCCTTGTCCGCGATGGTCTTGAGCGCCGCCTCGACGTCCGTAGACCCTGCCACGCCAGCCGGATCGCTGGCCGGTCCGACGATCACGAAATCGTTGTACATCAGGTCCGTGCGCATGGTGCCACCGCCCTCGGCGACGAACTTCTCTTCGGCGGGCTTGGCATGTACCAGCAGCACGTCGCCGTCGCAGTTGGCGGCGTTCTTGATCGCCTGGCCCGTGCCCACGGCGACCACGTTCACGGTGATCCCGGTCTTGTCGGAAAAGATCGGCAGCAGGTAGTCGTACAGCCCCGAATTCGCGGTCGAGGTGGTCGATTGCACGATGATGCTTTCCTCGGCCAGTGCGCACAGAGGTGTCATCGCCAGCGCGGCGGCCAGCGTCAGTTTGGTGAGTTTCATGATGTCTCCCTTGGGTTATGCCTTCAGGTTTGTCCGCTCAGGCAACAATCCTGCCGTTGATGAAATCCCGGGCCGCAGGGCATTGCGGACCGGCAAAGAAATCCTGGGCCACGGCATGTTCCGCCACGCGCCCGCGGTGCAGGAACACCACGTCATCGGCCAGCCTGCGCGCCTGTCCGATATCATGCGTCACCAGCACGACCTTTACGCCGCGATCGCGGGCGTCCATGATGATGCGCTCGATGGCCAGCACCGACCCGGGGTCAAGGCTCGCCGTCGGCTCGTCCAGCAGCAGCACGCGCGGCTCCAACGCCAGCGCCCGCGCCAGCGCCAGCCGCTGTGCCTCGCCGCCCGACAGGGCGCGCGCCGGTTGCCGCGCCTTCTCCAGCAGGCCGACATGCGCCAGCAGCGTATCGCGCCGACCCCGATCCAGCCCACGCGCCTTGAGCACGAAATCCAGGTTCGCCGCCACCGACCGCCGCAGCAGCACCGGCTTCTGGAACACCAGCGCCTGCGTCGCCGTCATCTCCTCCGCCGGGCGCCCGTTCCACAGAACCTGCCCGTGATCGGGGGTGTTCAGGCCATGCAGCAGCCGCAACAGCTGTGTCTTGCCAGTGCCGTTCGGCCCCATGATCGCCGTGATGCCCGGGCCGTCAAGTGACACGGATGCCCCGGACAGGATGCTGCGTCCGCCCAATGTCAGATGCAGGTCAACCGCTTCCAGTGTCATCGGTGCCACCGTCTGCACGCCCAACGGCGCATAGGCAAAATCACGCATGCGCCACCTCCGCCTCTCCCTGCATACGCAAGACCTGCACGGCGGCATTCACCCCCAGCGCGATGACCATCAGCACGATCCCCAGCGCCAAAGCTAAAGCCAGCTCGCCCTTCGACGTCTCCAAGGCAATCGCCGTCGTCATCACCCGCGTCAGGTGGTCGATGTTGCCGCCCACGATCATCACCGCGCCGACCTCCGCCACCGCCCGGCCGAACCCGGCCAAAGCTACCGTCATCAGCGCCGTGCGCCCGTCCCACAGCAAAGCCTGCACCGACTGCATCCGCGTCAGGCACAGCGACCGGAACTGCTCGGCATACTCGTCGTTCAGGTCTTCCAGCACCTGCCGCGACAGGGCCGCGACGATGGGCGTGATCAGCAGAGTCTGGGCGATAATCATGGCGGTCGGCGTGTACAGGAGGCCCATGAAGCCCAACGGCCCGGCGCGCGACAGGGCCAGATAGACCAGCAGGCCCAGCACCACCGGCGGCAGGCCCATCAGCGCATTGACCAGAACCAGCACCGCGCCGCGACCGGGGAAGCGCGTGATTGCCAGCAACGCGCCGATCGGCAAACCGATCAGGCAGGCCAGCAGACAAGCGGAGAGGCTGACGCGCAGCGACAGGCCGACGATCTCGATCAGATCGGCGGTGGGATGCAGCACCAGCCCAAAGGCCAGCGCGAAGGCATCACCAAAGTCCTGCATATCCTCCGAAGCCCTCCCGTTCTCCTGCGCTTAAAATACGGGTGGCACCAAGGTAAGGGCAAGGGAATGCTTGTCCCCGTTATGTCCCGTTGGTGTGCTGATGGGGGTCAAAGTGGCCGCTCAGCGATGCGACTGGGAAAATTTTGCAGGATTTTGCAGGTCCGAATTCACTTCAGCGCCGCTTTCATATCCTTTTCCGGAAAACAGGTCGCGGGCAGGCCTTTCGCCTCCTGCCAACGCCCGATGGAGCGCCGCGTCTTGAATCCCGGCAGGCCATCGGCCCCGCCGACGTCATGTCCCATCTTTTCCAGCGCGCGCTGCATGGCGGCCACGTCAGATCGGTACAGCCCGCCGACAGCGCCCCAGCGCGCGGTGAAATCACCCACGCCATACTGGATGCGGTCGCCGACATGTCCGACGAACAGCGCATAGAGATCGGACATGTTGTAGTCCTTCAGGACGTAGAAGTTCGGCGTCACGATAAAGGCCGGACCGTGCCGCCCGGCGGGCATCAGCAGGAATCCCTGTCCCTTCAACTCGTGCGCCGGGAACGCCTTGCCGCCGACGCGGCGCACCCCCGCCTTCTCCCAGTCGGCAATGCGCCGCCCCTGATCCGGTCCTTCGAGCGTGCAGCTGACCGAGGCCGGAACCACCACCTCGAATCCCCAGTCACGGCCGGTCTGCCAGCCATGCGCCTTCAGGTAATTGGCAATCGACGCAATCGTGTCCGCCTCTGACCGCCAGATGTCGGCGTGCCCGTCACCGTCGCCATCCGCTGCAAATTTCAGGAAATTTGTCGGCATGAACTGAGGTTGCCCCAGCGCACCGGCCCAACTGCTTTTCATGGCGGAAGAAGGCGCATGACCCTCCTGCGCGATCTGCAACAGGGCAATCAGTTCCGCCGTGAAGTAGGCCGCTCGGGTGGACATGAACCCTTTGGTGCCCAGCACCTGAAAGGCATCATGCGGGATCTTGGCCGCGCCATAAGCGCTTTCGCGGCCCCAGATGCCCAGCACGATCCGTCCCGGCACCCCAGTAGACGTCTCCGCGCGGGCCAACGCCTTGGCATGGGCTTTCATCATCCGGCGGCCCTGCGTGGTCGCGCCGTCCAATCCGCCCCGGTTGAAATATTTGCCCGGGCTGCCAAATTCCGCCTGCCGCTGGATCTTGGGCGTTGCGGGTTTCGTGCCCGGCGGTACGAGGTCCGGGAGGTCCCAGTTCAGCGACACGCCCTTGAACGCAGAGTCAAAAGTGCTGCGCGACACACCCTTGCGGCTGGCCGCAGGCCAGACCGTCTGCTCAAGCCAGCCGCGAAACTGCCGCTCGACGGCGGCCCGGTCCTGCGCCAGCGCGGGCAGGGCATGAAGGCAGACCAGCAAACTCAGAAAAAGGCTACGAAGGGGCACGTTCACTCTCCGACAAAGACCGTCGGTCAAAGCCTATCGCCCGATCTGCCAATGCGCATCCCCCGGGGTGCGCTTCAGCGATGTTTTACCGATGGAGGGCGTCAAGCCTCGCGTTCGGCAAGGTTCACCATCTGACATTTCCAGCTTTGGATACGTTCGCCGGGGTGCTCGTTCACCCATTTCGCCAGCTGCGGCTGGGCACCCATCATGCACATCATGGGGGTGACGTCCGTGAACAGCAGGGACCGTTCGTGGCAACTGGCTGCCTGTGACTGTGACCCGAACATACAGGTCATGAAAATCAGCTCGATCATCTGAGGCCTCGCTCAATACATCCTTTAGTCGCAATTCAACTATGCCTTAATGTCAGGAACGGTCTGGTTAACGCACCGTGCGCTGCTTCGAATTGTCCGCATTCGAAGCCTGTTTTGGTGGCAGGGCAACGGCATCTGCCCAAGGAAGGAGCATCATGGACAAGCCTCGCCCCGGTCTGTCTTTGAAAGCCCGGCTGACCGCGGGGACCATCGCGCTGACCTTTGGCACGGTTCTCACCGCGCTGGTGTTGCTGGTCGGTATGGCGCAGGTGGCCGCGCGGATGCAGGCGGCGCTGGATGCCGAAGCACGGATGGCACGCTATTCCACCTTGTCCACGCAGGTCTCGACCTTCCTTGTCGTGGCAACCGAAGCAGTGCAGCGCGGCGTGCCCGCCGAAACCCGCGCCGACCGCCTGACAGCGGTGGTGGACAGCATCCATGCCACGTTCGCGCTGCTCGACGGTGATCTCGAGCGAGCGGTAGCGGACGCAGAACGGCTTGATCTCAATACGCAAAGCCGCCACGGCACGCAGTCGCTTCTCCTTGCCCGCATGTCCGCGTCGGTGGACCAGACGCTACGAGGCCTCTCACGCGACGGACAGGAGACCTCTGCCCTGCGCGCTCATATCGACAGTTTTGCCTCCAGCTTCGATCCCCTCCTGAACGAGGCCGTGAACACCGAGGTGCTGTTCCGGCGTGAGACCCTTTCAGGCATCGAAACCCTCCGTCAGCGCCTGACTGTAATCGCCCTAGCCTTGGCAGTTCTGTCAATCCTTGCAGCCACAGTGTTTTACGCGGGACTCATTCGTCCGCAGTTTCGTCGTCTTGACCTTCTGCGCGGGGCAGCGCGCCAGATCGGACAGGAGGACTTCGCCGTCACCCTGCCCGAGACCCGCTCCGACGAGATCGGTGCCCTGTTCGCCGAGACAAACCGTGCCGCGGGCACCCTCGCCGCCAGAAAAGCGGAAGTGCAGGCAGACTGGGCGCGTCTCAACGATCTCATCGCCGAACGGACCGAACAATTGCAGGCTGCCAACGCACGGCTGGAATCCATAGATGAGAACCGTCGCCGCCTGTTTGCCGACATCAGCCACGAATTGCGCACACCGCTCACCGTCATCCTGATGGAGGCGCAGTTGGGCCAACAGGCCACACCTGAAGCCGCAGAGACGTTGAAAACGATCGAGGCCCGCGCTTCCCGACTCAACCGGCGCATTGACGACCTTCTCAGGGTGGCACGCTCTGACACGGGCGCTTTGGCGTTGTCGCCCGAACCCGTCTACATCCCGGACCTGTTCGTCGAAGTGGCCGAGGAAACCGCTGCGGAATGCGCCTCTGCCGGTGTGGTCCTGACCGTCAAGGCTATGTCCGCAACTGTAACAGCCGATCGCAATTGGCTGCGCCAGGTGCTTGTGGGGCTGATCCGCAATGCGCTACGCCACGCGCGCGACGGTAGTCTTGTCCAGCTTTCCGCCGACTCCGATGGCGTCCTTTCGGTAATCGACAACGGCCCGGGCATTCCTTCCGAAGTCCAGGCCACGATCTTTGACCGCTTCACCCAAGGCGCGCCCAATCGTGCGGGTTTCGGCCTTGGTCTTGCCCTCGCCAAATGGGTCATCGAGGAACACGGCGGAACCATTTCCATAGACAGCCCTGTCGCGGATCCACTCGGTGACCGGCCGGGGACAAAAGTTGCTGTTCGCCTCCCCCTCAACACGCGCTAAGACAAGGCCATGACGCAGCGGCTTCTCATCGTGGATGACGACCCCGGCATCGCTTCGGCGCTGGCGCGCGGCATGACGTTGAATGGCTACGAAACGACGACAGAAAACCGGGCGGATCGGGCCTTGTCGCACCTGATTTCAGACCAGTTCGACGCGGCGATTGTCGATGTCATGTTGGGGCAGGACAGCGGCATCGACGTGGTGCGCGCCGCCCGCGCCCGGGGCGCGACCTTGCCGATCCTCATGCTCTCTGCGCTGTCCGAAGTCGAACACCGGGCAGAGGGCCTCGAAGCCGGGGCAGACGATTATGTCGTCAAACCCTTCGACTTTGCCGAACTGGTGGCGCGCCTGAACGTGCAGGCCCGCCGCGCCCAGGCCCGCAGGCCGCAGAATGCCCGCTTCGCACGCTCGGACCGCAGCCTGACGCGCGGTCCGGACTCTGTGACCCTCACCGAACGCGAGGCTGACCTGCTGCTGCTCCTGCTTGACGCCGGCCCCGAGCCGCTTCCCCGCGGCGAAATCTTCGATGCGCTCTGGGCTGCCGAAGGCTCGGGCGCGGAAAATGTCGTCGATGTCTACATCGGGTATATCCGCAAGAAACTGACTGCGGGCGACTTCGGATTCACCATCAAGACCGTGCGAAACAGGGGGTTTTGCCTCGACGGAACGATGCCGGACGTCACTCAATTCTGAACCGGGTTACCTCTGAACCCTTTCTCAGAAAATAAGAATTCCGTCTTTCCCCGCGACCGGGCAAACTGGCTTCACCTCCCGACCGGGTGACCGGCGTTGTGCGGGGCCTCTCTCCCTTCCGGCCCCGCCAGCGCGCCGCGCGAACCTGTCCCTGCCAGCGCCGTCAACCAGACGATCACCATCACGTCACGCAAGGTTTGGACGAAACGCAACCCCGCACTATCATCGCGTCCATGCGCCACCTTCTGGTTCTCATTTTGCTGACGATGGTCTCTGCCCCCATCCGGGCGGCAGAGCAGTCGGTTGATCGCGCCAGCTACCTTGCGCTGGCCCGCACCGGGTGGACCTATGACCTGCGCACTTCGATGATGCGGCGGGACATGTCGATCCCGGTCCATATCAACGGGCGCGATTTCGCGGGAGCCGCGCTCTGTATTGTCGGTGAGCGCCCGACGGAGCAAACGCTCAAGACCCTTCAGGCGTTTTCCGATCTGGCGCGACACGTCTTTGGTCGGCCTTTGCCGATGCGCTACGCCGGGACCGAGGTGACCCATTGCGGGCCGCGTCGGACCGTGATCCTGCGGCTCTACTCCGGTTATCCGCCGAACCATGCTCTGACCCGCGATCTGGACTGGCTGGACGTGACCTATGCGCTGGGCCTGCCGAAGCGGCGAAACTATGCGGCCACTTCGCCGGGGCAGGCGCAAACCTTCTTTGGCCGCAACGGCGCGGCGACGCACATCCTTGTGCAGCAGGGGCCGAATGCGGGTGACGCACTGCACCGCACCTATTTCCGGTCCATCCTGATCGAGGAACTCTTCCAGAGCTTTACCTTCGGCATGGACATCCTGATGCTGCGGCGAAAGCCGGATTTCGCGTCAAAGCTTCAAGAAGTGCCGCTGAACATCCACCGCCTGCCTTGGGGTTCGCCTGCCTTCATGGCCGCCCTGGTCAGTTCCAACCCTTCCGGTCTTTGCGCCTTCGACGTCTTCATGATGCATGCCGTGGCGCAATCCCCTGTAGAAGAAACGACCGACCCCGCCTTCCTCGATTTCATCGACACGCATTTCGACGCCCTCGAAGGCCAGGCGCGGGCCACCCTGAACGATGCGAGGTTTTCGGCCGTCCTCGACCCGGATTGCCGCGCCTACCAGCCCTGAGCTTGCGACCTTCGACTGAATAGGTGCTTCGCTGGTCTTCGCGTTAGGGTGGTTCCCAGACCCGGCATGGGCAAGCCCTCATGGGGCTGGGAGGACACATGGACGCGCATACCACGCCTGCGGGGCTGAGGCCCCTTTGGGACCACCTGTCTCATGGTTTGATCGGTTTGGAACCGCTGATCGAAAGGCTCATGATCTCGCTGCTTTCTGGCGGTCATGTCCTGATCGAGGGGCCGCCCGGGCTGGCAAAGACCCGTGCGGTCAAATGGCTGAGTTCAGCCATCGAAGGCAGTTTCGCCCGTATCCAGTGTACACCCGATCTGATGCCCTCGGATCTGACCGGAACACCTGTGTATCGCCCCGGCACAGGCGACTTCGCTTTTGTGAAAGGGCCGGTATTCCACAACCTTGTCTTGGTGGACGAAATCAACCGCGCTCCGCCCAAGGTGCAGTCGGCCTTGCTCGAAGCGATGGCAGAGCATCAGGTCACCGCCGGGAACGAGACGCATCCACTGCCCGATCCCTTTCTCGTGGTGGCCACGCAGAACCCGATCGAGCAGGATGGGACCTTTCCACTGCCCGAAGCCCAGCTGGATCGGTTCTTGTTATACGTGGTGCTGACGCTCCCGGATGCGACGGCGGAGCGGCAGATCCTGGACCTCGTCGAATCCGAGAGCACCGGCGTCCGCCCAATGCCCCCGCAGCTGTCGCTGGATGATCTGGCAAATGCCCGCCAGCAGGCCATGCGGACGCACTTGGCACCAGAGCTGCGGGATTACATCGTCCGTCTTGTGATGGCCACGCGCGAGGGAGATCTGCGCGATGACATCGCTCATCCGGTCTCGCCGCGTGGTACGCTCGCGCTGGCGTCGGCCGCCAAGGCTCGGGCCTTCCTCAGGGGGCGTGACCATGCTCTCCCCGAGGACGTCGAAGCCCTCGCGCCGGATGCCCTTGCGCACCGCATGGTATTGTCCTGGCGCGCCGTGGCCGAGGGAAAGACCGCGCGGGCGCTTGTGTCCGACATCCTGAGCCGGGTCGAACCCCTGTGAGCGCCCTCCCGGAGACACCGGGTGTCACCCTGAATGCCGAGGGATTGATCGCTCTCAGGCACGTCGCCCTTCAGGCCCGGACCGAACCGATTCTGGCCGATCTGCCGGGCGGCTTTGCTGCGAAGCGCAAGGGCCATGGTCAGGAGGTTGCCGACGTCCGCGCCTATGTATCGGGCGACGACCTGCGCCATCTCGACCGCGGCACCACGGCCCGGACGGGGGAGCTTCATGTCCGGCAGTTCATGGACGAACGCGACCGGGTGACCCTGCTGGTGGCTGACTTCCGCGCGCCGATGCTTTGGGGCGTGACCCGCGCCTTCCGGTCTGTCGCCGTGGCAGAGGCTCTGGCCCTGCTTGGCTGGCAGGCCGTCGAGCAGGGCGGGCGCGTCGGGCTGCTGGCGATTACGGGTGTGACGACCCTGGCCGTTCGGCCAAGGGGGCGGGTCCGAGGGATGCTGGACGTGATCGGCGGACTGGTGACGGCGCACGCGCAGGCTCTTGCAAGTCCCGCGAACCAGCCGCTTGCCCCGGCGCTGGAACGGGTGGAGCGCCTTGTTCCGAGGCGGGCAGAAGTCGTGGTCGCTTCGGGGTTCGACGGCATCGACGGGCTCGAAGACCGCCTGTCCGAGATCGCCCGTCGCCGCCCCTTGCGCCTGCTGCGCATGGGCGACGCCGAGTCTGGTCGGCTCCCGCGCGGCCGCTATCCGATCCGGCTGCCTGACGGTCGCAGGCTGCGGGTGTCGCTGACTGGCAAGAGCCAGTCGACACCTCCGCTGGAGGTCGCGGGTCATCCCGTCCTGAACCTTGATGCCGGTTGGCCGGTTCACGATCTCGCGCGTCAGTTGTCCGCTGCCTTTCCTGCGGATCGCTCCCCATGAACGAAGCCCAGATCTCCGAAGCCACTCTTCAAGCGAGCCTGCGCGACATCCGCCTGCCGTCCGAGGCACAGGGAGGCCTCGCCGCCGACCTCGCCGCGACACTGGCTTTCGCGTCGCTTGCCGCCTTGATCGGCGCGGCGGTCTGGCGACTGGCGACGCGTGCCAAGCCGGTGAAAGCGCCGACTCTCAGGAGGTCACTGAACGACCTGCCAAAGGATGAAGATGCCCGCCGTCTGGCCCTGCTCCGCCTGTTGAAAACCCATGCGCCGGATCGTTTTGCCGCGCTCCGCCCGACGCTTTATGCCCCCGGCCCTGTATTGGATGTCCGTACCTTGGAGGCCGAACTGAAACGTCATGTATGAACTCGCCGCGCCATTCGCATTGCTGCTGTTCCCGCTGCCCTTTCTGGCTGCGCGGCTGCTGCCGGCAAGTGATACCCGAGGCGCCGCCTTGCATGTCCCCGAGACCATCGGCGCAGCCCTGATCGCCGCAGGGAGCGCGCATCGGGCAGGCATCGGGACCACGCGTTTTTTGCCTTGGGCCGCATGGGCATTGGTCGTTGTCGCCTTGTCCGGGCCAAGGATGCTGGAACCCATTGCCGCCTTGCAGGTGTCGGGCCGGGACCTTGCCATCGTGCTGGATCTGTCAGGGTCCATGGTGCGCGACGACTTCGACCTGAATGGCCGAAAAGTCACCCGGCTGGAAGCGGTCACCACCGTTGGCGCTGACTTTGCGCGGCGGCGCGCGGGGGACCGCGTGGCGCTGATCGTCTTCGGGTCCGAGGCCTACTACGCCGCGCCCTTTACCTTCGACGTCGAGGGAGTCGCCCGCAGGATCGAAGAGGCGCAGATCGGCATCTCGGGGCGCGCGACCAATATCTCGGACGGGTTGGGTCTGGCCCTGAAACGCATGGCCAAAAGCAAGGCCGAAAGCCGCGTCGTGATCCTGCTGTCGGATGGCAAGAACAACGCAGGCGCAACCAACCCGCGCGGCGTGGCCCAACTGGCGGCGCGGATGGGCGTGCGCGTGCATACTATCGCTCTGGGTCCGCTGGACCTGACGGAGGCAGAGGCGCACGACAACGGCGCGGTGGACGTGGCGACCTTGCGCGCAGTATCGCAGATCACCGGAGGAGAGACATTCCGCGTCAAGACAACTGATGATCTGTTCGCCGTCACCGGAGCCCTGGACCGGCTGGAGGCCACGGACAGTGCGGGGCTCGCGGCCGAGGTCTGGCGTCCGCTCTGGGTCTGGCCCGCCGCGCTGGGTGCGCTGCTGGCACTGTGGATCGCATGGCGGGAGGCCGAAGCATGACGCTCCTGCGCCCTGAATGGCTGCTGGCATTGCCCCTGCTGCTGGCGCTGGGTTGGCATCTGAGCCGTCGCGCCGGAAGCCTCGGCGATTGGGAACGCGCCTCCGACCCGGCGCTTCTGCGCGCCATGGCTGCGCTTGGACAAGTCGAAGGACAGGGGCGCGGCACGGGCTGGCTGGCCGCCCTTATGGCTGCAGGGTTCGTGGTTCTGGCGCTGTCGGGACCAGCCGTTCAGCGCCGCGATACGGTCTCCTTCCGCAACCTCGACGCGGCGATCTTCGTGTTGGATTCATCGGACAGTGCGACCGAAAGCCCGCTATGGCCGCAAGCGGTGGCGCTTGGACGACATGGGATCACGGCCTTGGGGACGCGCCCCGGCGCGCTGGTGGTCTATGCGGGCGACGCCTATGTCGCGACGGACATGACAGGCGATCACCGGCAGTTGGGCCAGACCCTGTCATTGATCGACGGCGATACCGTTCCCGACAGGGGCAGCCGACCCGAACGCGGGCTGGAAACAGCCCTGCGACTGCTGGACGAGGGCAACGTCCTGTACGGTGATGTCGTGCTGATTGGCGACGGCGGTGGCATTGGTCCGAACGCGCTGGCCGTCGCTCAGGAGATCGCCCGGCGCGGCGCACGCCTGTCTGTTGTGCCAATGGGCGGCGATCTGTCCGGTTTGGTGGCCGGTGGGCAGGTCTTCGATCCGGGCAACAGCGGCGCCTTTGCGCGCTTCCTGTCTGACGAGGGAAGGTCCCAGTTGATCGCTCAGGATTATCCGCTGCTGTTTTGGCGTGACCTTGGACCATGGATGCTGGCGCTGTCACTGCTTCCCTTGCTCTGGCTGTTCCGGAGGACGGGCGCGTGAGGCTTCTCCTTGCCATCCTCGCCCTGTCCCTCGGGCTGGCCCTGGCTCTGGGCGGAACGGCGCCCTTTGGGCGTGTCCTGATGGCGCTCCGACTTCCGACGCTCGCAGCGCCTCTGATGACCGATCCGGGCTGGCGCGGTGTCGCGTTGTACCGGGCTGGACGGTTCACCGAAGCGGAAGCGGCTTTCTCCGAGGCGCGGGCGTTCTACAACCTCGGGACAGCGGCGGCGCGCAATGGTCGCTATGCTGCGGCATTGGAAGCCTACGATCTTGTGATCCATGGCGGCGATGCCGACGCCCGCGCAAATTTCGACCTGATTGCGGGATATTACGCAGGGCTCGGCATCGACCCCGCAGCACTGGGACTGTTCCCGAAGCGCGAAGATGGCCCCGTCGCCGAAGCGCCCATCGCGCGGGGCAATGCGCGCGGTGCGGGCAGCGGTGACGAAGTGACGAACACCAATACGATGATGGGCACTGTCGAGCTGCAGACCGGCGAGCAACTGGGCGTCCGGCGGGTCTTTGACGACCGGTTCATGCTGGCGGACGAACGCTGGCTGGAACAGTTGTCGGATGTTCCGGGCGAATACCTGTCTGCCCGCATCGCCCTGGAGCGCAAGCGGCGCGATGCGCTGGGCCTTCTGTTGCCCGATCCGGAGGACCCGCGATGAAGTGGCTTGCTGTCATCCTGTTCCTCTTGCCCGGCCTGGCCATGGCACAGACCCGCGAAGTCCGCCCCGGTGAACTGTCCCTGACCGTATCCGTCGTGAACACCGAGCACGTCCCCTATACCCGCGAAATGGTGATGATCCTGATCCGCGGAGTCTATCGTCGGCATGTCACGCGCGAAAAGCTGGAACAACCGAAACTGGAGGGCTTCAACTGGACGCAGCTCGGGCCGGACAACTGGCACGAGGAACGCATCAACGGCCAGAAAGTGAAGGTGCTGGAGCGCCGGATGGCCCTCTACCCCGAGCGCTCCGGGACGCTGAAGATCGGTGCCTTCACCCACCACCTGACCCTGACCGACGAAGGCGACGACTGGTTCGATCACGACATCTCGTCCGAGCCGATCAGCATCGAGGTCGCCCCGGCGCCAGTCCCGGAAAATGGCGACTGGTGGTTTCCCACGCTCCGGTTGCAGGTCTCGGACCAGTGGTCGAACGCACCCGACCAGCTGAAGCCGGGGGAGGGTGTCCTGCGTGTCGTGCGTTTGGAGGCGCTGGGCGTCACGCCCGAGATGATCCCGCCGATGCCGGAACTGACGTCGCCCTCGGCGATGATCTTTGCCCATCCCGAGCAACGCTTTGTCGAACTCTCGCCCTACGGACCGATGACCTATGCCTTCTGGCGATGGACGATCCAGCCGACGAATGACCGGTCGGCCATCGTCGAACCGATCCGGTTTTCCTATTACGACACGCATCACCGGCAGATGCGCGAGGTAGAGATCTCGGCGCAGAGGGTGGCTTATGATGCCTCGGTCCTGCCTCCGATCCCTGCACCTGAACGGCCCGCTGAATTGCCGGGTTGGCCTATGGCTCTGCTCGGGTTTCTGACGGGTGCCGGTCTGCTGGCATGGGCCATGCAAGGACAACGGGCCGATGCCCGCGCATTGTATCGGCGCGTCCCGCTGCTCGACCCGCTGGCGCGGCGGTTGCGGCGGGCGGCCCGCAGCAATGACCTGTCCGCGACGCGCGCCGCCGCGCGGGCGTTCTTGGTTAGGGATGGCGTGACCGGACGCGAGGCCGGAGTGCTGGACGGTTTCGACCGGGCGGTCTTTTCGGCGCGGCGTACTGCGCCCGATGCAACCGGATTTGCCCATGCCTTCCTGCGCGCCAGAAGGCTTAAGACCTAATGCTGCATTGTTCGAATCCCATTGCAGGATCAACCTGACGGCGAGGCGCCTACGGGAGAGGGGCGTCCAACCGGGAGGAACAACATGGGACTACTCGACATTTTTTTCCGCGGAGGGGCTGACAGCGCTGCTGCCAGTGCGCCGCGATATACGCATGTAAAGATCCACCCCCAAGTGGACAACGGCATCCCCGCCGAACAGGCAGGGTTCGCAGGCGGCACGCTGACCTGCAAGTGCAAGTCGAACCCGGTCAAGGTGCAGATCAACGCCCAGACCGCGCATAACCACGTCTGCGGCTGCACGAAGTGCTGGAAACCCGCCGGAGCGATCTTCAGCCAGATTGCCGTGGTCGGTCGTGACCAGGTGAAGGTCACCGAGAACGGCGACAAGCTGGACATCGTCGACCCCAACGCCGCCATCCAGCGCCATGCCTGCCGCGAGTGCGGCGTGCACATGTATGGCCGGATCGAGAACACGGGCCACCCGTTCCACGGCCTCGATTTCGTCCACACCGAACTGTCGGACAAGACCGGCTGGGCGGCACCGACCTTTGCGGCCTTCGTGTCTTCGATCATCGAATCGGGCGTCAAACCCGAGCGCATGGACGACATCCGGGGCCGCCTGACAGAGCTTGGCCTGACCCCCTACGACTGCCTGTCGCCGCCACTTATGGATGCAATCGCCACCCATGTGGCCAAAACCAGCGGGAAACTCGCCTGAGCGACCCAAGGTCATGAGCGGAAATGTAAACATGCATTTCCGAAGGTGTTGCATTATGCCGCACAGGCGCTAGCCTTCCGCTCAGGGAGGACTACCAATGCAACACTTCAAGGTTGCAGCGCGTGACGACACCGTGTCGTCCGTGCTGATCGTTGATGACCATCCACTCTTCAGCGACGCGCTTGCCTCGGCACTCGAAGGGTTGTTCCCCGACTGCGTGTTCGAAAAGGCGCGTTCGCTGAAGGACGCCCTGCGGGCGCTGGACGCCGGCTTTCTGCCGGATCTCGTGATGTTCGATCTCAAGCTGCCTGATGTGCAGGGGATTTCCGGTTTCGTGACGCTGCGCGCCCGCGTGCCCGATGTGCCGATCCTGGTGATTTCCTCGCTGACCTCGCGCGCGCTGGTGCATGCGCTGATGGAGGAGGGGGCATCGGGCTTCCTGACGAAGGACACGCCGGTCGAGGACCTGCAACAGGTGCTGACGCAGATCGTGCGCGGTCGCAAGCATGTGCCGCTGGAGTACCAGCAGGCAGAGCAGCACTGCGCCACGGGCAGTTCGGCGGATGATATCAACCACAAGCTGGCCGCGCTGACGCCGCAGCAGAAGAAGGTGGTGAAACTCATCTGCGCCGGGAAGCCGAACAAGCAGATTGCCTACGAACTGCAGCTGGCCGAGGCCACGGTGAAGGCGCATATCACCGCGCTGCTGCGCCGTCTGGGGGCCAGCAACCGCACGCAGGCCGCGCTGATGATCGAGGCGGCGAACCAGCACGCCATGGGCGGGGCCGAGGAAACGCCCGAGGCGCGCAGCTTCCTGTGCCATTGACCCCGAGGGCACCGTCATGAAGGACGGATTCGAACCCGGGCTGCCGTCCTGCGTGACGGTGGCCTGTTCCAATGCGGGTGACGCGGAAACCGCCGCGCGCGAGGCGGCGGCGGGCATTGCGCTGGACGACACCTGTTTCGTTCTGGCGCTGATCCCTGCCGGGCTGGACACCGACGTTCTGGCGGGTGTCTTTGCCGAGGTGCTGGACAGCGTGCCGGTCTTTGGTTGCACCACGGCGGGGCAGATCACGCCCAACGGCTACGAGAACGACGCGCTGATGCTGGTGGCCTTCCGGCGCGAGCATTTCCGTTGTTCCTCGACCCTGATCGCGCCGCTGAAACCGCTGTCCATCGCGGGCATCTTTGACACCATGGCGCGGCAGAACGCCAAGTTCACCCGCACCGCCGGGTGGAACCGGCTGGCGCTGGTCTTTGCCGATGGGCTGGCCAAGCAGGAGGACCTGCTGGCCTCGGTGCTGGAAAGCGTGCTGGAGGGGATCCCGGTCTTTGGCGGATCGGCGGGCGACGGGCTGGCGTTCGAGCGCACGCTGATCCTGCACAATGGCCTATTCCACGACAACGCGGCGCTGGTGCTGCTGGTGGAGACGGACCTGCATTTCGAGGGGGTCTCTTTCGATCACTTCAAGCCCGAGGGGCATGAACTGGTGGTCACCGAGGCCCAGACCGAGGAACGGCTGGTGACCGAGATCAATGGCGCACCGGCGGCCAAGGAATATGCGCGGCTGGTGGGCTGCACGGTGGGGGAGTTGACGCGGCAGGTCTTTGCCGAGAACCCCATGCTGGTCTGCCACAAGCAGAACCACTACATCCGCGCCGTGCATGACGTGCGCGACTTGAACACGCTGTCGTTCCTTGCCGCCATCGACGACGGGCTCATCATGGTGCTGGGGCGCGGCAAGGACATCATCGCCACGCTGGAGGCCGAGCTGGACAAGCGCGACGCGCGCGGGCAGCGGCCGGATTTCGTGCTGGCGTTCGATTGCGTGCTGCGCAAGCTGGAGATCGAGGAGAAGAAGCTGGACGGGCAAGTGTCGGAGATCTTTCGCCGTCGCCGGGTGCTGGGCTTCAACACCTATGGCGAGCAGCACTGCGGGTTGCACATGAACCAGACCTTTGTGGGCGTGGCCTTCTACCCGGGGCAGAAGGGTGGTCTGTATTGAACCTGATCGACCCGCTCGAGCCGCCAGAGCTGCAACTGCTGCGCCAGACCCGCATCATCGAGGCACTGGTGCGGCGCGCGACGCGGCAAAACGAGGTGGGGCAGACGGCCTATTCGGCCTTTCAATCGGCGATTGAATTGCAGGCGCAGGTGGCGGCCAAGACCCGCGATCTGGAACGCGCGGCGGACGAGCTTAAGAGCATCCGGTTTGAGCGCGAGCGGACGCGCAAGAACCTCGACGAGGCGATGGCGGTGATGGGAGAGGGCTTTGCCCTGTTCACCGACGGGCAGTTGAGCATCTGCAACGACCTGTTCCAGCACCTGTTGCCGGACGTGTCGGGGCGGGTGGTGCCAGGGCTGGCCTTGCCCGACTATTTCGACCTGATGGCGGAGTCGCGCTTTGTCGTGTCGATGGATCGCCAGATAAGGGCGGGGTCTGCGGTGCCCTCGGTGTCGTCTGTGATTGAGCTGACGGAGGACCGCTGGTATCAGCTGTCGGTGCAGCGGTCGTCCTTGGACAATACGGTGCTGCTGCTGACCGAGATCACCGCCATCGTGCGGCAGAACCGGTCCGAGAAAGAGCACCTGATAGACAAGCAGGCGGACTACCTGCAGGCGGTGTTCGACAACATGACTTCGGGGGTGTGCAGTTTCTCCGGCGACGGGCAGCTGGTGATGCACAACCAGCAGTTCCGGCAGTTGACCGGGCTGCCGATGACGGCGTTGCAGAAGGGGATGACCCTGACGCGGCTGTTGCACCTGATGACCATACGCGGCTTCATCGCGGATCATTCGCTGTTGCAGGTGGACGACTGGCGGCGGCAGTTGATGCGGCAGGGGCGGCTCAGGCGGCAGGTGCGGTCGCGGTCGGAGCAGGTGTTCGACCTGCAGGCGAACCGGCTGCCGGATGGCGGTTTCCTCGTGGAACTGAAGGACGTGACGCTGGAGAACCGCGCCACCGAGACGCTGGAAAAGCGGGTGAAGGAGCGGACATCCGAGCTGACCGAGGCCAACACCCGGCTGACCGAGCAGTACGAGGAAAAGGCCCGCGTGGAGGAGGAGTTGCGGCTGGCGAAAGAACGCGCCGAGGCGGCGGTGTCGTCCAAGACGCGGTTCCTTGCGGCGGCCTCGCACGATTTGTTGCAGCCGATCAACGCGGCCAAGCTGATGATCGCCACGTTGCAGGGCAACGCGGCGGAGACGCCGCTGGCGCCCATGGTGGGGCGGCTCAAGGGGGCGTTCACCTCGATCGAGCAGTTGCTGCACGCGCTCCTGGACATCTCGCGGCTGGATTCGGCGGATCGCGATACGGTCAGCCCTTCGACGCTGAACCTTGGGCAGATCATGCGCAGCGTCTACGAGGACCAGACGCCGCTGGCAGAAGAGCGGGGCGTACGGCTGGACGTGGTGCCCTGCGATTCATACGTTCGGTCGGACCCGCTGTACCTGCTGCGGTCCGTGCAGAACCTCGTGGTGAACGCGATCCAGTACACGCCCGAGGGCGGGCGCGTGCTGATGGGATGCCGCCGCAAGGAAGGCCGGGTGATCCTTCAGGTCTGGGACACCGGCATCGGCATCGGGGCCGAGGACCAGAGCCGCATATTCGAGGAATTCGCCCGCGCCGGAAACGTGCCCGTGGGGTCAGGGGTCGGCCTTGGCCTGTCCATCGTCGAACGCACTTGCCGCCATCTGGGCCATCGGCTGTGGATGTCGTCGGAAATCGGCGTTGGCAGCATCTTCTGCATCGAGTTCGACGAGGTGCAGGCGGAACTTCCGCTGGAGGCCGCGCCGCCGCCGCCCACCACCGGCGAGTCGCTGGAGGATTGCATCGCTCTGGTGGTCGAGAACGACGAGGATGTGCTCTTCGCCACCACCCAGACGTTGGAGAACTGGGGGGCCTCGGTGCTGGCCGCGCGATCCACCGACGAGGCGCTGGGCCACATGCGCGACATGGGGATGCCGCCGGACATCCTGCTGGTGGATTACCAGCTGAACGACGGCGACACCGGGCTGAAGGCGATTCAGGCGATCCGGGGCGAAAGCGGCGTTCACGTTCCCGCGATCATGATCACCGCCGACCGCCGCGAGCGCCTGTTGCGCGCCGGGGCCGAGCAGGATTTCGCCGTGATGACCAAGCCGGTGCAGGTCTCGCGCCTGCGCCCGCTGATCGAATGGAAGCTGAAGGGCAGGACTGCGCCGAAAGTCGGCAATGACAGTCCCGGGCCGGTTGCTAGTCTCGGCTGAGGGAGGATTTCAACCATGCGCAAGACCTTGTTCGCAGGACTTTTCGTGGCGCTCTGCACGCCGCTTGCCCCGACACTCGCCGCCGAAACACTGGACGGTCAACAGACCTATGACATGCTGTTCCGGCAGGGCACCCTGGACGACGTGACCAACGACCAGTCGTTGACCTACACACGCGCCGTGAGCAACGCGCTGAAACCCGAAGCCGCAGAGCGCGACACGGGCACGATCGTGTTGTCCTTCGAGCAGCAGCAGGCGCTGATGGCGCTGCTGGAGTTCCGGCAAGACGACAAGCACCGCGGTCTGGGCAAATTCCCGGCCAGCGTCGGCAATCCGATGATCATGTATTTCTACGAAGCCATCGTCCGTGACATGGCAGAGGCGGCAGGAGGCAGCCCTTTCTACATCCGCAACCGTGTGAAGGACGCGCTGATCCAGCCGTCAGAGGCTATCGAGGGCGAGGCGATGGTCGGCGGCGAGACTGTCCCGACACAGACCATCCACCTGCACCCATTCAAAAATGATCCGAATGCCGATCGTATGCAGGGCTTTGACGACCTCGAACTGACAGTGACCATGTCTGACAAGGTGCCGGGCTGGTATCTGCGCCTCGTGGCCGACGTCCCGGGCGAGGGTGACACGCCGGTGTATCACTCTGAAATCGACTTCCAGTCCATAGGGGCGGTGAAATGAGGGCGCTCCTGCTGGCGGCCCTGTTGCCGGGGGCGGCCCTGGCGCAGGATGCGGCGCAGCGGTACAACGATTATCCCACGGCGGCGCGGGCGGACTACGTGTTCGCCTGCATGGCCACCAACGGGCGATCGCGGCAGGTGCTCGAACAATGCGCCTGCTCGATCGACGAAATCGCCAGCATCCTGCCTTACGAGAAATACCTGCAGGCGGAAACGGTGCTGTCCATGCGTCGCACCGGCGGAGAACGCATGGCAGTGTTCAACTCCGCCGTGGCCGCCGAGGCGCTGGTGGCCGACCTGCGCCGTGCTCAGGCGGAGGCAGAAATCGTCTGTTTCTGAAGGTGGACCGGTAAATTTGCCATTTCCGGATACAGACCTGCGGGCCGGCGAGAGGCGCTGCCTCTCGCGCTCTCCGAGGTATTGGTCAAACCAAAGAAGCAGGGGTGATGCACCCCTGTTCGGAGCGGTCAGCCTTCAGCAGTCTTGGGCAGGACCTGTTCGAACGTGTTGCCCTCGGTGTCCGTCGCCTTGACCGTCAGCGCTGCTGTTCCGTTGTCGGTATAACTGAAACGGAACGCCGGATTTTCCGAGATCGAGATGCCTCCGTCCATCGTGAACAGCATCTCGTCCCCTTGCCAGACTTCGAGATGGTCGATGAAATGGGCCGGGATGAACAGTTGCGTCACCTGGTTGCGCTGCAAGCCAGAATAGTTGGGGTGGCGCAACATGATCTGTGCCTCGCGCCGCGCGGTCGACTGCTGCGCCGCCGTCTCGCCGAACATCTTCAGCTTCATCTGCCCCAGGCCTGCCAGCGCCTGCTCCGGATCGCGAGAAGCAGGGGCGGAGCAGCCGCCGGACGCCTTGACATAACGCCCCGACATGAAGAGCCCGGCGTCGGTTTCGGCGATGACGCGAACGTTGGAATACTGGTTGACCCGGACGCGCAGCTCCATTTCCACGGGCTGCATCGCGGCGCCGAATGTCAGTTCGGCGGCCACAGGGGCGGGGTTCTCGTCGATCACCACCGTGGCTTTTGTCACTGTCACCGATGGGTCGCTCTGATGCAGGATCACCGGCACCGTGGCGGCGTCATGCGCGCGGTAGGGCGCATCAAGGGTCAGCGGGCTGGACTCGGCAATCGGCTGATCGCCAACCACGTCATAGCGCAGATCTTCCCAGGTGGGGCTGGCAATCAGCGGGTTGGTGTCCTCGGCCATGACGGCCGTCGATGTCAGCAGCGCAAGAACCACCGCCGTACTCAGGGTATGGGCCATGCCTCTCCTCCTCGCATGGAATGCCGGAAGCCTGCCATGCTTTGCGCATGCAACAAACTGCGCATTAAGTCTGTGTGGTTTGGCGCGCTGCCCGTGGCAGGCTGGCGCGAGGGAGGAAACCCATGTTCGAGATGGTCATGATGTTGTGCCTTGGCGCGGGCGACGCCACCTGCCGCGAGGTCCTTTTGCCTGGTTACGAGGCCCCGACGCTGGCGGCGTGTGAAGAACAAACCCCTGACATTCCCGTCTTTTCCACGGGTTCGCCGCAGGGGGTGCCGACCTGCCGCCAGACAGCGTCCGCGCTCTCCCTGACCGAGATCGCACCGGGCCTCTGGGTGCACGAAGGTCTCGTGGAGGAGCCGGATACGACCAACCTTGGCGATGTCTCGAATCTCGCAATCGTGATCGGTGACACTTCGGTCGCGGTGATCGACAGCGGGTCTGCGGCGTGGGTCGGGGAATCACTGTGGCGCGCTATCCGCCTTCGGACGGACCTGCCGGTCAGCCATGTGATTCTGACGCATGTGCATCCGGACCATGTCTTTGGTGCCGACGTGCTGGCGCGTTCAGGGGCCGAGGTCGTCGGACATGCAGGTCTGCCACGCGCCCTACTGGACCGGCAGGAGAACTACCTCGAAAGCCTCCAGCGGCTGATCGGGCAAGAGGCCTTCCTCGGAACCGAACCGCCGCAAGTCACGCAAACAGTGTCAGCCGAGACCCAGATCGACCTCGGAAACCGGGTGCTGCAACTTTCCGCCTGGCAGCCGGCACATACGGGGACAGATCTCACGGTGACGGATATGAAGACCGGGACCCTTCTGGCCGGTGACTTGCTTTTTCACCGGCATACACCGGCACTGGACGGTACTTTGCGCGGCTGGCAGGCGGTTCTGCGCGGGCTCACGGACCGTGAATTCGTGCGGGTGGTGCCGGGGCATGGCGATTCGACGCTGCCCTGGCCGGAAGGCGCTTCGCCGCTGATGCGGTATCTCGACACGCTGGCCCGCGATACCACGGCGGCAATCGACGCGGGCGAACACCTCGGCGAGGCCGTTTTGCATATCGCCGAAGAGGAACGCCCACACTGGGACCTGTTCGACGCTTTCAACCCGCGCAATGCCACGGTGGCCTTCACCGAACTGGAGTGGGAGTAGCAGCGCTCAATCCAGCGCCATCACAGCCTCGACTTCGAACTTCTCGCGCGGGAGGCGTGCTGCGCGAGCTCTCGGTTCTGCGGGATGAGGGCTATGTGATTCATTCGGAGCGCTGCCATTCTCCGACCTCGCGAATTCCGGTCTGGCCAAGATCGAACGTGCCCTGCCGCCGGACAAGGTCCGCGATCTTCGCCGGATGTTGGACTGCCTAAACGTCGGACGGCTGTCACCGATGCACGATCTGTCGACCTTCGGGCGGCTGGATCCGGCGCTGCTACCGTCCTTCGAAACCGCGTTTCTTGAACGGGTTTGCCTGCGCTTCACGTACCGCGACGCCAAGGAACGCGAGACCACACGCGAAGTCGAACCGCAGGCCATGCTCATCCTGCCGCCCATGTGGTATCTCGTTGGTTGGGACCCGGAGCGCGAAGACTTCCGGCATTTTCGCATGGACCGCATCAGCGCGCCCGAAGTCGTGGCCGAACGTCGTTTTCACCCGAGACATGTCCCGTTCGAGAATGACGTCTGTCCCTTCAGCGCATTGGAACAGGCGCGCGCGACGGTCTGATGCTACTGCGCCTGTGCGGCCAGCATCTGCGCCAGACCGTATAGTCGCTTCTCCAGCAGCACCGGCGTCTCGCAGAGGTACGAAATATTCTTTTGCCGGTCGCTGTAGATTGTCTGGTCCCAATCCAGCTGCTCCTCAAGCGCATCGACCTTGTCGAAATCCGGGTCGTCTCTCGCCAGTTCCTCATCCATGGCGACACGCGCTGTCTCGATCTTTTCGGACAGGGCAATTTGCGAAAGCGAGAAATCCCCGATTCCTTCGATGATGCGTGTCCGCCGGGCAGACAGCGAATCGAACACGTCCTGAAACACCAGTCCCAGAAGGTCGACATCGCCGCCATGGTCGGCGCCAAAGGCAGCGACGTCCGGTTGCAGTTCTTCCAGCGTCAGACGACGCACGGCCAGCTTGTCAGCCAGTGTCGAAACCTCACGGCGAAGCGAATCATCCAGCTGCGCGGCCTCGGGAACCCCCGACGGCCACATCAGCCCGATTGACAGGTTTTCGACCTTGCGTTGCACGCAGGGCCAGGTCGGGTCCGAGAAATCGGCAGCCCAGGCGGGGGTGGTGCCCAGAAGGGCGGCACAGGCCAGCGCCTTGCTCAAAGACATGTCATTTTCCTCCCGTTTTCCGAAGGATGGCGGAGCGGCCCGCGCCTGTCCATGCCCGGCCCATACCTCCGGATGCATCCGATGGTATGCATTGTGCCAAGAGGTCGCAGCCACCCATACTCGCCCTCAAGGATGTCCCCGCAGCCAAGTACCGGGGGCAAGGGAGGATTACAGACATGCGCACCCGTGCCGCCGTCGCCCTTGAGGCCGGCAAACCGCTCGAGATCATGGAAGTGGAACTGGACGACCCGAAGGCGGGCGAGGTTCTGGTCGAGATCAAGGCCACCGGCCTGTGCCACACCGACGAATTCACCCGCTCGGGCGCCGACCCCGAGGGCCTGTTCCCCTGCATCCTCGGCCATGAGGGCGCGGGCGTGGTGGTCAAGGTCGGCGAGGGCGTCACCACGCTGAAGCCGGGCGATCACGTGATCCCGCTCTATACCCCGGAATGCCGCCAGTGCCCGTCCTGCCTGTCGGGCAAGACCAACCTCTGCACCGCCATTCGCGGCACGCAAGGCCAGGGCCTGATGCCCGATGGCACCACGCGTTTTCACATGCTCGATGGCACGCCGATCTATCATTACATGGGCTGCTCGACCTTCGCGAACCACACGGTCCTGCCGGAAATCGCGCTGGCCAAGGTCCGCGAGGACGCGCCCTTTGACAAGATCTGCTACATCGGCTGCGGCGTCACCACCGGCATCGGCGCGGTGATCAACACGGCGGGCGTGGAAATCGGCTCGACCGCGGCGGTGTTCGGCCTTGGCGGGATCGGTCTGAACGTGATCCAGGGCCTGCGCATGGCGGGCTGCGACATGATCATCGGCGTGGACCTGAACGACGACAAGGCGGAGATGGCGAAGAAATTCGGCATGACGCACTTCGTTAACCCGTCCAAGGTAGACAACACCGTGCAGGCGATCGTCGACCTGACGAAGCGCGGCGCGGACCAGATCGGCGGCGTGGACTATTCCTTTGACGCGACGGGCAACGTGAAGGTGATGCGCGACGCTTTGGAGTGCTCGCACCGTGGCTGGGGCGTGTCGGTCATCATCGGGGTCGCCCCGGCGGGGGCCGAGATCTCGACCCGTCCGTTCCAGCTGGTCACCGGCCGCGTCTGGAAGGGCACCGCGTTCGGCGGCGCCAAGGGCCGCACCGACGTGCCGAAGTTCGTCGACTGGTACATGGACGGCAAGATCGAGATCGACCCGATGATCACGCACAAGCTGACCCTGGACGAGATCAA
>NZ_JBNAGB010000031.1:0-39232 GCF_049800975.1 Sagittula sp. S175
GTAAGCGTTTCCTGGCCCCCACCTTCCAGCCGATAGCCTGACCTGCGATGCCGCGCCTGACGGATATTGGTGCGGGAGTTTCGCGATGGCAACTACGGGTGAGTTTCTCAGGGACTATGGCGTAGAGATACGGGGGAATGGTCAGCGGCGCTGGCCCGACGAGGTCAAGGCGCTGATCGTCGCTGAGACGTTGAAGCCGGGTGCGACGGTGAATGCGGTTGCTGCGCGTTATGGGCTTCGCGCGAACCAGCTTTCAGAATGGCGCAGTCGGGCACGCGATGGCCGGCTGGTTTTGCCTGCGGTTGAAGATGACAGCTTCTGTTTTGCGCCGGTCATGGTGTCGGATAACGGCGGGGTGCATGTGCCAGCTGTTGCGGGGCAGCCAGTCACGCCTGCAGCACCGCCCTCGGCACCAATCGAGATTGCGATGGGCCAAGTCACGATCCGATTGGACGCAGAGACGCGTTCTGACCGGATAGCCGAGATCGTGCGTGCAATCGGGGCACGGCCATGATGTTCCCTTCAAACCGCATGCGGGTTCTGGTCTCGACGCAGCCTGTGGACTTTCGCAAAGGTCACGATGGGTTGGCGGCAATCGTGTCATCGGTGCTGCGCAAGGATCCGTTCACGGGGACGGTGTTTGTCTTCCGCTCGCGCAGGGCGGATCGGCTGAAGCTGTTGTATTGGGATGGGTCTGGGCTGGTGATGGCGTATAAGCGATTGGAGGAGGCAACCTTCACTTGGCCTGCGATCAAGGACGGGATGATGGCGCTGAACCACGCCCAGTTCGAGGCCCTGTTTGCCGGGCTGGACTGGCGCCGTGTCAAGGCGCTGGAGACACGCCCACCCACTGCGACAGAATGAAACAACCATTCTCTTTTGCGTGTTTTTACTGGGGTTTTTATCATAATCTCGGGTCATGATTGAAACGCCTGTCATTGACCTTTCCACCATCCCTGCCGCGCAGCGTGCAGTGGTTGCGTCATTGATGGAAACGATCGCAGCGCTTCAGGATATTACCCAACGCCAACAGCATCTGATTGCCGAACTGAACCATGCCCTGCGTGGCAAACGGTCGGAAAAGCTGTCTGAGGATGAGCGGCAACTGGCCTTCGAGGACCTGTCCATCGCGCTGGCCGAGGTCGAGGCAGAGAAGGAACATCTGGCTGCCAAAACGGATGACAAGACGGCAGCCAAACCTGCGCCAAAGCGCACCATCGGCAACCTGCCCGCCGCACTGCCGCGCATCGAAGAGGTTATCGAACCCGATAGCCTGATCTGCCCTTGTGGCTGCGGCGTCATGCACAAGATCGGCGAAGATCGCAGTGAACGGCTCGACATCGTGCCGGCCCAGTTGCGTGTGATTGTCACCGTCCGGCCCAAATACGCCTGCCGGACCTGCACCGACGGTGTGACCCAAGCTCCAGCACCAGCGCACCTGATCATGGGTGGGTTGCCAACTGAGGCCAGCATCGCCCATGTGTTGGTCAGTAAATACGCTGACCACCTGCCATTATACCGCCAAAGCCAGATCCTGGCGCGCGCAGGCCTTGATCTGCACCGTGCCGTGCTGGCGGATTGGGTCGGCAAGGCAGCGTTCCACCTCAAGCCCGTCGTCGACCGGCTCGCCGAACATCTGAAACGATCCGGCAAGCTGTTCATGGACGAAACCACGGCCCCGGTGCTGGATCCGGGTCGCGGTAAAACCAAAACTGGCTATCTCTGGGCCCTGGCCCGCGATGACCGGCCATGGGGCGGTGAAGATCCGCCCGGTGTGGTCTACTTCTATGCACCCGGTCGGGCGGGCGAGAATGCCGAAACATTCCTGACAGGCTTTGACGGCATCCTGCAGATCGACGGATACCAGGGCTACAACCGACTGACCAAACTGACCCGCAAGGGCGGTGCCCCCATTCGGGTGGCCCATTGCTGGGCACACGCGCGCCGCAAGCTGAAGGAAGTCTTTGACCGCGATGGTTCAGAGATCGCCGCCGAAGGCCTGCGCCGCATCGCCGAAATCTATACCGTTGAAGCCGATATCCGTGGCGTCTCGCCCGGCCAGCGTCTGTCTGCCCGTCAAAGCCGCAGTGCTCCACTGGTCGTGGCATTCGGTGATTGGCTGCAAGCACAACGCCGCAAGATCTCCGCTAAATCCCGGCTGGGCGAAAAGCTGACCTACATCCACAATCACTGGGACGGTTTGCAAACCTTTCTGACCGACGGGCGCGTCGAGATCGACAACAACCGCGTCGAAAACCTGATCCGCCCCATCACTCTAAATCGCAAGAACGCCCTCTTTGCGGGTCACGACGAGGGCGGCATCGCCTGGGGCCGCATCGCCTCGCTGATCGAGACCTGCAAGATCAACGGCATCGAACCCTTCGCCTATCTCAAGGCCACCCTCACAGCGATCGCCAATGGCCACCCGCAAAGCCGCCTCGACGATCTGCTGCCGTGGAACTTCAAGCTGTCAAGCTAAACTGACCGTGCCGTCCAGCGACCGCTTACAATCCTCCCGTACGCCTGCAGCGGCGAAGTACCGGAACCCTGAGAACCCGGCGCTCACCTGGTCCGGTCGCGGGCGGAAACCGCTGTGGTTCGTGGAGGAGCTGGAGGAAGGGAAGACCGCAAGCGACCTAGCGATAAGTTGAGTCTATAGGCGACGCGAGCCGCCCGCTGTTTCCATTTGCTCGGTGTGAAAAGTGCTGCGTTGCATCAAATCGAAGTTGGCATCCGTGACTTAACGCACAAATGTGCGATATATTAACGAAAGACTGGCCACCTCATACTCAGCCACTGATTGGGGTGTCGCTGCTTCTGGCAAAAATAACGCAACATTCATCCCTTCACTCAGTGAGCTGCTGTATGCCACACCATCAAACCCGCACTTCTTGATGAACTCGCATAAAAATTGGCTGGGAATGTAGTTGATTGCAGCGCTATCAGGAACGACTGGGGTGGCCAGTTCTTTGCCGAGTATCTCTAGAAAGTCGATGTCTCCACGCAGAAGAGCGATGCTGCCTTCATCCTCTTCCAGAAACGGCGAAACGAGGGTTCTAGGAGCCCGCAGATCAACAATTTTCAAACCAGCTTCGATTACAAACTCGGCAACGCTTACGATCTCGCCTGGCTGTGCGCGCACCTCACAGATCGCTGTCTCGACTGTCGATCCTAGATACAGGTACGGGATCCCTGTCGGATTAGCGCGACCTGAAGTCGCAAGCATTGCCGGAGGCGCTCCCATTTTGTCAATGGGTATTGGCTGTCCGTCTTTCTCTATCCTTGCTCGATACCAAACTTCAGGTTTCTCACAATCGCGCAGAATTAGGTTCGAGAGATGAACCCCCAAGCGTTCAGTGTCGATCACGCTGTCTGGAAAGTAGCGATTGACGTACTTGAGTTCGTCTGTCAGCGCACGCCATCGTTCTAAGCTGTCGGTGCGACAACTCTCTGACAGGCCGAACTGCCCGCGCACGATCTCACCGTCGTCAAAAACCTCCACCAGCAGGATCTGCGCCTGAGCCTCAGAAACATTGGGATTACTGAACAGTGACCAATCTGCGCTGAGCCACTCAACCAACGACTTCCCTCCCTCGGAGCGCGGATAGATCGTCAACAGCAGTTCAAAATAATCCGCCAACTCGCGAGCTGATAAAAGCGGTTGGTTCTCTGAGCCACACGTCGGACACGTTCCTGTTTGGGATGATCTTTGGGGGATAATCTGATCGCGCAAGCCCGCGTCCCCAAAACACTCTGGGCAGCACAACATCACTGAGCCGGATTATCCTTAAAGTACTTTGCGAAGGTCTCGATATGATGTTTCATCGCGAGCTTCTTCACATAGCCCAGACCCGGATAGTGTCCCTTCTCATGAAGCTCTCTGAACTCAGCAATTGCCGATGTATCGTAGTAACGGTTGTCCGCCGACCCTAGGTGCAAAATCAGCTTCGCAAGCGCTTCAGCAAACTTCCCAGCAGGGTCGGTGGGAGTGTCCTGCCGATCAGACTTAAAATGACGGATGTACATAATATCGTCGTCATCTGTATTTATGTAGGTCAGGTGGATTGCAACTGTGTAAGCAGGTCCTCCAGTTTCTTGATAGTCATCGCCAACCATAAGAAAGTCCGCAAACCCCGTCATCCCCTCCAAACCATAGGTGAGATGCAAGTCTGAAAAAACCTCCACATCAGGATGATCTGCATTCCTTCGCTTCTCGAATCCGTTCCTCAGAAGCACGCGGTGCGGTTGGAATGCAAAATGCTTCTGATACAATTTGCCAGATTTGCCGTCTTCGAAAACGCTACACGCAATACCCGCAACGCCTTGAATTTCTGCTGCTAGAGCCTTCGACTGAGAAAACCCGCTGTGCACCAGTGCAATGTTGTGACCCTGAAAGGTGTTTATGAGCCCGGATGCTTGTTCGAGCGACGTAGCCTCATCCAACAAAACCCCGACGGTGACTTGCTTATCCTCACTGTGCTTGTCTTTGATCAGGTTCACAAGCTCTGCATTGTAGTCCGAGAAATCCCCGATCCGTGGATTTGCAATCACAATTATGCCCGCCCCCTTTTCAAGGGTTACATCGATGGTCTTATTCAAACCATTGAGCTGCGATTTAACTGGCTCCACTATCGGAACAAAGCCACTTGCGCCTAACGTCAGGGCACTCTCTCTGATCGTAATCAGCTCGTATTGCTTACCCCTAAAATAAGGAAAGTAGATCAACTAGCTGCCCACCCTTTTGCCTCTGCCAAAGGCACATTGAGGACCTCAATTAGATTTCCGAATTCAACGTTTGATATTTTGGTGCTTAGGGCAACAGACTGAAGCGAAGCTGGCAATTCTTGAATGAATTGCGCAAGATGCGTGAGCGTTCTAGTTTTCTTGAGCACTTTCACCATGGCGCGATGGACTTCCGCTGACGCGATAGTGCGAAAGACTTCCATGTAAGCCTGGTACCGTCGGGTATTTGGCACGTCTGGCAGATCATAGCCAAGATCTTTTAGGATAAGGCCCGCCTCCCTCATACTGACAACGTCAAAGATGTTGGCGGCGGATGTACGGTCTGGGATGTTCTGTGCAGCCCGTATCTCGCTGATCTGATATCGGCCAGACAACCTTAGAATACCGACGTCCGAAGGCACCGCATCAAGAACTGAGGCCAGATGGTTCTCACCGACGATCACATTGACAGACGCGAAGACCTTTCGATACTCTTCAATCTGACGCTCCAAGCGCGTTAGACTGTCTCGTTCAGATTTTATTTCGTAGACAGTCCCGGTGCCGTTGAGAATGACCACATCGGCTTTACACCGACCAACACGAAACTCTGTTATCATCGAAGCTGTGTTGAGCGAGTGCGTTCCCAGCAAAACCCTGTGGGTGAGTGCAGCCTTATAGGCATACTCGTGACGAAATTCGGCTTGCCGAAGGTATCCAAACGCGCACTCGAAAGCCTCGCCGATGGTAACGCTCTCAGTGAGTTCGCCGTCAATTCCAGACTCAACAAGCAACCTCGCGAACATTGGCGATTGGCCCGTCTTCGCCAGCTCCTTGATCACAGTTCTAGAAAAGAACCTGCTTACCGCTGATGCACTTATTGCGTTGCAATTATTCATTTTCAGCTTCCTGCCCTCGGCAAACAGTAGCGAAGCTTTCCGAATCTTTAAAGACTCATGTGACGTCTTTCAGAAGAATTTCGACCCAACGTGACCGCCCATCCTAGCCAGAATCGAACGCCCGTCGGGCCCGAGGTGCCCTCATGGTATGACCGCTTTGACTACAAGCGACCTTCCAGAAACCCTCGTGTGTCCGCACGACGATCTGCGTCAGGTGGCAAACCGGCGTTCCTCAGATCGGCATCGCCGATCACTTGGTCGCCGATAGGCCCGGAGGCGCACTTGCGCCGTGCCCGGGCCCTCGGGAAGTGAGGCCAAAGCCTCACCCGAAGGGATCGTACTCCGAGACGATCACGACCTCGTCGCCGTCGATTTCATCGGCGGGGACGGCGCCGAAGGTTCCATCCCCTGCCTGGAAGACGACGATCGAGACCATGAGGGTGGCTGCGAGGGAGGCGGCGAAGGCGTGTGCATCTTTGCGGGACATCTGTTTGGCTCCTGTCTTGGAGGCGGGGGACCATCCCCCGCGCGACAGGACCTCGAAGGCCCGAATACTGGCTGACATCACCGGGTGCGTTCGGCTCGTCCGAATCCATCCGGCGGCACGGGCTTGCCCGTAGTCCGACCCCTCGCGGGTTGATCTCGAAGACGGGATTCGGGCCAAGGAAGGGAATGGCGAGCGGGGGATGGTCCCCCAACGTCAGGAGCCGGTTGTCCCGCTGATGTTTGGAACGCCGCCAGCCTTCCGGCCTAGATCTTGGTTGAAGACGTCCTTCCTTGGGGATGGTTCCTTTGGCGCCCCGCGTCATAGCGGGACGAGGGTGTGGTCGGTGAGAGGCCCGCGCTGAGGCGGGCCCTCGGTTTCAGTTGGGCTCAGGCGGCCAGGTCCGCGCCCCCTGCCCTTTCGCCCTCTTCATCGCCGACGATTTCAAGCCGCGCGTTGCGGTATCCTTCTTTGGCGATCCAAAGCTCGGCCGCAGTGACGGACTCCGCTAGATGCAGCAGCTCCGTGTTGCCGCCGAAGTCCAGAAGCACGCGCACCTGCCCGGGCTTCGGCTCCTCGGCCACCTCGAAGACGAGGGCGCTGTCAGCGGAATGGCTGCGCATGATGGTGACGAGGATCACCCCGTCCGAAGCGAAGTTGCCTTCATGCAGCGTGAACGACGCGGGAGCAGTCCAGGTCGCGTAAGGCCGGGGTGGCTCCTTTTTTACAAGGCGGCCGACACCGTTCGAACGCTCCCAGGCCGCCAGCTTCTTCGTGAAGCGTGGCGGTGGCTTGGGACTGCCGTCGGTGTAGCGAATGAGCGCCCCAAGGGGCGCGGTGTCGATGATGGTTGTTGCAGACATGATTCCTCATTCCGAATGCGCATAATCGCACTCATCTTATTGATATTGTTATGTTATAGGCTGATTGGGGGCGGATTGCCCGCCCCCCTGCTGGAACACGTTACTCTGCGGCCAGCATCGACGCGCCTTCAGCAGGCAGGTCATCCGTCAGGAATGCAGGAAGGTCAGCCTCACTGACGCTGTCGGCCACTTCGGCATCGACATCCGCCCCCTGCCCTTCGGCATGGTCCTCATCGTCCAGCGCCACGAGATCGTTCCGGCGCAGGACCTCGGGCAACCAGCCGCTGCCCTTCAGCAGGCGCTCGGCCTCACCGGCCATCTCGCCCTTCTTCAGGTGATCGAGGAGTTGGGCAGTCCCCTCCCCTTTCGCCTCCCGCACGGCCTCGAGGATGCGGGCCTTGGGCACGCGGTTGAGATAGGTGTCGACGGTCGGCTCCCATCCCGCCTCGACCATATCGAGACCTGTCGCGCGCGCCACAAGATCGGAATGCGCCATCCGCCGGGTCAGACCGCCAGCGGAGATGCCCGCACCGTATGGGTTCACCTTTTCATGCAGCGCGTTGACGCCGAAGCTGAGGCAATGCGCCAGCAAGGCCAGCCGACTGCCCTGGTCGAGGACCGTCAGATAGTCCCAGAGCGCCGCATCATCGCCAAGCGGCAGATCGGCTTCCCATTCCGCGTGACGCTCGTCGACCAGTTTGGCCACCACGCTGTCCTTCAGATCGGGCGCTTGCGCTGACATATAGACGTGACGCACCGAGGCTTCGAGACAGCTGCCCGAAGCTGAGGAGGTGCGGAAGGTGTCCGTCACCAGCTTCAGGAGCAGCAGCGTCAGCGCGACATCCGGCGAGCGTCCGATCGCTTCACGCAGTGCCAGCGTCCGGTGGGCCGTCAACTCCATGACCAACCGCTCGGGCAGTGGCTTCAGCGCCCCGTCATCCTCATCCTCCGGCAAGTCAGCTCCGATCGGATGGCCACCCGACATGATGACGGTTCCGACATGAGCGACACTGCCATGGCCATCGGTGAGATCACGATCATCCCCCTGCCCCGCAGCATCAGTACCATCATGGACCGCGGTCTCCTCAACGGGCTCATCCTCTGGACGCACATACCCGCGATAGACTGCCAGCGCTCCGGAGCGGTCGAGCGTAACGAACGCCCCTGCCCGTCCGACCTCGGTCTGATCAAAGATCAACGGCCGAGTCTCGAGTTTTTCCATCTCCGTTTCCAACACGCCAAGCCGCGTGTCGATCTCGTCGGGGATGTCATCCTGACCCGTGTATTCCTCTTCCAGCGTCCGATACTCGGCGAGCAGCTTGGCAAGGGCCGCACCTTCGTCATCCGTCATTGGCGCCGGATCACTGGCCAGGGACCGCAGGCCGTGGCTGTAGCCGTAGCGCAGGTCGAGTGCGACCTCGATCCACTTCCAGCCCTCAACCGCAACCGTCTCAGCCTCGGCCTGGAGTTTTTCTGTCACCAGCCGATCAAGCAGGGCAGGGTCCTCGAGCCAACCTCCATCATCGCCTTGGAACAGGTCATGCAACATCGTGCCGCCCGCCCCTTCATAGGCCTCAACACCCACAAAAACCGCGCGTCGGTCGGACGCCCGGACCGAGGTCTCGGTCAGCATGCGCCGGATTTGGAATGGCTCCTTGTTCCAGGATGCATGGATCACATCCCAGACCTGAACCTGACGCGCATGATCGGGGTTCACGGTGAAGGCCATGAGCTGTTCCAGCGTCATGCCATCCTCGGCATAGACCTCAAGCAGGGCAGGGGCGACGGAAGCAAGTTTCAAGCGCTGCTTCACGATCTGCGGCGTCACGAAGAAGGCGGCAGCAATCTCTGCATCGCTCTGACCCTTGTCCCGCAGCGCCACAAATGCGCGGAACTGGTCGAGCGGGTGCAGGGCGACGCGCTGCATGTTTTCCGCAAGGGAATCGTCCTCGGCCAAGATGTCGGACGCAGCATCGCGCACGATGCAGGGAATGGGCGTGGTCTTTGCCAAACGCTTTTGCTTCACCAGCAAGGACAATGCTTGAAACCGGCGCCCCCCGGCCGGGATCTCGAACTTGCCGATCTCGGTCCCATCGTCAGCCAACACGGGCCGCACGCTCAGGCTCTGCAACAGACCGCGGCGAGCGATGTCTTCGGCCAGTTCCTCGACGGACACGCCAGCCTTGATGCGCCGTACGTTGGACTGGCTCAGCACCAGCTTGTCAAAAGGGATATCCCGGGACGGGGACAGGGTGATTTTCCGAACAGCTTTGGTCATCAGATCTTCTCCACAACGGGCGCCGGAAGCCACTCTCCCGATCTCGCTTCCCGTCACCCTCAAACCAACACTCCTTTCCCTCTCACGATCGTTCTTGACCGCGGTCAAGAAGTTCACGTGGGAGCAAGTTGTGTGCGTAGGATCCTTTCGAAATAGGCGTCAGGGTGTTTGATCGTGTCTGCTCTTGCTATCAGGTAGTCGAAGACGAGAAGCAGTTTTCCCGCGCCAGCTTTCTGGATGCCATACCGAAGTTCGTCTTGGCTTATTCTAAGCAATCGACCGAGCTCGTATAGAATGCGGGTAAGGGCTTCTCCTGTCCGCGGCGGTTCTGGGAAAAATCCTGCAACATGGGTGAAATCCTCCCATGCCATGCGTGCTGGGTCTCGGTTCATCGTCGGTTTGGTTTTTGCGGTTTGTTCACTGCGATTGACCGTAGAGGGAGCAATCTTTTTAGTATCTTTTTTTATAGACTCTATGTGCCGGACATTTTGTCCGTTTGTGGCGGGCAGATCGTTGGATTCTGGTGCATAAGGTCGGTGTTCGATAGCTTGTAAATTATCTTCGGAACCAGCTTTTTCTGCGGCATGGTGTTCACCGTAGCTTGCGTCGGTATCGGCTCCGAGGGCTCTAAGTTCCGAGATAACGCTCAGGACTGCATCAACGGTTAATGTTGCTCGACGCAGGACATTTCTGATCATGTTGAGGGTAGAGAGCTTTGCGTCATCGAAGCGTGTCTGTTGGAGTAGCGAAGCTCGTAGGGCCAACGCTTCAGCCTTCAGTGAGCGCAAGCGCTCGCGTTCTTCGGTGAGTTGCAAGGCTTGCGTCGAGAGCGATCCGTACCTCTGGATCAAGGGCATCAGGTCGATGCCGAAGGCATCTCTGATAACGCCTCCATACCGCAGCGGAAAGCGTTTGCCATTTGCTGAGTTCTTGCGTTCGATCAGTTCAGCAGCTGAGAGGCGTCCCAGGCTGCGTCGAAGTGTTCTCTCATCGAGTCCATTGGCGCGCTCTGACAGAGAAGCGTTCGATGGGAACACGACAGTGAGCGTAAGTCGCTGGCTGTCCTGAATCTCACGTTCTTTGCGGGGTAGGAAGCTAATGAGCGCGGTCAGAACGGCGAGGTCATTGGCTGTGAGACCGAGCTCCTTCCTCAGTACGCGAACTGGGCCCAGAAGCTCATAGGGGTTAGGGCAGGGCAGAGATATCCGTTCCGCCAGGGCGGTTGTTGTTTCAGTTGCATGTCTCATGGTGTTTCGGAAGAAAAAGCATCCCCGTTCACCGCGAGCGGTGTTGAAATCGATTCGTTTTGGGGGTATCAATCAGGTGTCGAGACTGATTGAGGCCCTTCGGAAGCATCGCTTTCGGGGGGTCTTTCTTTTTCTAGCCGGTCCTCCTTTCGTTTCTGCTCGTTGCTTTCTTGACCGCGGTCAAGACACGGGGTCGTCACTTTGGCCCGTCTTGACCGCGGTCAAGAAGCTCCATGACCAGTTTCCGGACTGCCTCCTCAACACGAGGGACAAGATCAGCGTCCACATCGATGGTGATGCGGTTGCCCTTTCGGCCGATCTTCACGCGCTCACTGGGATGTGTCTTCTGCGTCGACGGTTTGGTGGCTGTCAGCAAGGTAACCGCCGCTTCGAGACGGTCGGGGCCCGGTACGTTGCGAGGGATTTTGCCGGCAACTTCTCGGGCTCTCGCGACGTCTTTCTCGCACAGCCTGAAAAGCTTTTCCCAAACCCGTCGACCAACGCCGTGTGCAGGTCCGATAGCCTGGATCAGTTCCATCGGGATGCCCGTAGCGATACGGTTCATCCGCGAGACGAGCGATTCATCGATCTGAAGTGCCCGATACGCGATCGTTTGAGCGTTCTTGCGCGTTTCGTCGGTTTTCCCAAGTTCTCGAATGATCCCGGCGACAAACAGAGCCCTTTCGATGAACGATGGGTCTTGACGCGCATTATTCTCCACGCCTTGGGCAATGAGAGCTTCCTCGTCGGTCATCTCCATGACCGTGGCGCGCACTTTCTGACCAAGTTGGCGACAAGCGAGAAGCCGACGGCGTCCATAGACGATCTCAAGCGCACCGTCCTGGGTTCGGCGAACCAGCACTGGAACCTTTTGACCGTGCTCGCGGATCGACGAGACAAGCTCATCCAGACCATCGCTTGGATCGATGCGGTCCATGACCGCGGACATCCGTATGGCGGTCGGGTCGATCAGCCGCGTGGCGTGTTTATCTTCTTCGAGCACGGATGCTTGTGCGCGAGCTACAGTTGGGCTCGTTCGCTTCACATCCAGATCCTCGTCCGAAGGCGGCGTTTTGCCCATCGCGTTCTTGAGTGAGTCCCCGAAGACCTTACGCGCCATGGCTACGCCCCCATGCTTTCAGGATTTCGCGTTCGACTTCGTCGGTCACGCGCGAGACGGACTCGATCGCGCGCTCGTAAGTTCTGCGATTCACGTCGCGAGGTTCGACCTCGAAGATGCTCTGCTGGGTGTTCGCAGCATCACCCACGGCTGTTGATTTCAGGAACTCGGCAGACAGCACGGCATCCCCGAGGACTGTCCGAAGCAGAGACGAGATCTGCACCTGCGGACCATCCGTATTTTCGTAGCGGGTGATCAGAACGCGCACGAAGTTCAGTCCATGTTCCGGGGCGTGTGCCTCGACGACGCCCATCAGGTTGCTCGCCATGCCCAGAAAGCTCGCCAGCGACATGACATCGAGCATCGACGCGTTGAGCGGGATCAGGACCCCAGTTGATGCAAAGAGTGCAGAGATCACAGAGAAGTTCAGCTGCGGTGGGGTGTCAAATATCACCACATCATATCGGTTGAGGACGGGCTCAAGCGCTTCCCGGATGCGGCTATGGAACGTGGTGGCGCCGTGCCTGAAGCTCAAGGCGACCTCGAACTCGTACTCCATGATGTCCATGGATGCTGGAATCAGATCCACAGTCGGGAAGTTCGTTTTGCGAATGATATCTGCTGCGGGCAATGGATCGTCCGATCGGATAAGATCGTATGAAGTCGGCATATCCGGATCGAGCTCGGGAGTAACCCCGAACAGGTTTGTCAGACTTGCCTGGCTGTCTAGGTCGATCAGCAAGACCCGGTAGCCGCGCAGACCCAGTAGTTGTCCTACATGGGCAACAGATGACGTCTTTGCCGAACCACCCTTCAGGTTGAAGATCGTCAAGACCTGACAAGCCTCTCCCGGTCTTCTGTGCGGGTGTTCTTCTGGCTTGATCCTTCCAGTCTCGAGAAGTACGCGTTGTGCCTCGACCATCTCCTCTGCAGAGAAGCTACGGCGGTTGCCGCCCTCCAGGACACCTTCGGGAAAGCCTTCGAGGTTTGACACATGATGGCGAAAGGTATTCTGATTAATGCGAAGCAGTTCAGCCGCTTCCCGCATGGCGAAGCGTCGGAGGCCCTTCTGAGCGTCCGGTGGGAAGGTTTCCTGCGCATGTTCACGCAACCGACTACCAAGCCGCTTGGACATGACTTCAAATCTCTGGGAGGCCCGTATCCCGTTCATCACTGCCCTCAAGTCTTTATTGTTTTGCAAAGCTTAACAGATATTGTGGATAAATCCAGACCAAACCGTTGAGCGGCCTGGGGGCGTTGAAGGCACCGATTTCTGTCGACGGTAAACTGTTAAAAATCAGCGTCTTGGGCGACTGCGCTCTCGCTCTACTTCAACACCTCGTTGCCAACTACGTAGTGACCACAAGATGTATTGTGAGTGCGTACAGAGTTCGGTCGGCAGAATCGGATGGGCGATTCTCGGGAATCTCAATCGAGCAGCCCCAGCCTCTCAGCCCGCTCCAGTAGCATCTTGACCGAAGAAGGCTGCCAGCTTGTCCGCCCGCGTGGTGTGCGTTCGCGCATCGCTTCCAGCCGGGTACAGATCGCCTGAAGCGTGATGTCGGGGTCCGCGCCCTTGATGCCGGCGACGATGGCGGGCAGACGGTCGTCGGTTTCGCGGCGCCCGGCGCGGGCCAGCACCTCGGCCGGCAGGAAGCCGTCGCGGACATAGGCATTCACAGCGCGCAAGAGACGGCTTTGGGTCCAGCGACGCGCCTCGGGCAATGGGCCGTTGATGATGCGCACCACGTCTTCCCAGGCCAAGTCGGGTCGCAACCGGCGCACATGGGGCACCCAATCTTGTGCCGTCTCGTTCAGACGCTCCATGTAGCCGTCTTGTCGCGCCAGCCGCACTTTGCGAAGAGCAGCAGGGTCTTTGGCCCGCAGTCCAGGGTTCCCGCCGACCCGGCCCTTGGTACGGGCGCTCGCCAGCCCCGCCTTGGTACGTTCCCGGATCAGCGCCCGCTCGAACTCGGCCGCGGCGCCCAGAACCTGCAGCGTGAACTTGCCTTGCGGGGACCCGGTGTCGATCGGGTCCTGAATGGAACGAAAGAACGCACCCTTGGCCTCCAGCCGCTCGATCACCTCCAGCAGATGCGACAGGGATCGCGCGAGGCGGTCAATCCGCACGACCACCAGCGTGTCGCCCTTGCCGATGCGCTCCAACACCCGCGCAAGCACCGGCCGCGCACGATTGCCGCCCGAGGCCTGTTCTTCATGGATTTCGGCGCAGCCTGCGGATTTCAGGGCCTGCGACTGGGGCAGGGGGGTCTGATCTTCGGTCGAGACATGAGGTAATCGCGGCGGCGCTGATCGGATGGATGGTGCAAGCTGCAGGGATAGAAGCCTTGAAGGAGATACCCCTATGCCCATGTTTGCCGCCCTTGATGTGTCCAAGAAAGAGACGCAGGTTCATATCGTTGATGTGTCTGGAAAGTGCGTCTGGCGCGGAAAAGTGCCGACCACCCCGAACGACATTGCGACAGTGCTGCACCCCTACGCCAAACAGCTTGAGAAAGTTGGCCTTGAGACGGGTAGCTGGAGTTCGTGGCTCTACCATGGCCTGACCGATCTGGGTTTTGACGTCGCTTGCATGGATGCACGCCAAGCGCACGCCGCGCTTTCGGTGACGGTCAACAAGACCGATGCAAACGACGCCGAAGGGCTCGCGCATCTGCTGAGAACTGGTTTGTTCCGCGACGTGCGTGTGAAGCCATGGTGCGATCTGCGCAGACGGGCATTGCTCCGGGCCCGTGCGACGCTGGTGCGGACGGTCATCGATCTGGGCAATGCCATCCGCAGTGCCCTGCGATTGTTTGGCTTCAACATGGCCGCGGGTCCCGGTTCGGGAGGTGCGCGCGCTTTTGAGCGTCGGGTCGAACAGCACCTTTCTGAACAGCCTGGTCTTGTTCCCGTTGTGATGCCGCTGCTTGATGCCTGGCGCGCTGCGCGCAAACAGGTCGCCCGACACGAAAGCTCGATCCGGGCTGAGGTTCGGGCAGATGAGCGGTGTCAGCTGCTGATGACTGTCCCGGGGGTCGGCCATTTGAACGCGCTCGGCTTCGTAGCTGCGATCGGAGACACCACGTCCTTTCCATCAGGGCGCACGGCAGCGGCCTGGATCGGCCTAACACCGCGCCGATATCAATCGGGCGAGATTAACATGCAGGGCAGGATTTCGCGTCACGGCGACAAGCTGTTGCGGTCATATCTATACGAAGCCGCCGCCCACATCCTGACCCGCGCAAAGACCGACAGCGCCCTGAAACGATGGGGCACAGCCCTGCGGGAAAAGGTCGGCTTCAAACGCGCGAACGTCGCGGTGGCACGAAAACTCGCCGTGACGCTCTTTGCGATGTTGCGCACCGGCAAGCCTTTTGAGGCAGATGGTGTTGCTGCGTAACGAATAACCAAGATCCACTGCTGGACGGCAGTGGCGCGTCCGCCGGGACGCCGAGCCGGCTCACCGCGTTACGCTCGCTGCAGCCCCACCCGGGAGCACTGCGTTTCGAAACATTGCGGGAGCCGTTTTCGGAGCTCATGATGCAGCGGCATATACCCGACTGCGAAGACAACCCTGACCCCGGACAGGCGGACACGCCACAGAAGTTCAGTTGCCTAGAAAACAAAAAACGCCGCTCTTATGGCGACGTTCAAGAGAAGAAGTGCTTGACCCACAGTCCGCGATTAGACAACTCGGGCATAACCGATCAGGGGCATCAAAACAGTCTTTTTGCAGTTTCGTATACTATTACTAAACGACCGTTTGTAAACGAATGCAACCGCTCTCTCTGTGGTGCTGCTCATCAAAAACCCCTTGGATTCCATACGCTGAGCGCGATCAGAGAAATCTCGCAGACCACCGAGCGCGCGTGCTATATAAGGTATGCAGGCGCACTCTGACAAAACACTTGGGTAAAATGCAAAAGTGCCGTATTTTGCACATATGAAGCCTCAAGTTTCCACGCAGTATGATATTTTTGACGACCCTCTAGTGGATGCGGAGGGGCTCGAAGAGGCGTCTGATTGTCGCGTTTAGTTCCCGATTTCAATTGAAGCAGTAAGCTGAAACGTGAAGCGCTGGAATTTCACCTTAGCGCTTCACCAACGCGTCAAGTTTTCTGAGCTTCACAGCCCTGCCGCTTTGGTCAGGTTCACCCGGAACCTGTCGCGCCTGCGCTGGTAGCGCCGGGTCATCTCGGCCGAGGCATGGCCGAGCTGCTTCTGTACATAGCGCTCATCAACCTCTGCCGACGAGGCGAGCCCGGCACGTAAGGAATGGCCGGAGAACATTGCCAAGCGTTTGGCTTCCGGCAGATCGGATCTGATGCCACTTTTCAGAACGGTCGCCTTGATCAGCCGGGCGACGTGCTTGTCGGAAAGTCGTGTCTCAAGGGCGCGCTTGCCGTCCCGCGACGTACGCACGAAAACCGGCCCGAAGTCGATCCTTGCGAAGTACAGCCATTGCTCAAGTGCGTGGACAGGACAGGTCCGGTCGCTTGAGCCACGCCCGACCTCGACCTCACGCCACCCGGTCTTGGCGTTTAGCGTCAGCAGAGCGCCGCCTTCGAAGATCTCGATCCAACCGCCGGAGTCCGCAGTATCGTCTTTATGCACATCAAGGCAGACCACCTCCGACCGGCGCAGGCCGCCTGCATAGCCCAAAAGCAAGATCGCCCGGTCTCGGAGCCCGCGGAGATCGTAGGGCAAGGTGGCCACCATGGCTTGGATGTCCTCAGGCAGGATCGCTTCCTTCTGAACCGGCGGGCGCGCATGCTTGCGTTTGATCCCGGCCAAAACGGTGGCGATGTGCCGGTCCTTGCGATCAAGAGCAAACCCGCGCTGCCTGTAGTTCCAAGCAAGCCCCGAGAGACGACGCTCAATCGTGGAGACCGAAAGGGCAGGGGCCTTCCCGGCTGGCGCAGCCAGATCAGCCACATATAGTCCAACCATCTCGGACGAGGGAGGCAGAGGTTCCGTGCCTTTCAGCCGGCACCAGCGGGTGAAGTGTTTCCAGTCAGCCGCGTAGGCCTTGTTCGTGTTCCCAGCCGTCGAGGCCTCGGCGTAGTCGCGGGCGGTGTCGATCAACCGGTCGAGCGAGCCGGAGCCGGCCATATGGGCGGGCAGAGCGATTGAGGCTCCGTCCCGAGAGGTTCTCTCGTCGCGCTCGTCACTGTTCGGCGCGTCATCGGACGCTGAACGCGAAATCTCGTCCTCTGAGGCGCCGGAGCCCTCGATTTTGGTACTGTTATTTGTGAGACTGCCCATGTTTTCGAGCATATCATTTTTAAGTCCGATAACACAAGGTTATTGGACACAACAGGTTTGCACATAGAGAGGCGGTTACTGTAGAATTTTCTGGTTCAAAGCGCCGCGCCGATATAGCCTTCAGTAATGACATTTGCCCGACCGGATCACTCCATCGACACAGACACTCTACCCCGGATGCCCGCATGGATCACCTCGGCACGTCCTGAAGCCTTTGAAGATGTGGCGTTTTTGTCGGGCGCGGCGCTGAACCACCTGCATCTTGTGTTGGGACGCGAAGAGGTCCCCAAAGCCTTGTTGCGGGATCGGCTGGCGCTGCGAGCGGCCGAGGCATGTGTCGGGTTTTCTGGTCGTCTGGAAAGAGCCCCAGAGCTGCGCGACGCGATTCATCTTCTGCGCCCTGGCGATCTACCTGGCCCGGCAGGGGAGACATATCTTTCTTGGCGTCGCGCCGCTGAACGACCGGTGTCGGTCAAGGCTCTGGGCCGAGCCTTGCCGGCCTTCGAGCCGGGCCAGATCGCGACGTGGCTCGATGCGGGGGAGGGGGCGCCGGTCAAACGAGCAGCACTGGTGCTGGATGCTGTCCTGACGGAGGCACCCCGTGCCGAAGTCCCGGCGTTGATCCTCGCGGACTCCGCCCTCGCCCAGGCGCTTGGTTGGGATCATGTCGTGCCGCTGCTGGCCGCGGGTTTGAAACGCACAGACCTGCGCAAGCGGGGTGACGATTTGCGCCTGGCCTGTCATCGCGCGCTCATCTCATCGACCCGCGAGGCGGTGCGTCTCGCCGCAGACCTCGCGCGGCGGACGGCGCATCTCAAAGCGGTCGCACCAAAGCTTCGGGCAAAGGGGGCAGGCGACGCCGTCGACATGTTCCTGACCCGCGATGCGGTGGCACCCGGTGCCCTGCCCTTGCCGGACCGCGCCGCGCGGCGTCTCTGCGACCGGCTGGTTGACCTCGGGGCGGTGCGCGAACTGACTGGCCGCGACACCTTCCGGCTCTACGGAGTCTAAGCGATGGTCAAGGATGGACTCGACACCGAGCTTGACCGCGAACTATCCGACCTGCCGCCGGAGTTGCGCTGGCGCGAATGGATGCGCCGGATCGAGGCGGTGCTGTTTGCCTCTGCCTCGCCTGTACCGCGCGAGGATCTGGCGCGCATAGTGGGGCAGGGGACTTCGGTTGATCTGCTGGTCGAGGATCTGGCCGCCGATCTGGAGGGGCGGGCGTTCGAGATTGCCATGGTCGCAGGGGGGTGGATGTTCCGGACGCGGCCCGCTTACGCGCCTGCGATCCGCGCCGCAGCGGATGTCGGGGACCAGTTGCTGGACCTGAACGAGTTCGACGTCGCGATTTTAGCGGCCATCGCCTACCACCAGCCGATCACCCGCGATGCGCTCAAGGACATCTTCGGCAAAGAGATCAGCCGGGACCTGATCGGGCGGCTGCATGCATACGGTCTGATTGGAACTGGGCCGCGCGCGCCGCGTCGTGGTGCCCCCTATACCTTCGTGACCACAGACGCGTTCCTCGCAGCTTTCGGGCTGGAGAGCTTGCGCGACCTGCCAGACGCTGAACAGCTGAATGACGCTGGGTTGGCGGCACGCGTCTGAAACCCGCCTCGGACCCTCAAAGCGCTTGCCGCGTCTGATGGAGCCGCGCGGTCGCTTCAACGAGATCCGCCAAATTCGGGCCAGCGGTGGTAGAGCAAGGCCCAGCTTTGGGCCGAGGCAGGACGGCATCGCTGAATGATGTGACCAGTCCGCCCCAAGCTGGCGCAACCTGAGCGACGCGTTTCCAATAGATAATCGCGGAACTTCTTCTCTTTTCGAACGGCGTCGACCGCCCTTCCGCCAATTGCTGAAACAGCTGATAGCGATCCTGTCGCGTAGCCCAGAATTGTGAGATGAGAAGTCCAACGAAATCAACGGCTATCCTTTGCCCTTAAATATGCGATTTTGCCTTTAATTCCGATATTCTTGCCCTTAAACCTGAGACAGGGTTCACAGACTTGTGCGGCAAATATCGATGGAAAATGATGGCGAAGACTCGGTTACCGTTGGTGCCGAAGAGGCGCGTAGGGCTGCGGTGCTGCGCCCGCTTGTTCGGGCATATCTAAAAGGCACTGGCAGTCTGGAAAGCGGCATCAATGATGCCGTTTGGGAACTCGGCGTCAGCAGGGCGACGGTCTGGCGTTGGATAAAGCGGCTGGCTGAAGACGGTGGGCGCACGAGCGCTCTGGCACCGCGGAAACGGGGCCGCCCGACTGGTACAACTTTGATATCCGGCAAAGTTGAGGCGGTGATCGAAGAGCATCTTCGCCGATATTTCTTGCGCCGGGAGCGTTCGAGCCTCTCGCGCGTCGTGACCGAGATCCGCAGCGCGTGCTGGCAGCAGGGCTTGCAACCGCCGACACGGCGGACGGTTCAGCGTCGTCTGGATGCAATGGATGCCCGCGAAGTTGCAAAGGCACGAGAGGGGGCAAAGGCCGCCCGCCAAAAATTTGCGGCCGTCACAGGCGAGAACAAGGCCAGTCAGCCACTGGAGGTCGTGCAAATCGACCATACACCTGCCGACATCATTCTCGTTGACAGTTTTGAGCGCCAACCAATTGGCCGACCGTGGGTCACGCTGGCGATCGACGTCGCAACGCGGTTGGTAACGGGATATTACACCTCTCTCGAGGCACCTTCGCGTCTGTCAGTGGCGCTTTGCCTGACACAGGCGGTAGCCCCCAAGGTGGAATTTCTGGCGGAATTGGCGTGCAATATTCCTTGGCCCGCACAAGGCAAACCGCAGAGCATCCATGTCGACAATGGCCGCGATTTCCGGTCGCGGGCCTTTCGGTCGGCATGTGCGGAATGGGGGATCGATCTGATCTATCGGCCGCCGGGAAGTCCTCACTTCGGGGGTCACATCGAGCGGTTGATCGGGACGATGATGGGGGCCGTTCACCTGTTGCCGGGAACAACGCAAGCCTCAATCGCGGCCAAGGGCGACTATGACACCGAAGGCCAGGCCACGATGACCCTGAGCGAATTCGATCATTGGTTTGCTCTCGAAATCTGCCGTTACAACAACAGCATTCATTCAAGCATTGGCTGTACGCCCGTTGCCAAATGGGAAGCGTTCTCAGAGCAAATGACGGGCGACATCCCCTTCGAGATGGAAGCCTTTCAGGTGAGCTTCCTGCCCAGCGAACTGCGCAAAGTCAGGCGTGACGGCATCCATCTGTTCCAGATACGGTACTGGTCCGATGCCCTTGCAGGCCACATTGGGCGCGGCGATGGAAAGGTGGTTGTTCGCTACGATCCTCGCGATATCTCAATGATCTGGGTTGAACTGGAAGATGGCCGATATGTTGAGGCGCGGTACAGAAACCTTGAAATTCCGCCTGTGTCCCTCTGGGAATATCGCGAAGCCATGAGGAAGGCCCGTGCCCTTGGCAAGTCCGGGTCCAATGAGCTGGTCTTGGCTGAGCTGATCCGACAGCAACGCCAGATTGAGACTGAAAGCCGGGGCCTGACGAAGGCCGAACGCCGATCCCGTGAAAGAAAAGGGACATTGGAGGGCGCCAACTCGGCTGTCTCGACAACCGAAGGGCTGCGCCCGATCGACACGGGTGATACATCGCGCCCATTGTTCAAGGTGGAGAGATGGTGAATTGAGGGCAAGGACAACCGAGGAAGACGGTCGGATCGCCCTCATTCAATCGGATATCTGGATCGGCTTTCCGCGGGCCGAACAGGTGTTGGACCGCTTGCAGGGTCTGATCGAAGCGCCACGGCAAACCCGTATGCCTGGGCTTCTTGTGCATGGTGCCTCCGGGATCGGCAAGACGATGATCGCCCGAAACCTGTCGCGCAAATACGCACCAGAATACGATCCGGCGTCAGGCATCACCCGCACACCGCTGCTGCTGTTGCAAGCGCCGCCCGCACCAGACGAACGGCGGTTCTACCTGCACATCTTGGCCGCCGTCGGCGCCCCGGCGACGGCACTGAGCGCCCGCGCTCAAAATGTGGCTTCCCTCGAAGTCCGCGTCATCGCGCTCCTGCGCGACCTTGGCCTTCGGATGATCATGATCGACGAGGTCCACAACCTCTTGGCCGGGACCCACCGCGAACAGCGCCGCTTTCTCAATGTTCTGCGGTATCTTAGCAATGAACTCGAGGTGTCGCTGGTCTGCCTCGGGGTCAGCGAGGCCGTTGATGCCATCCGTGGTGATATCCAGCTTGCCAGGCGGCTGGACGAACATCACCTGCCAAACTGGCGCGACGATGCCGAGTTCTCGGACATGATCCAGACACTCATCGCGGCAATGCCCCTCGAGAAGAAATCCAATCTGAAGGTCAAGGCACTCAAGCAGATACTTGCGCTGACCGGTGGGGTGACCTCGCGCATCTTCGCCCTGATCAAGGATCTTTCCATCGACGCCATTGTCACAGGTGATGAATGCATTACTGATGACGCGATCGCAAAATGGACGCCGGTTTGGTCGCGCCATGCGAACGCCTATCGGCGACTCGAGAAGTCCGGGGTGTGAAGCCGCACCCGCTGCCGAAAACTGTCGCGCCGCTGCCAGACGAGTTGTTGTCAGGTTGGTTATCTCGGCTGGCGGCGGCCAACTACTGCGATGACGCGGAACTGTTGGCTCATATCAAAATTGATACCGCGCATGGCACCGCCTTGGACTTCAGTGTCGACGCGGCCACGGCGGAGAGGATTGCCAACGCCGCACGAGTCGACCCAGATGTTGTGCGATCGTTGACCTTTCCGGCAATGACCCCACGAGAAGCCTCGCTGACGGCTCAGATGCCATTCCAGCATTGCGTGCAATGCTCCAGAGAGGGTCTTTCGCTCAGGCATTGGAGGCGGGCCTGGGCATTTGACTGCCAAGTTTGCGGGACGAGACTTGTGCAGACCCTTGGCAAACCCCGTGAGGAACAAATATCCGGAAAACTGATATTCCGAGCGCGCCGCGGGGCAGGGATGCTTGAGTACGCCGCGCGATCGCGCGGCCCCAAGCAACTTCGGCGCGCAATGCGAGCAGTCACCTTTGCCATGTCACTCAAAACCTTCCGCGGGGATCCGTCGTTCGCTGTCCAGAACCCGAGATCGGAAGTTAGGCTGTTCTGCCTCGCCGCAATCGCCGCCGCTCGATCTCATCCCTTGGCTAAGGCAGCCATCGTCAGCAAAAGCATCGACGACTATGCAAGGGTTGCTCTCTTGCGCGCCTTCGAGAAGGAGCCTCGATTGCTTGCCGCGGTTGATCACATCGCGCAAAGGCGCGCGAAAAGCGCCGGCCCCATGACAGCCTCATCTCACAATTAAGGGCAAAAATTGCCGCCAAACGCGTCCCGTCTCAGATTAAAGGGCAACGCGACAGCAGCCCTCAGCCCGGGATGAAGAGATCGGAAGCCCCGCACGGTGCCGCCGACCATAGTCGGTCAGATTGTCCATGTTGTTCGCAAGGTAGGAATAGAGATCCCGGCACCGGGCTTGCACCCGTCGGACGGCTTCAATTGCCACGCGGTCATCTGTACCCAGCCGGGCGCAATCGACCATCAACCATTGCAGATTGGTCGTGGCAGTCAGGACTTTTCCATGCCACAGGTACCATCGCAGCGCTTCGGCCGGACGTTTGAACAGCACTGGAATACCGGAGAAGCCCCTGGCCTGCAGCAGGCCCTTCACCGCGTTCTCGATGTGCTGAATACGCATCGAAATGTGCCACCAATCGAGGATGTGGCGGACCTTTCCACCGACTGCGCCGCGCACGAGGTTTGGCAGGGCGGGTTCCCCGTCCGAGATCACCGTGACGGTTTTTCCGCGATCCCAACCGAGAGCCCTCAAGTCCTGGCGAAGCTGGCTGGCAGGTGACAGCACCGCCTGTTGAACAAGGCCGAAGCGGCGGCACTTGTCGTGGCTTTCGATCTTGCCCACCACAACATCGAGGTGTCGTTTCTGGTATTCCGGTCTGCATCGGATATGCGCGCCGTCCAAGAAAACCGTCAACGCAGGCGGTTCTTCGACGGCCGCCGCAACCACCGGCTCAGTTTGCTCGATGGCGTCGATGTTCCTTGCGACTTTGCCAAGACGGTTGCGCACCGATGTATTCACCTGCTTCGCGCAAGGCACAAAGGTTTCCAAGATTCGTGCCGCTTCCCGGAAAGAATATCGTGCCCCGAGTTCAGCCTGAAGGCGTTGCAGTTCCGGGGTCGAGCGGTCCGGAAAAAAGCGAGCGAGCGGCGAAAGCGGTCCGCCTAAGACAACATCGGATTTAGCATTGCAGGCGCAACAGCGAATGCGCGGCGCTTTGACCTTGAACCTGCCGAAAAGTGTGTCGAGCACCCGCGACCGATAATCATGTATGGCGCGGACCTTGTCGCAGTCAGGACAGATCCTGCTGGCTGCGGAAATTTCCTCAATCTGGTCGCGCAGGATCGCATTCTGCAATTGCCGCAGGATGATCTTCGCATCTTCGAGCAACAACCCGAACCCCTCAGGCTGCGTCCGCCGAAACGGGCGGGATAGATAGCCGACACGATGCCGCTTTGTGGTTCCGTTCTCAAATGTTGTCTCGACAATAATCCGCACTTCCATGGCAGTTCCCCTCTTAATGAACCACCAGCATACACAGACACCCCCAGGTTTTGCCCACTCCCCCCGGCAGATGTGCGGTAATGTCGAGATCAAGTCCGTATCCGCCCTCGGGGCGTTGGCCGATGCCCACCTCAACCGACGTTGATGCCACTTTGGCATCCAGTTTGAGTTGTTTTGCGGTCATTTCCATCGCGCTATCAAAACAGGCCGCATAGCCAAGCGCGAACAACTGCTCGGGGTTCACCCCCGCCTCGCGGCTGTCCGGGCGGACCATCTGGACTGAAAAGCTGCCGTCGTTGAGCGCGGCGGTGCCCGAGCGTCCTCCGGTTGCCGTTGCAGTGGTTGTGTAGAAGATTTTCATGAGCTTCCTTTCGCGAATAGACTGGTCGTCTATCGATGTGTCAAAATTTTTAGGGTTATGGTCCTGGAACGAGCACCTTTGTGGCATTCATAGCGGAATTGAGCGGGGCTTCACTGTGCGAGAGGCTCGCGACGAGGCTAGCTCCAAGCCACATGTGGTAGATCATTTCTGCCGTGGAGCGGGGGTCTTCAAGCGCGGCGATCGTGCCATCGTTCGTTCCCTGTTCAAGGGTCTCCGTCAGGCGCGCGACGATTTCGGACACACTTTTCTGCAAGATATTGCTCATGTTCTCCGAGAGGTCAGCAACCTCTGCGGACAGTTTGACGACCAAGCACCGGTCTTCGAGGTTGGGGCTGATCTGTTTTTTCCGCCACTCTTCGAAATAGGTCAGAAACCGAGACCGTGAATCCATGTCCGGATGCGCAAGCGACGCGTTCAGGCGTGTGCCATACTCCGTCATAAAATCATTCAACAGCGCACAGCCATAAGCTTCCTTGGAGGCGAAATAGTGATAGAACGACCCCTTCGGAACGCCGGCCTCTTTCAAGAGCGCACTCAGGCCGACACCTGTGTAGCCCTGCTTGGCTGTCAGGCGGCGTCCTGTGGTCAATATCTGTGAGCGGGTGTCGTTTTTCTGTTCCATGATCCCAGATATAGTCTCATTAGACCGGTCGTCTATGGGTGGCGTAGCTTTTTCTAATCACAGGGCTGTGAGCGGCGCTGTGAAACGGAGCGGGAAAGGCGCTAGCCAGCATGCACACCAGTTAGCAGCTTTGACATCCAGCCCAGAAAAACAAGCAATGCATACGCAAATCGATGCGGCACGCCCTTAGTTTGCGTTCAGCACTGCTTCCAGCAAACCAGGAAAGCGACGGTCAAGCGCATCTCTTCGCAGCGAAAGCAGGCGACCCCGCCCCTTGGGGATATTCCGGATCACACCTGCTTCGCGCAACACTTTGAACAGGTGCGACTTGGTGGATTTCGCCACTTCCGGATCCATTAAATTGCAGTTTGCCATTTCGACCGGGCCGTCGCGGAGCTGACGCACGATGTCCAACCGGCCCGGATCGCTGAGTGCGAACAAGACTTGCGTCAGTTGCAGCTCCTGTTCCTGCGGGTGCGCAAGATCGGGGCTGACAGTGTCGGGTAAGATACTCATGGTTCGAATATACTTGAACCTTCCGCAGGAAGAAACTAGAGAAAGGTTCGATAAACTTCGAACCCTTATGAAGGACTGCATTCCAAAATGACTACGATTGTGATGTCACCCAAGGCTAGAGAGCGCGCTGGTTTCGCAATCGTGCTTACTGGAAGCGCTCTGATGATGGCGAGCGCGAGCGCGCCGTCCCCCTTTTATCCGCTACTGCAGCAGCAACTTGGTTTTTCGTCTTTGGTCGTGTCGGAGATATTCGCAATTTACGCAATTGCCCTTCTTGCGACACTGTTAGTGGCCGGATCAATCTCGGATCATGTCGGGCGGCGCCCTATTCTGTCGATAGGGTTCGTGCTACTCGCTGTTTCCGCCGCCGGATTCGAGCTGTCAGGTTCTGTGCCTGCGTTGTTGTTGGCTCGTGTAGTACAGGGCGTAGCATGCGGCCTTCTTTTGTCTACGCTGTCGGCTGCGATTACGGATCTTGAACCCCCTGAATTCAAGGGCATCGCGGCGATCTGTAATTCAGTCATCCCCCTCGTCGGGCTGGCCCTGGGGGCCTTGGTATCCGGCTTCGCGATGGAGCACCTTACCGAGCCAAAATTTGATATATTCACTGGGATTGCAATGGCCAGCCTGGTGTTGGCGCTGGCCACATGGGGCTTGCCCGAAACATCGCCACGGCATGAAGGCTTGTTGCAGGCGCTGAAGCCTCGCGTTGGCCTCCCGATCGAAGTCAGGGGCACGTTCTGGCGTGGCGCTCCGGCGCTATTCGCGGGCTGGGCCACAGGGGGGCTGTATCTGTCGCTTGGCGCACTCATCATCTCACAGGTTTTTGGTATTCAAAATGTGATTGTCCAGGGCTTCGTGGTCGCATTGCTGGCCGGGGTTGGTGCGCTGGCTTGTTTCATTGCACGCAACTACTCTGCTCGTGAGGTCACGTTGTTTGGCGCCGCAGCGCTATCAATGGGAACCTTTGCCACTTTGATTGGCATTCATTACGAAAATCTAGTGCTCTACCTTATTGCGCTCGCCGTTGTGGGGGCGGGTTTCGGCACCTGCTTTTACGGTTTCATCCGCTCGATTATTCCACTGGTACCGGAGGATGTCAGAGGAGAAACTTTCGCTGCGCTATTCTGTATCAGTTACTTGGCATTCGGCTTGCCAGTGGTAATTGCCGGACTTTTGGTGCCGGTATTCGGGCTGAAAGTCGTTGTGATCTGTTACGGCAGTCTGATCGCCTCTCTGGCCTCTCTCGCAGGGCTGATGCGCAAATTTGGTCGAACCGACTAAGGACCCAATCTAGCCTCAACACATTGGCTGCATTACCGAATGCAGCGGGTGATTCAGGCTCTAGACGCGTTAAATGTCCCGGAAGCAAATAGACCGAATTTGACCGTCCCAGACATGGTGTCGCCGTCGCGCGCTCCCAAAAACTTCAACTTCATCGGCATCGGAAGCTCAATCTTTGTGGACCACGCAATGGCTGCTGCGCTAATTTCCAACTCTTGCATTGGACCTTTGCCATTTTTGCCAGCCATCTCTCCAACCGGAACACCACCGTCATTCCCCAATTTCAGTGTCGCATCAAATTCTCCCGTTGGCGCTTTGATAGTAATATTCCAGTATTCCATTAACGAGTTCCTTGCAGGTGTTGCAGAGAGTTGCGTATTATTGTCAAAATGATCTGCGTCTTTCCCAAGAATCTCAATCTCTTTTTCTAGGCGCCTCTGAATGGTGCAAGGAACCTAGTGAGGCATGCCATCGGAACTGGCCAGAGAACAAATACTGGCGATAGCCTTGAGGCACATTATTTGAGCCCGTCGCGCGGCAAAGCTTGTGCGACGGGCTCCCCAGTCGTTATCCAGCAGCGTATTGTGTCGCTTGCCCCGCCACCACGAACCATGTGACCAGCAGCGCGTTTGCGAAGGCGCCGGGCAAATAGCTTGCGGTTCTTTGGTAGAGGAACGTGCTAATGATCGCCGCGGTTAGCAGCAGTGGCACAAACTGAAACATGACGATGGTGTTCAGTGGCTCGGATGGTGTCAGCAGTATGCCGTTGGAAAACAACGCGGCGTATTGCATGATCAAGAACACCAGAAACCCACCCATCAGCGCCAGCGCATTCAAGGTGTAGGTTGCGCGCAGGCTTTGCCCCGCAACAGACAGCCCCCCATGCAAAGCGCGCATTGCCAGAACGAAGTAGATCGTAAAGGGCACGAGATAGACCAGCGCTGTCACAAATCGTTCAGCGGTCAGCAATTTGACACCAACGAACCAGAAGCGAAAATCAACCTTGAGGAAGAAATCGACAATCACAGCCGAAAGGTAGGCCACAAATACCGCCACCCCCGCAAGCACCAGCGACCGGGCGGCTTTGATTGGGAAGGCGACTGGCTGCGTGCGGATCACGAGCCCGACAAGCCCTGCGACGGCACCGTTGATGACGGCCCAAAACGCAACCTGTGACGTGATGGTCTGAGGGAGTAATGCCGAGGCGGGAAACAACGATTCAGCAAGGGTGAAAAGCGGATAATAGTTCGCCACCGGGAACAGCGCGCTGAACAGAAATATTCCCCACCACTTTGGACCGCGCGTCGTATGCGCCGCAGCCACGGGTGTGGCTTGCAGGTCGCGCAACCAGGGCAGGGACAGTAGCCCGTTCAACGTGCCCATGATCAGCACTACGAAGCCTACCAAGCCGATTAATGTGGCAAATTCCTTGTAAAACCAGATTTGGTTGTCGGCAGGCAGCGGGCGGGCGCCGTCCAGCGTTTGCGCAAACCAATCCACCGAATGGCCGATAGCCGCCCGCGACAGGTGATCACCGGGGTGTGTGACAGGTGGTTGCCACAGGATGCGCGCGTTGCCTGCTGCTATGTCGCCATAAATTCTGCCTTCTTCTACGGGCGTTTCAGAACTGAAAAACGCCATCAATTTTGGGCTTTGTTCTACATCATCGGCCTTATCCACGCCCCACATGAGGCTTGAACCCGCATTCCCCAAGTAATCCGCTGATTTCGCTGTCGTGACCATGGTATTTTCGATATAAATCATGGTGTTGAAGGCTGCGAGGGGCGCGTTCTATGGATCACCCAGAGGGTGCGAGTTTGCAGCGGGCAGATCGGGTAGATTTCGATCCTCGCGTGCGGCTGGAATTTCGAGGTGCGCGGATCAGTTCCGACGGTGGCCTTCTGGTGATGCGCGAGTTGGATGACGCGCTCGGGCTTTCCGATCTGGTTTCAGCGGCGCTGTGCGACAACCGCCGTGGCAAGAACACCATCCACCGGCTTGACGGCTTGTTCCGGCAATCGGTGTTCGGGCGGCTGGCTGGATACGAGGATGTCAACGATGCCAATCGGCTGGCCCTCGATCCGGTCATGCGTCAGGTTGTCGGCGGCAGAGCTGTCGATGCACAAGCAGCTTCGGCTTCCCAGATGGGGCGGTTTGAGACCGAGACGCTGGCCTCGCCTGCGAACCGGGCGGCGCTGGCTGATCTGAACGGGCAATGGATCGACCGGTTCCATGACCGCAGCGGGCTGAAGTTCATCGTGCTGGACATGGACAGCTCGGTCAGCCCCACCCATGGCGATCAGGAAGGGGCCGCCTGGAACGGGCATTTTGACTGCACCTGCTACCACCCGAACTTCTTGTTCAACCAGTTCGGCATGCTGGAACGCTGCGCCCTGCGCAATGGCAACGTCCATAGCGCTGACGGCTGGCGGGATGTCCTCGACCCTGTCATCGCCCGTTATGCTGGCCGCGACCTTGGGGGCCGCTTCTTCCGGGCCGACGCCGCCTATGCGATCCCGGCACTCTATGAACGACTGGAAGAGACAGGCTATTTCTACGCCATCCGGATGAAGAAGAACGCCGTTATCGAAGGCTGCATCGCCCATCGGCTGACCCGGCCCGTGGGGCGGCCTTCAAAGACCAAAGTGAAGCGGTTCTACGAGGACTTCCAGTATCAGGCCGCATCCTGGGACAGGCCGCGCCGGGTCATTGCCAAGATCGAATGGCATCCGGGCGAGCTGTTTCCCCGCGTGGGTTTCATCGTTACCAACCTGCCGATGGAGCCGGACTGGGTGATGGGCTTCTATAACCAGCGCGGCACTGCCGAGCAGCACATCAAAGAGGGCAAATACGCCTTCCACTGGACCCGGCTGTCATGCCGTCGGTTCCACGACAACGAGGTCCGGCTGCAATTGCACGCGCTGGCCTACAACCTGGCCACCTTCTTGCGCTGCATCGAACTACCCGAGGAAATGGCTCACTGGTCGCTGACCAGCCTACAGCTGAAGCTGATCAAGATCGGAGCCCGCGTCGTCCGCCACGCCCGCGCCATCACCTTCCAGTTGGCCGAGGTGGCCGTCACCGGCCCGATGGTGCGCGCCATCCTCGCCGCCATCCGTCGATTGCGAGCGCCACCGCTATGCGCATGACCGCGATCCGGACCCAAACTGAACGAAAGCGGCAGGACAGGTTCGTCCGCCGCGCTGAAAACCGACGCTACCGGGCAAGGACGCGGCGGGTTCAGGGGCCCATCCACCCAGCTGCAAGCGTTTGCGCGACCGCAGACACCGTTCAGGACGAAAAACGCTTGTTCAACTGGCAAAATCAGGCGATCTTCACGACAGACGGTAGGCCACTTGGGGAATGTCGGTTTATGTATGCGCTAATAGTTTTCGGTTGGGGTTTGGCTGGCGACCTCCTGTGGCGCAAGATAAGCAATCGTAGCTAGAGTATTGGCTCATGAAGCTATTTTATAAAAATGCGGTTCTGTTCGCACAGCGGTCGCATCTGGTATCTGACAAACCCCGTCCGTCAGAATGTGAGACCGAACACCAAGCGACCGATCAGGGCGAACGCGCCAAACGTAACAGCTATTGCGACGATATTGAGCAGGAAGCCTGCGCGAACCATGTCCGCGAGCTTCATCCGTTCGTAGGAAAAAACAATCGCGTTGGGCGGCGTCGCGACGGGCATCATGAAGGCCATGGATGCACCGAGCGCCACTGGAATTGTGAGTATTCGCGGATCCAGACTGAGACCGACCGCAACCGCACCCAAGATGGGTAGGAAGGTGGCGGTCGAGGCGGTGTTCGAAGTGATTTCGGTCAAATAGACTATGGCAATGGTCATGATCAGAACCAGAAGCAGGGTACTGATCTTGATGCCGCCAACCGCTTTGCCGATCCATTCTGCGAGGCCGGAAGACGCGAAACCACCGGCAAGGGCCAATCCGCCTCCGAACAGCAACAGCACGCCCCAGGGCACGTTGCGCGCCGCTTCCCAATCGAGCGCGAATTCCCCGCGCGCAGCCGAGATCGGAACCGCAAAAAGGATCATTGCCGCGAGCAACGCGATAATCGTGTCGTCAATCGGCAGGCCGGTAAAATCTGCGATCAGCGACCGGAAAATCCAGCTGAACGCCGCGGCCAGGAACACCGCACCCACCAGTTTCTCGCCACGGCTCATGGCTCCAAGCGCTGATAATTCGCGTTCGACCACACCGCGCGGGTCGTCGATTGCGATTTTATGCGATGGAAACAGCAACCGCGTAAGAAGGAACCAGGTGATGGGCAGCATCACCACAACGACGGGCACACCGAACAACATCCAGCGGAAAAACGAGATCTCGATCTGATAGGTGCTTTCAAGGAAACTCGCCAGGAGCGCGTTGGGCGGTGTCCCGATCAACGTCCCCACGCCGCCGATGGAGGCCGCGTATGCGATCGCCAGCATCAGAGCCACGCCAAAGTTACGCACCATCTCGTCGTCGTCGGTCTTCCGGCTTACGAAGTCGATCACCGACAGGCCGACAGCGTACATCATTACGGTCGTGGCCGTGTTGGAGATCCACATCGACAGGAATGCGGTTGCAATCATGAAACCCAGGATGATGCGGGCGGGCGATGCCCCGATACTGGCTACGATCCGCAGGGCGATACGCCGGTGCAGCCCAACCCGTTGCATGCCTGCCGCAAGCAGGAAGCCCCCCAGGAAGAGATAGATGAGGGGGTTTGCGTAATTGGCGGCCGTCGGCTTGATCTCGGCGATGCCAAGAAGCGGCATAAGGATAATCGGCAGGAGCGCGGTTGCCGGAATCGGCAACGCTTCGGTCAGCCACCAGACCACCATCCAGGCAGTCATTGCCACCAGCCGCCAAGCCTCCAGCGGCATCGATTCAGGCGCTGGCAGAACGAGGATCAGAAGCGCGAGGACCGGTCCGCCAATAAGACCACCCAACCTGATACCTGTGACGGGAACATTAGAGGCTGGTTCTCGATCAGCGTAGTCCGGATCTCGGCGGTCGCCCGGTGCGAGGTAATCTTCGTCACGCGCGTTCGGAGTAGGTTTTTCCTGTGCCATGTCACCGTCACTCATCCAATGTTCAGACGTATCCCCTTCAATATATGCAACCTTAGATCGTATATTGAAGGGTGGCCAAGCAATACACGTCTTCCCCAACGTTAACAATGCGCGTTTGCAACGGTGTGAGCATGTCGCAGCATCAGCTGCTTGGGTCGCTTAAAGGGCCTTCTTCCGGTGGGTCTGACGCCCGTAACTTTGGGCCGGACAGGCAGGTCGGGCGGGATGGTCGGTCTTTTGGAACTGTCTTTAGTGGTCGCTGCGCGGATATATGCGATCTTGGGATGCGGTGGCGGAAGCCGGCAAAAAGCCATCCGGTCCAGTTGACCGAATGGCTGCATGTCGTGTTGACTGGATTAGGCTGCTGCGGTTGCTTCGATTTCAAATAACAGCCCCGGTATCGCCAGACGGGTTACGCCGAGCAACGTCATAGGCGGCGCATTTCGGTTGAAAATTCGTTGTCGCGTAGCCCAGAATTGTGAGGGAGTGGGCAAAACTTGGGGGTCAGGCTGCGGCCCTGTGATATGTGCTGGTCAACCTTCCATCGAGAACAGCGGCCCGCACGATGGCAACGTGATGGGCGCCTTTGGGTGACCATCTCATGCGTCGGCGTTTTCCCATGCGTGTGTTGCCGATGTCATCCACGCAACTTTCTGCGCGGGACGAGGAGATCGGCAGACCATTGCGATATCGCCGCCCATAGTCGGTGAGGCTATCCATATTGTTTGCCAGATAGGTGTAGAGTTCCCGGCAGCGCGCTTGTACACGCGTAGCCGCGTCGCGCACTTCGGGGTCATCTTTGCAAAGCCGCTCGCAATCGGTCATCAGCCACTGAAGGCTCGTAGTGCCCACTCGAACCTTACCATGCCAAAGATACCATCGTAATCGCTCTGCGGGGCGTTCGAACAACACAGGTATGCCAGAGAAACTCTTGGTCTGCAGTAGCCCCCTTACGGCGTTCTCGACATGTTTGACCCGCATCGAGATGTGCCACCAATCGAGGATATGGCGAACTGGCCCGCCGACGGCGTAGCGCACGAGATTGGGCAATGCCGGTTCTCCATCCGAAATCACGGTAACTGGGCTCTCGCCGTCCCAGCCAGTGTCTTGAAGGTCTTGCCGTACTTGCCTGGATGGAGATTGAGCCGCTTGCTGTACAAGCCCGAAACGACGGGACATTTGCGCGCTCTCGATCTTACCCACCACAACATCAAGGTGCCGCTTCTGGTATTCCGGCCTACATCGAATATGTGCACCGTCCAGAAAGACCGTCATCGGAGTTGCGTTCTTTTCTGCTGACGAGACAACCAGTTCCGCATACTCGCTATCGCCGATTTCCTTGGCGATCTTGCCGAGACGATTGCGTACCGAAGTATTCGCCTGCTTGGCGCAAGGCAGAAGTATCTCCATGATACGCGCAGCTTCTCGAAACGAATGCCGCGCCCCAAGCTCGGCTTGAAGGCGCTGTAATTCAGGTGTTGATCGGTCCGGGAAGAATCGGGCCAGCGGCGACAGTGGTCCACCCAGGGTGACCTCCGACTTGGCGTTGCAGGCGCAGCGGCGAATGCGTGGCACCTTGACACGGAACCGACCGAACAATGTGTCCAGAACCCTCGATCGATAGTCATGGATGGTTCTGACCTTGTTGCAGTCAGGACAGACCCTGCTCGCCTCAGAGACCTCCTCGATCTGGTCAAGGAGGATCGCTTGCTGTAATTGCCAAAGCACGGATTTCGCATCTTCGAGCAGCAGTCCGAAGCCCTCGGGCTGAGTACTTCGAAATGGCCGAGACAGGCGTCCCAGACGCCGCGTCTTCGTGGTTCCGTTCTCAAAAGTTGTCTCGACGATGATCCGCACATCCATGGCAATTCCTCTGCTGTGAAATCACCATCATAGACAAATACCCCCAGGTTTTGCCCACTCCCCGTCCCGTCTCAGATTAAAGGGCAACGCGACACCAGGCGCTCTCGCGCACGGTGCAGCGCCTGAAGATCGAGCTGTTCTTCCGATTTGATCGCAACGAAGGACATCGTTGGCCGCGTCGCGGCTTCGGCAATGGCTTCCGCATCCCGGTCGTCGTTCTTGTGAACCTTCACATAGGGGCGGACATAGAGCGGCGACATCAACCGAGGTTCATGCCCCTTCTGAAGGCAGAAGCGTCCGATGTGATGCGCCCCGCCGCAGGCTTCCATTGCAACCACGCAGGGCGGCAGCGTGGCAAGAAAGTCCAGCAGCCGATGCCGCTGGAGCCGTTTGCGAAACACGACCGCTCCCGCTTCATCCAGTCCGGCAAGACTGCAAACGGTCTTGCCCAAATCAATGCCCAGAACCTTGATGTCCATCAGATGCTCCTCTCTCCACCTATGCCTGCCACGATAGCAGCGTTTGGTGGGAAGGCAGTTCATCCCATTAGCTCAGTTCCTCGACCGATTTGGCCTTGCGCAGGTAGCGCGGCAGGATGCTGGGCGTGAAGGAGATCCTCTCCGCTCCCGGCTTGCGATCCCGCACCCGCGGCACCTTCACGGCGGCCGGACCGATCCCGGTCAGGATTTCGCGCTCCGGCAAATGTCCGTGCCGCACCAGCCTGGCCCGGCCGTCATCGAGCCTTTCCTCAGCGAACGCGGCGAGGAGCGTTGCCAGCTCGGCCTCAACCGCTTGTTCGATAAGCTTGCGCGCACCCTCCCGGATGAGGTCCGTCAGCGGATCCGGCGAAAACCCCGATGGATCGGGCAGCGTGCTGATGGTAGTCTCCGACATGTGGCATATCCCTTTCTCGGCTGAGAATTGACGGCGTCTGAACACCGCCATGATATGCCGCCCCTCAGGGCATCACCAACTTTCGCGCGTTACTCTGCGGGGTCGCCGATGGCTCCGATCAAGAGCAATGCCAAATATGTCCAACGAGCCATACTTTTCCTCTGTTTCATGTGGCCGGGCGATATCGCTTGCACGAACAATAGTCAGGATCCGAGTTGAACTCTACCTACCGCTGACGTTGCCCTCGCCATACAGGTGCACGCGTTCGGAATGCGCATACTGGCGAGATCGCCCGTGAGGTGCGAGTTCATTCGTGACGCACCGAAGATCAACTCAACCTCATGGCAGCTGTCCAAGCAAGGTTTGTTGAACGGCGGCACCGTGCCCAATGGAAAGGCGTTCTGTTTTTCAATCGAACGGCCCGTGCGTGCCGTTGCCGGATATTTCTTCCCGAGATGCCTCGATCTCCTGAAGGGCGTCGGTGACAAACTCTGTCGGCGACGCGGTGAAGGCCCTGAAGAGTTTGAAGTGCTGGGTTTCCTCCAATGCCGTTTCAGCGATACCGTGCCGCGTGATTTCTAGCAATCGGGCGTTCGGCAGGGCCATGAGGATCGGAGAATGGGTGGCAATGATGACCTGCGAGATCGCACTCTTCTGAATGCGGTCGAGAATTGTCAGCAGCTCCAGTTGCCGCTTCGGGGAGAGTGCACTTTCAGGTTCGTCAAGGAAGTAGATGCCCTGCCGCGACATGCGTTCCTCGAAGAACCTGACGAAGCCCTCGCCATGACTCCATGACAGAAAGTCCGGAGGCGCATTGCCACTGTCTAGGGCGGCTACATCGAGGTACCGGGCCACAGAGAAGAAGGTTTCCGCCTTGAAGAACCAGCCATTTGTCACCTTGGGCAGCCAGCTCGCCCGAAGCGCTTCGGCCAGCTCCGCGCCGCTTGTGTCCACGGCGCGTTCGTGATCGACCGGGCGATAGCCCTTGCCGCCTCCGGCCTCGTCATAGCCACTGAGCGCCGCGACGGCCTCCACAAGGGTGGATTTCCCGGTGCCGTTTTCGCCGATCAGAATGGTCACAGGGGTCGTGAACCTCAACTCGAACGCTTTGCGATCCAGCCAGGGAAGGTCATAGGGGTAGCCCGATTTGCGCGCCATGATGTCGTCTCGCAGGACGATGCGTTGAAGAAATGGCGCTGGCAGCCTGGTGTTTGATCTGCGGCGGCTCATCTATGGCCAATGCTGCTACAAGACGGTCGGGGACGGCGAAGAGGCAACCGGCTCAACGACGCGGCACGGAGTAGAGGGTGTAGCTATTGGTCTGCGTGATCATGGTGGCCGAAGTTTCGGACACCAATGTCACCGCGGCGGCGCTGCCGGTCGAGCATGTGACGAGGTCGGCGGCATCATCGAGGAAGTTCACCGTAAAGGCAGATTCGCCGGTCAGTTTGCAGTCGTCATCGGCTGAACGGTAGCCTCGCACAAAAACCAGCTCCGGATCCGGTTCGCTGATTGCAACACTCGGCGCGGAGTCCGTGCACCCGGCGAGCATGCCGACGCTGAGCAACATGCCGCAAGCGGTCAGAGAGCTTGCGCGCGTGGCTTTGGACGCAAGCGGCACGGAACGAACCGCGAAGGAAACGCTTTGCATGAGTTGGGTCTTCATTTGGAGATCCTCCAGTTCTTGATGAGCCTGGCAACAAGCGCAGCCATCAGCGAAACGCCCCCGGTCAGGATGAAAAGCCAGCCCAGGGCCAGCAGGTGGAAAGGCTCCTGCAGGATGCCGTCCTCGTCGACATATGATCCCTGGGCCGAGTATCCCGCCCATAGCGCAAGGCCCAGGCCCAGCAACACTATAGATATGAGCGTCAGCTTGCTCATATCCGTGCGCTCCGTCCTGCGCCGCGCGGAGGAGTGAAAAACGCATCAGAGCGGTCGATCGGTCTTCCCACGTGGGTCACTCCCATTCCGCGCCCGTCGTGCGCCAATGCTTATCGTCGCTGTCCCATGTGCTGGCCGCCACACATGGCGTCGGGTTGATACCGCCGCATTGCGAGCCGTGAACATCCGCCAGAAGTACCCTGTTCGGCCCAAGACTCGCCAGTCCCCATCCCTGGTTCAACAGGGAATGAAGGACGTCCTCGACGAGAAAATGCGACACGCATCCACCGGTGCCGCAGTACAGAGAAGCTGCCGTTGAGCAGGAGAATCCGCGCTCGTTCAACACCCAGTCGGGGTACAGGTCGCCATCCAGATCGACCCGATCAACGGCCTCCCATTCGAGATTGAAGGCGCCATCGTCGAACTCGGCGCAAGCCTGGCGGGCGGCGTCGACTTTCTCCTGCAGTTGTGCGGGGAGTTCCGAAACATCGGCGGACCACGCCGGCGTGATCAGAGCGAGCCAGGATGCGGCCAAGGCCCCGAGAAATCTCAAGGCTCCGGCTGCGCGCCATTGTGGTTTCACGTCACGCCACTGCATTAGTTGCACTTCTCATACTGGTAGTCCCCATATTCCAGCCAGTCCCTGCTACCGTCACTGAACACGAGCGTTTCCGATCGATCCTCGCCAAGGAGCGCGACGACGAACCCCTTCGGTGCTGCCGCATTGCCAAAGAAACTGTAGGCCGTCATGGCACGCGTAACCTCGCCGTTCACCGTCAGCACTGCATTCCATTCGCCATCCGGGGTGTCGAGGATCACATATTCGATCTGGCGTTTCACGGCACCGCCGCCACAATAGACCGCGCCCTCCGGAGCCTCGTAGCTCGCGGTCTGCTGTGCCCCTCCACCACAGGCAGACCTGAGCGACTTGATAGCCGCGCTCGACCCTGCCAGGTCGAAGATCCCATAGGTGACGTCCTGATCGATCATGGAAAGGTTGACCGAGGCATTTGCCGCCAACTGATCCAGGACGAAACCGTAATCCTGCGCATCATTGAACGAGATCTCGACCGGGTAGTTGTCAACGATCTGAACGCTGGCGTTGTCTTGCCCGACCTGGAAAGCACCAACTTCGGTCGTTCCGTTCTTCATGAAGCGGATGGACAGGCCCTGCTTGGCCGCGATGTCCTCGCTGTCTTCATAGCCTGCAGGCGCGAAACGGATCCGGTCACATTGAAGTTCCAGCGTCGAATTATTGGATTGAATGAACGCGTTCGCGGTTGGGTCTGCTACGAATGTCCACTCAGCCAGGACAGGCGTGGCAACACCGACGGCCAAGGCCAGTCCCAAGGATATCTTGCACTTCATTTGAGTTTCCCCTCCATCATCGACAGGTCAATCTGGCACGTCATTCACGCTGCTGCTGGCCCGTAGGCGTTGGCCCCTTCCTCGGACGGCCGGGTCAGCCACCAGATCATCATGACCGTCAGGACCAATTGCAGCACCCAGACGACGATCATCCCGGTTACTCCGAGGAACGCTGCTGGGCCGCGCAGAACCTCCGGATCGTCTACGCCGCCCTCCAGTACGGAGAAGACCGCAACACCGCTCAGAAGCGCAATCATGGTCGCAAACCCCAGCGCCATTGGTAGAAGAAGGTACCATCCCGGGCGTCCGGTGTCGTGCAGTCGGCGCCATCCAGCAGCAAGCATCGGCAAGAAAACTGCGAGTTGAAATAGGGGGTTAAAGATACTCGTGCCTTCGCCGGTTTCGGGGTTGGTGCCGAAAATCGCCCTGTCGAGGATCGAAAACACGATGTTGCACAAGATGACGAAAAGCACGAACCACCAGTATTCCGAACGTGTCGCCCGCCCTGAAAAGACGACGTATTTAGAGAGGCAGACCTTTATCGATTGCGCAAACCCCATTCCAACCTTCCCTATCTGTGTTTGAAGTGGTCCTATCATTTCGGACAGGTTTGCAGCGTTTCCAAGGTGTATCGGGTTTAGGTTTCATGCTGCTTTTTGCTCTTCCAAGCAAGCCCAATATGCGTCGCCTGGCGTCCGCCGATCAAGCCCGGAATGGGGCCGCTTGGTGTTGTAGAAGGCCATCCAGTCCTTAACGACGCGCCGCGCCTGGAAGCCATCGGTGATTTCCTCAAGGTAGATGGCCTCTTGTTTCAGGCTTCGCCAGAGGCGCTCGATGAAGATGTTGTCGAGGTAACGGTGAGATATGCTCGAAAGTTGGTGACGCTTGATCAGGCGGCAGCTTGAATGTGGCGGACGCCGTCGCGGAACTCAACCCCGCTGATGACCTCTGGCAGGCGGTTCCGGCCGTCGAGCCTCCGCCATTTCTTCTGCGCCGACATCATCAGCCGGAAGGCCATGGCGAGCCCGGTCTTTCGGCTCAGGCAGCCCTTGGTTCGCCGGGTGCGGTGCCGGACGGTGGCGAAGGTGCTCTCGATCGGATTTGACGTCCGGATATGTTTCCAGTGCTCGGCCGGATAGTCGTAGAGGGTCAGCAGCGCGTCCCGGTCCTTGACCAGCTTGGCCACCGCCTTGTCCCATTTCACACCGTAGGTTTCGACGAAGAAGTTGAAGGCGACGTTGGCTTCGGCCTTTGTCCCGGCCTGCCAGATGTCGTGCAGGTGTCCTTTGGCCCTGGCCTGCGCCGATTTCGGCAGCGCGTTCAGCACGTTCATGGTCTTGTGCAGCCAGCACCGCTGCTCCTGCGTCGTGGGGAAGACTTCGCGCAGGGCCGTCCAGAAGCCGAGGGCACCGTCGCCGATCGCGAGCTTGGGATCCTGCGTGAGGCCGCGCCGCTTGAGATCGAGCAGCACCTCGCGCCAGCTCTGGGTGCTCTCGCGGAAGCCGTCGGTCATGGCCAGCAGTTCCTTCCGGCCGTATTCATCCGCCCCGACGATGACCAGAACGCATTGCTTTTCCTCGGCCATGCGCGGCTTGAAGTAGACACCGTCGGCCCAGATGTAGAGGAACCGCCGGGTTCCGAGGTCGCGCTTCTCCCAAGCCTCGTATTCGGACCACCAGTTGGCTTTCAGGCGGGTGACGGTCTTGGCCGACAGGCCCTTGGCGTCCGGCCCCAGAAGGGCGGCCAGCGCCTCGCCGAAATCGCCGGTGGAGACCCCCTTGAGGTAGAGCCAGGGCAGCAGTTCCTCGACCGATTTGGCCTTGCGCAGGTAGCGCGGCAGGATGCTGGGCGTGAAGGAGAT
>NZ_JBNAGB010000032.1:0-38041 GCF_049800975.1 Sagittula sp. S175
TGGCTTTTACACGCGGTTGGTCTCCACCGGGTTTGGGCCTCCTGCGGCGGCCCCCCGCCGGGGGCTTTGCCCCCGGACCCCCCAAGGTAGTTCGATCAAGATGAAGGCCCCAAGGTAGTTCGATCAAGATGAAGGCCAAGGACCGCTCTGTCCTTCATCTTGATAAAAATACCTCGGAGGGGTTTGGGGAGGCAGAGCCTCCCCAACGGATCGTCGGTGCAGCCGGCGAAACGTCCTACCGCTGCGGCGCTGTATCAGAGGTCTTGGTGCGGTCGTCGGGCGCACGCTATGTCATCTTGCCGCCATCCTTGTGACCACAGGCCTGCCAGCAATCTAGATCAGGGCCATGCGTTCTGCCCGTTCGGGGTCGGGGAAAGGCCGGTACAAAGCGAAATCCGACTGTCCGATCAACTCGTGAACCGCGCGGTACTTGGCGTCGATGTCGTCATCGTGCTTGCCCAGCGTGCGGAAGGCGCGGTCCAGTTGCGACAGGTCGTCAACTTCGATCTCCAGCAGGAAATCGCGGTAGCCGCCGGATGCGAGGTTCAACTTGCGGCGCATAAGCCGCCAATTGTTGATGACGCCGATCCCCTTCAGATGGCCCATCCAGTCCTCCATCGCCTTGGCAAAGACAAGGGCCTTGGAATCACTCTTCAGATCAATCGCGCAGGTGTACAGGTTCATGGGCAAATCCTCCGGCGACAACCATGCGCGCCAAAAGTTAAGTCCGAACCAAAAAGGGCGGCCCCGAAGGGCCGCCAGGCAGGTTGGAGTCAAGAATAATCGTTACACTTAAAGAGGTACGCGCCAGCCGCCGCGCAGCAGGCTGAACCGCCCGCCGCCCGCGCAGATCAGCGGCAGCGCCAGCGTGGCGAACAGCCCGACGCTCAGGACAGAATGCATGGTGAGGCGTTCCAAACCCGGCAGCAGCAGCGCCATGCCTGCGAAAAGCGCGGTGCCCAGCAGGGCCATCACGCGCGTATGTACGCCAAAGGCCATCCACAGCGCGGTCAGGATCATGAGGGCCGCCAGCATCTTGCCCGCCCATTGGTGGCCGGGATGCGTCACGACAAGGCGCGGCGTCTCTCCGGCTGTCATCATCAGGAATTCCACCGCCGTGTAGGCAAGGAAACAACTCAGCAGAATGCGGAATCCGCACTGCAGCCCGTCAAGGGTATTGGTCATGGGGTGAACCTGCTCGTTCTCGTGTTTTTTCTTAGGGTGGTTCACCCAGAGCGGGAAGGCAACGCCGATCCGCTCAAGACGCAGGTTGCAAAAATGCACTCACTCGGCGGCAGAGCGTGCCAACACCTGGGCGTCCTCGAAACACTGCAACACGAAGTCCGCCGTCGCGCGGATCGCCGGGTCAGAGCGGCGCGTTTCGTGGAACAGGAGCCAGAATTCCCCGGTAAACGCGCGGGCGTCCGGTTCCAGCGGTTGCAGATCGGGATCGACCGCACCGATCAGGTCCGGCAACGGCCCGGCGATACCCATGCTCTTCATCACGCTGGCCAGCGCGTCGAGGCTGTCCACCCGGATGCGGGGCGGCCGTCCGAAATGATCGAACCCGAAGCGTTGCAGCGGATAGTCGTCCAGCTGCTCGCCAAAGCCGACCCAGTTCTGATCGTCCTTGAGGACGCGCGGGCGATACAGCCGCATCTCCAGCGCGCCGATCTTGCGCGTGATGATGCGACCGGCGGCGGGACGGTCCACCTGCACGACGATGTCATTGTCGCCCAGCCCGTCCTTCATGATCCGGTCAGAGAACACCAGCGACACGCCATCCAGCATGTCGCCGTGCTGCTCCATGCCCGGAATCAGCAGGTTGCGCACCACGAAGGGCACGCATCCCAGTTTGACGGTGACTGGCGCGCCATCGGCCCGCGCGCTCATGGCGGTTCGGATCTGGCCGTCAAAACTCTGCGCTACCTGGATCAGCCCTTCGACCGCCTTCGACGGCTTCCAGCCTTCGGGCGTCTTGACGAAGGCGGGTTCTCCGAGTGTCTCGGACAGGCGTTCGATCCGGCGCGACACGGTGGCCGTATTGGTGCCCAGCATCTGCGCAGCCAGTTTCATCGTGCCAGTACGCGCGAGCGCCACGAGGAATCGCAGATCGTCCCAATTGTCCATGTGTGCCGTCCTTCGAGAAGTCAGTCTGGGGGTACACCGAAAACCTGCGGCACGTTCGGTGCGTCCAGAGTCACACCTAAGCTACAGGTTAATCTCATCAATTAATGCGAGAGCCTTGTCCACGCAATGACAAGGTTGCATTTTTGTCCGTATACAAACGTACAGGGGGCTCGTCCAAGCGGGCTTGGGTCTGCGACCTTGGTCGGGTGACGCGCCGATGGTTCTACGTCAGCTTCGGGTTGAGTGCCTCTCTGGAACGGCAGCGCCCGAAAGGAAACGGCCCGACGCAAGGCCGGGCCGTTCTCACATCTGAACGGGCGGGGGTCAGGCCTCGCTGCTGCCGTCCACGTCCCCGGTGGCGTCCATCGCCTCGTCCTCTTCCTGCTCGGCGATCCAGGCCACCGACACCACGGTTTCCTCGGCGCCGGTGTTGAACACCCGCACACCACCCGCGCTGCGCGACCGGAAGGAGATACCGTCCACCGGCACCCGGATCGACTGGCCAGTCGAGGTCGCCAGCATGATCTGGTCGCCCTGTTCCACCGGGAAAGACGCCACGATATCGCCGCCGCGCATGCTCTTTTCCCAGGCGGTGACGCCTTGGCCACCACGCCCGCGCACCGGGTAGTCGTGCGAGGACGACAGCTTGCCCAGACCTTTGGCGGTGATCGTCAGGATCAGGTTCTCGACCGCCGACATCTCGGCATAGCGCTCCTGCGGCAGCGGCGTGTCGGCGTCGCCTTCCTCGTCGTTGCCCTCGTCCTCTGTCACACCGGCCATCAGGCGGCGCATCTTCAGGTAAGACGCGCGCTCGTCCGATTCCGCGTCAAAGTGGCGGATCACCGACATGGACACGACCTCGTCGTCACCCAGCAGGCGGATGCCCCGCACGCCGGTCGAGTTGCGCGAGTTGAACACCCGCACCTCGGTCACCGGGAAACGGATCGCGCGGCCGGAGTTGGTCACCAGCATCACGTCGTCATCCTCGGAACAGATGCGCGCATTGATAAGCCGCGTGTTCTCGTCTTCGCCCTCGAACTTCATGGCGATCTTGCCGTTCGACTTCACATTGGTGAAATCCGACAAACGGTTGCGCCGCACGCCGCCCTTCGAGGTGGCAAAGACGATCTGCAAATCGTCCCACTCGTTCTCGTCGCGGTCCACCGGCATGATCGCCGCAATGGACACCCCCGAGGGGATCGGCAGGATGTTGACGATGGCCTTGCCCTTCGACGTACGCCCGCCCAGCGGCAGACGCCATGTCTTCAGCTTGTAGGCCATGCCGTCGGTGGTGAAGAACAACAACTGCGTGTGGGTGTTGGCGACGAACAGCGTCGTCACCACGTCGTCGTCCTTGGTCGCCATGCCCGACAGACCCTTGCCGCCACGCTTCTGCGCGCGGAAGTCGGCCAGGGCGGTGCGCTTGATATAGCCGGACTGGGTGACCGTCACGACCATGTCTTCGCGCTCGATCAGGTCCTCGTCGTCCATGTCCCCGGCCCAGTCGACAATCTGGGTGCGGCGCGGCACGGCGAACTCATCGCGGATGGCGGTCATCTCCTCGCGGATGATGCCGGTGATCCGCTCGCGCGAGGACAGGATATCGAGGTAATCCTTGATCTTCTTGGCCAGATCTTCCAGCTCGTCCGTGACTTCCTTGACACCGATCTGGGTCAGGCGTTGCAGACGTAGGTCAAGGATCGCACGGGCCTGGGTTTCGGACAGGTTATAGGTGCCGTCCTCGTTGGCCTTGTGGGTCGGATCGTCGATCAGCGCGATATAGGGCAGGATGTCCTGCGCGGGCCAGCGACGCTCCATCAGGCGCTGACGGGCCTCGGCAGCATCCGCGGACGACCGGATGGTCGCGACCACCTCGTCCACGTTCGACACGGCAACGGCCAGACCACACAGGATGTGCGACCGCTCGCGCGCCTTGCGCAGCAGGTAGGCCGTGCGCCGCGCAATCACGTCCTCGCGGAAGTCGAGGAAGGACGACAGGAACGCCCGCAGCGTCAGCTGTTCGGGCTTGCCACCGTTCAGCGCCAACATGTTGCACCCGAACGAGGTCTGCATCGGGGTAAAGCGGAACAGCTGGTTCAGCACCACCTCGGCGGTGGCGTCACGCTTCAGCTCGACCACGACCCGCACACCATCGCGGTCGGATTCGTCCTGAACGTGGGCAATGCCTTCGATCTTCTTGTCGCGCGCCGCTTCGGCGATGCGCTCGATCATCGTGGCCTTGTTCACCTGGTAGGGAATGGCGTCGATGACGATGGCCCAGCGGTCCTTGCGGATTTCCTCGACCCGGGTCGAGGCGCGGATGATGACCGACCCACGGCCCTCAAGGTAGGCCTTCCGCGCGCCGGAACGGCCCAGCATGATGCCCCCGGTGGGGAAGTCGGGGCCGGGCACGTACTCGATCAGGTCCTCGGAGGACAGGTCCGGGTTGTCCATCAGCGCCAGCGTGGCGTCGATCACCTCGCCAAGGTTGTGCGGCGGAATGCGCGTCGCCATGCCGACCGCGATGCCCTCGGCACCGTTGACCAGCACGTTGGGATAGCGCGCGGGCAGAACCGTGGGCTCGCGTTCCTTGCCATCGTAGTTGTCCTGGAAGTCGACCGTCTCCTTGTCGATATCCACCAGCAACTGCAGCGCGGACTTCGCCAGGCGGCTTTCGGTGTAGCGCATGGCGGCGGGCGGATCCCCGTCCATGGAGCCAAAGTTGCCCTGACCGTCGATCAGCGGCAGGCTCATCGAGAAGTCCTGCGCCATCCGCACCAGCGCATCATAGATCGCCGAGTCGCCGTGCGGGTGGTAGTTACCCATGACCTCACCGACGGATTTCGCCGATTTCCGGTAGGACTTGTCGGGGGTGTAACCGCCTTCATGCATGGCAAACAGGATGCGCCGATGCACAGGTTTTAGGCCGTCGCGCAAATCCGGAATCGCCCGGCTCACGATCACGCTCATCGCGTAATCGAGGTAGCTCGACTTCATCTCGTCTTCGATGGAGATTGACGGCCCGCTCGGCGGAGGCGTCATTTTCTCTTCTTTATCAGGGGTTTCCGGCGTATCGCTCACGTGATGGGCCTGTCCGTCATTCTGCCATATCTAGTTGCGGCAGACTATATCAGAGACAGGATATAGGGTGCAATGCCGGGGGGCGACCCAAGTTTGGCAGCCATGCCCTGTATTTGCTAACAGATTGTTTTCATTGAAAACTAACCGATGACACGGCAGCATTTCCCTACAGGCAAACGCATGAGGCAACACCATGGAAATGTCGGAAACGGAAATGATGCTGCGCGGCTACGGGCTGACCACGGCCGAGATGTTCTACCGCATGCCGGATTATCGCAACGTCCTGAACACCTTCGTCTGGCAGGATTACGACACCGCGCCGGATCATCCGAAACTCTTCTCCTTCATCGAATTCTGGCAGGATAGCATCGAAGGTCCGCTGCATTCGGTCCGCTTTACCCACCGCAAGATGATTTCACCGGGGGAATGGCGCAATGTGGTGGGAGAGTTCCGCTATCACTGAGGGGTTTCGCTTTGGCTGCGCCAAAGCGACCGGGGCGGGGGGGGGCGCCCCCCCCCGCCCCGCTGGAGGCGCTGCCTCCAGACCTCCGAGGGTATTTGTGTCAAGATGAAGGGAAAGCGGCCCTTGTGCTTCACCTTGGCGAAAATACCTCCGGGGTGAATTCTCCGCAGGAAAAGAGGGGGCAGCGCCCCCTTGGCTGTCCGGGGCCCAGCCCCGGATAACCCTGTGCGCGTGAAACGCGCACCGCGGGATTGCGAAGATATCAGGGGATGATCCGCGTGTACTTCACGCCTTCCAGTGTCGCGCCGACCCGCAGTCCCGACTGGCCAAAGATCACCGCGATCACCGGTGCCAGTGTGGTGGTCGTCTCTGCCGCCAGGTTTTCGCCCTTCGACGGGGTGGCATAGAAGACGTTGGCACCCGCCGCATAGCCCGGCGAGCGGCGGAAGTTTTCCATCGCTTCGGTCGTCATGAAGAACAGCACGTGGCTGTACTGCTGCGCACCGATCTGCAGGCCGCCCGAGGCTTTGAGCATAGAGTAGTAGTCCACCGTCGCGCCGCCGACCCGCAGTGCGCCGGTGCCGCCACCGCCGCCCAGCCCAAGGCCGATCTCCGTCACCACGGGCATCACCAGCAGGCCCACGGCCTTGCCGGCCAGATCGCGCGTGCCGGGGTAGTCGTTGAACAACTGGGACAGCGTGCTGTCGACCCGCGCGTCGATGGTCGCCGCATTGCGGTTGCCCACACCATTGCCACAGGCCGCGACCAAACTGGTCGCCCCCAGCCCGAAAAAGACCTCACGTCGGGAAAATGTCATATCGCTGCTCTTCTCTGCCTGATCGTTGCCGATGCCTCGTGTCCGGCTGTGCCGCCGGTTGATCTTGCTTATACGCCTGCGCGCGGGCCTTGTCACCCGACCTTGTGGCCGATGCGCGATCACCCGCTAACGGTTGACGGCTCAGCCATTCAGCAGCCTCCCGGCCAAAGGTCAGCTATTCAGCAGCCTTGCGGCTGCGGGCGCGAAATACGTCAACACCCCGTCGCAGCCCGCCCGCTTGAAGGCCATCAGGCTCTCCAGCATCACCTTTTCGCCATCGACCCAGCCACGTTCGCCGGCGCCCGCGATCATCGCGTATTCGCCCGACACCTGGTAGGCAAAGGTCGGCGCGCCGAACATCGTCTTTGCGCGGTGGCAGATGTCCAGATAGGGCATCCCCGGTTTGACCATGACCATATCCGCGCCCTCCGACAGGTCGCGTGCGATCAGCCGCATCGCCTCATCGGAGTTGCCCGGATCCTGCTGATACGTCTTCTTGTCGCCCTTCAGCGCCCCCGACGCGCCCACCGCATCGCGGAACGGCCCGTAAAACCCCGACGCATATTTTGCCGCGTAGCTCAGCAACAGCACGTCCTGAAAGCCCTCGGCCTCCAGCGCGCCCCTCAGCGCGCCGATGCGCCCGTCCATCATGTCAGACGGCCCGATGATATCCGCACCGGCCTGCGCCTGGCTCAGCGCCTGCTTGACCAAAGCCTCGACCGTGCGGTCGTTCACGATCACGCCATCCTCGACGAAGCCGTCATGGCCGTTGATGTTGTACGGATCGAGCGCCACGTCCGTCATCACCGCCATTTCCGGCACGGCGTCCTTGATCGCGCGCGTGGCGCGGTTCGACAGGTTCTCGGGGTTCCACGCCTCCGAACAGCACTCGGTCTTCAGCGACGGATCGGTGTAGGGAAACAGGCAGATCGAGGGGATTCCCAGCGCGTGGGCCTCCTTCGCGGCCTCCACAACCTTGTCCACAGACAGCCGGTTCACCCCCGGCATCGAATGGATCGGCTCCACCACGCCTTCGCCATCGCGCACGAAAACCGGCCAGATGAAATCCGACGGAGTCAGCACCGTTTCCGCAACCAAGGCACGGATCGCGGGCGTGCGGCGCAGGCGGCGCAGCCGCAGCGAAGGGTAGGGGGCAAGGGTCGGTTGCATGGCGGTCACCTCAATTGCGTTCCCTTTGGGTGACACGGAACGCAGCGCCTTCACAAGACCCCATTGCACTGCCTTCCCGGACAGGGCCATAAGGCCCTCAGGGCAACTGGAAAAGAGCAGACACTTGGACTGGTACGGCACTGTCTTCGAAGTCATCGACATGCGATCCTTCTCGAACCTCTGGTTCTGGATCGTGCTGGCGGTGTTCTGGTCCTCGACCTCGCACTGGGTGTTGGGCGTGCCCTTTGACATGGTCGCGCGGGCGAAACGCCAGGGCGGGCAGGCGGAACAGGACCTCGAGGACCTCGTGCGCATCAACACCAACCGGTTCCTCTTCATCATCGAGGAATCCGGGCTGGTGATGGCAGCGGTGGTTCCGGCGCTTCTGGTGGCCGGGGCGCTTCTGGGGTTCTACTACAAGGTCGAACTGGCGCAGGCCATTGTCCTGCTGGTCGGCCCCATGACGCTGGTCGGCCTGCTGACCCTGTCCACCGCGCGCAAGATCCAGAACGGCGAGAACGCGGGCGAGGCCCTGTGGCGCCGTCTGCGTCTGCACCGCCTCTATACCCAGCTGATCGGCATCGTCTCGATCTTCGTTACGGCGCTCTGGGGCATGTTCGTCAACCTCTCGGTGATGCCGTTCTGATAACCTTTGGCGTCATGACCGGCCCGCGCTTGACGCCGCCCGCCCGGCGCGCCATGTGAGCGGTCATGGCTGACAAAGTGATCATCGGGGGCGCCCCGGAGGGGTTCGACGCGCAACTTGTCCTGCGCGAGGTCGAAAAGGCGGGCGGGCCCGTCATCCACATCGCACGCGATGACAAGCGCCTTGCCGCCATGCGCGAGGCGCTGGAGTTCTTTGCCCCCGACATGCCGGTGGTGGTTTTCCCGGCGTGGGACTGTGTTCCTTATGACCGCGTGTCGCCAAACGCAGACATCTCTGCCGCGCGCATGGCGACGCTGGCGGGGTTGGTCCACGGAATGCCCGCGCGCTACGTGCTGCTGACCACCCTCGGCGCGGCCATGCAGCGTATCCCCGCGCGCGAGGTGCTGCGCTCGGCGGCCTTCTCGGCGCGCGTAGGCGACCGCGTGGACGAGGACGCCCTGCGCGCCTTCCTCGTGCGCATGGGGTTCTCGCAGGCGCCCACCGTCACCGAACCCGGCGACTACGCCATTCGCGGCGGCATCATCGACATCTACCCGCCCAACACCGGCGGCGAAGGCGGCCCGGTGCGGCTCGACTTCTTTGGTGACACGCTGGACGGGGCGCGCCGCTTCGACCCCGTCACCCAGCGCACGACCGAGAAATTGGACGTGGTGGAACTGGCCCCGGTGTCCGAGGTCATCCTCGACGAGCCCTCCATCCTGCGGTTCCGCCAGAACTACCGCATCGAATTCGGCGCGGCGGGCACCGACGATCCGCTGTATGAGGCTGTCAGCGCCGGGCGCAAGCATCAGGGGATCGAGCACTGGCTGCCGTTCTTCCACGAAAAGCTGGAAACGCTGTTCGACTATCTGCCGGGGACGCCGGTGCTGATGGACGACCAGCTGACCCCCTCGCGCCTGTCGCGGTGGGAGCAGATCGACGACCAATACGGCACCCGCAAACACGCGCTGTCGCAAAAGAAGGCGCTCGGCAGCACGGTCTACAAGCCGATCCCGCCGGGCTTGCTGTACCTCGACGACACCGCGTGGGAGGCCGCCGTGGTTGACCGCCGCCGCGTGCAGTTCCACCCGCTGTCGCAGGCGCCCGGACCGGGCGTCGTGGACGCGGGCGGTCGCATCGGGCGCAATTTCGCCCCCGAGCGCCAGCAGGAATCCATCAGCCTTTTCGGTGCCTTGGCGGCACATGTTAAGGCAAAGATGCAGGCCGGCCCCGTGGTCATCGCCTCCTACTCCGAAGGCGCGCGCGAACGCCTGACCGGCCTGATCGAGGACGAGGGCCTGGCCGAAGTCCTTCCCATCCGTGACGGCACCCGCATCGGCAAGCGCGGCCTGCACCTCGCCGTCTGGTCGCTCGACGCGGGGTTCGAGGCGCCCTGGCCGCAGGGCGGTGACAAATCCCGGCTCACGGTGATCTCCGAACAGGACGTCCTCGGCGACCGCCTGATCCGCAAGCCCACCAAACGGCGCAAGGCCGAGAACTTTCTCACCGAACACCAGTCCCTGACACCGGGTGATCTGGTGGTGCACGTCGACCACGGCATCGGCCGCTACATGGGGATGGAGGTCATCACCGCCGCGGGCTCGCCCCACGAATGCCTCGTCCTGCATTACGCCGAGGACGCGAAACTCTACCTCCCCGTCGAGAACATCGAACTGCTCTCGAAATACGGCCACGAGGAAGGGCTACTCGACCGTCTCGGCGGCGGCGCATGGCAGGCGAAGAAGGCCAAGCTCAAGGAACGCATCCGCGAGATGGCGGACCGCCTGATCCGCATCGCCGCCGAACGCGCGCTGCGCAAGGCCCCCGTCATGGACCCGCCGCCCGGTGCCTACGACAGCTTTGCCGCGCGCTTCCCTTACACGGAAACCGACGACCAGCTGCGCGCCATCGAGGACACGATGGACGACCTGCACTCCGGTCAACCCATGGACCGCCTGATCTGCGGCGACGTGGGCTTTGGCAAGACCGAGGTCGCCATGCGCGCGGCCTTCGTCGCCGCCATGTCCGGCCAGCAGGTCGCCGTCATCGCGCCGACCACGCTGCTCGCCCGCCAGCACTACAACTCGTTCGCCGAACGCTTCCGGGGCTTCCCGCTGAACGTCGCGCCGCTCTCACGCTTCGTCCCCGCCAAGCAGGCCGCCGCCACCCGCGAGGGGCTGGCCAAGGGCACCGTCGACATCGCCGTCGGCACCCATGCGCTTTTGGCCAAGAACATCCGCTTCCAGAACCTCGGCCTTCTGGTCATCGACGAGGAACAGCGCTTCGGCGTCCAGCACAAGGAACGCCTGAAACAGCTGCGCTCCGACATCCACGTCCTGACCCTGACCGCCACGCCGATCCCGCGAACGCTGCAACTCTCGCTGACCGGCGTGCGCGACCTGTCGATCATCGGCACACCGCCGGTGGACCGCCTCTCCATCCGCACCTACGTCAGCGAATTCGACCCCGTCACGATCCGCGAGGCGCTCCTTCGCGAACACTATCGCGGCGGGCAATCCTTCTACGTGGTCCCGAAAATCTCGGACCTGCCCGAGATCGAGGCCTTCCTCAAGGAACAGCTGCCCGAATGCACCTACGTCATCGCCCACGGTCAGATGGCGGCGGGCGACCTCGACGAGCGCATGAACGCCTTCTACGACGGCAAGTACGACGTGCTTCTGGCGACCACCATCGTCGAATCCGGCCTCGACATTCCGACCGCCAACACCATGGTCGTGCACCGTGCCGACCAGTTCGGCCTGTCGCAGCTCTACCAGATCCGGGGCCGCGTCGGTCGTTCGAAAACCCGCGCCTATTGCTACCTCACCACGCAACCGCGCCAGAAACTGACCACCACCGCCGAGAAACGCCTCCGCGTGCTGGGGGCCATCGACACCCTCGGCGCGGGCTTCGCGCTGGCCTCCCAAGACCTCGACATTCGCGGCGCGGGCAACCTTCTGGGCGAGGAACAGTCCGGCCAGATGCGCGACGTGGGATACGAGCTGTACCAATCCATGCTCGAGGAAGCCATCGCCAAGATCCGCTCCGGCGAGACCGAAGGCGTCATGGACGACGACGGCCAGTGGGCACCGCAGATCAACCTCGGCGTGCCCGTTCTGATCCCCGAGGACTACGTGCCCGACCTCGACGTCCGCCTCGGCCTCTATCGCCGCCTGTCGTCGCTCAGCACAAAGGTCGAACTCGAAGGATTTGCCGCCGAGCTGATCGACCGCTTCGGAAAACTCCCGCGCGAGGTGAATACCCTCATGCTGGTGGTCCGGATCAAGGCCATGTGCAAACGCGCAGGCATCGCAAAACTCGACGGCGGACCAAAGGGCGCGACCATCCAGTTCCACAATGACAAATTCGCCTCGCCCGCCGGGCTGGTGAAATTCATCAACGATCAAAACGGCTTGGCCAAGATCAAGGACAACAAGATCATCGTCCGCCGCGACTGGGCCAACGACCGGGACAAGATCCAGGGCGCCTTTGCCATCGCCCGCGACCTCGCGGAATGCGCAGGCGCGATCAAGAAGAAAGACCCGGCCAAGACCTGACCTTACGTCAATGGTTGACCGGGCAACGGAAATTGTCCGGGTTTTACAAACCATTGCGCAGGGTTCTTCATGTAAAAGCCGCGCGGCGTGCTTTGTGCGCCTGACCTGATTTTCACACGACCGATTCCGGGCCCTTGTATGGATGCCGCCGAACGTCAGTTGCTGGATCACCTCGACCATCCGGTGTTCGTCCTCGAACCGGATGCGACCGGGCGTCCCTGCTACGCCCATGTGAAGCGGCTGGCGCTGAAGATGATCGGCAAGCCTCTGGGCGATTTTCTGGGCAAGACCTCCATCGACATCTTTCCGGCGCCCCTTGGTCGGGCGTCCTATGACCTGCAATTGCGTGTCATGACCACCGGCGAGCCGGAACATTTCGAGGTGTTCAAGCCGTCCCGAGGCGCCACCTCGCTTTTCCCGCTGAAGGATGCCGGAGGCCGGGTCCTGCGCGTGATCGGCTCCGTGCGTCCCAATCGCGCCCCATCGCTGTTTCGCGATCACGAGGCCGAGGAGCAGGCCCGTCAGGACGACCTCCGCGCCTTTGTCCACCTCGCGGCGCATGATCTGCGGACACCGCTCAATCAGGTGGCCTCTCTGGCCGCCATGCTGCGGGACGACCTGCAAGATCCCGACCAGTTGGAACTGGTGGACATGCTGTCTGATCTGTCGGCCAACGCGCTCAGACTGATTGGCGATGTTCTCACCCATGCCGATATTTCCGGCACGGTCGAAGAGATCGCGCCCTTTGACCTGCCGGACCTGATGGAGCGGATTGCCTCCACGCTGGACCCGATGCGGACAGTCAGGCTCGACGTGGCTCCGCTGCTCATGAAGATGGATCAGGCCGCCGTCGCCGCCGTGCTGCGCAACCTCTTCGACAATGCGGTGAAATATGCCTGGGGCAGCGAGGCCGGGCGAGATCAGGGCCCGGATCAGGGACCAGAACAGGGACGGGGGCCGGATGCTTGTCTGTCGGTGACGGTCTCGCACGGCGCAACCAACTTGCTGGTCTTCACCGTGGCCGACAATGGCAGGGGCCTGCCGCCGGAGCGGCTGAAGCTCTTCAACGGCGAAGTGCGCGCCGAACACGGCCGCTTTGGCGTCATGGCGATACGGTCGCTGCTGCTGTCCCGAGGCGGCTGGCTGCGGGCGGAAAACGCGCCCGACGGCGGCGCGCGCATTTCCTTTGCCATGCCGGGCGCGATGATGGCGTCGGAGAAGGCTGGAAATAATTTGGGGAGTCTCACGGGGTCGTGAGGACCTCAAAACGGGAATGCCTGAGTTTTCCGGTTTTTCTGCGTAGCATCGCCGATGTTGCCGATTCGTGCGGTAAATTTCGGGTTAATTCGCGAAATTCGGGCATTAACCAAGGTTTCCAACCGGCCGGAAAACCCCCGGATTCCGGCCGGGAATCGCAACCTGAAATAGAACGCGGCGCCCGGTAAACCCACCGGACGCCGCGCTGGTTTTCCCTTTAGCCACTCCGCGTAGCGGTCAGTGCAGCAGGCGTCCCATTGCGGCTGCGACATCTGCCATCCGCGCAGAGAAGCCCCACTCGTTGTCGTACCACGCCATCACGCGGACCATGCGCTTGCCCACGACCTTGGTCTGGTCCGGCGCAAAGATCGAGGAATGCGTGGTGTGGTTGAAGTCGATGCTGACCTTTGGCTCCGGATCATAGGACAGGACAGACCCCATCCGCCCGGCAGCGGCCTCGGCCACGACCTCGTTAACATCCTGAAGAGTCACGTCTTTCGAAGCGTAGAAGGTCAGGTCCACGGCGCTGACGTTGGGCGTCGGCACGCGCACGGCAGAGCCGTCCAGCTTGCCCTTCATGTTCGGCAGAACCTCACCCAGCGCCTTGGCCGCACCGGTCGAGGTCGGGATCATCGCCATGGCCGCCGCGCGGGCGCGGTAGAGGTCGGCATGACGGCGGTCCAGCGTCGGCTGGTCGCCGGTGTAGCTGTGGATCGTGGTCATGATCCCGCTCTCGATACCGATGGCTTCGTCCAGAACTTTTACCAGCGGTGCCAAGCAGTTAGTCGTGCAGGACCCGTTCGAGATCATCACATCGCCCTGCACCAGATCGCGGTGGTTCACGCCGTAGACGATGGTCTTTTGCACGTTCTTGGCGGGGGCCGAGATCAGCACCGACTTGGCGCCGCGCGAGAGGTGCGCATTGGCCTTGTCACCGTCGTTGAACTTGCCGGTGCACTCCAGCACAACGTCGCAGCCGCCCCAGTCCAGATCGCTCATCTCGTAGGACGACATCACGTCGATCGGCCCACGGCCCAAGTCGATGGCATTGCCCTTGACCGTCACGTCGCCGGGGAAACGGCCATGCACGCTGTCGTAGCGCAGCAGGTGGGCGTGGGTCTCCAGCGGGCCCGGCGCGTTGATCTTCACCACCTGCACGTCGTTGCGCGCGGATTCGGCGATATGGGCGAGGGTGCAGCGGCCGATGCGGCCAAAGCCATTGATGCCGACGGTAACGGTCATAGTCCAGGTCTCCTGCAGAATGCCAACTTGGCGTTCGTATACGGAGGCATTCCGACTCGGGGAAGGCTAAAACGTGTGATTTGTCAGTATGTTAGCGATAAACTTGTCCGGTGGCGCTAACGTCTGCACAAGGTTTGCGTTAACAATTGCAACGCCCCGGCAACCGGCGGCGACTCACGTGCTTGCAAGCGGGCGGCCGACCGCTACCTTGCCAGTGAACAGTTTTTCGGAGGATGGAATGAGCGGACTTCTGGCGCTTCTCGATGATGTGGCGGCAATCGCCAAGGTGGCGGCTGCGTCGATCGATGACATCAGCGCAGCGGCGCTCAAGGCCAGTACGAAGACGGCCGGTGTTGTGGTGGACGATGCGGCGGTGACTCCCAAATATGTCCACGGTTTCGAAGCCTCCCGCGAATTGCCCATCATCTGGCGCATCGCCCGAGGCTCGGTGATCAACAAGCTGATCTTCCTCATGCCGGCTGCCATGCTGATGGCGGTGTTTGCACCGTGGCTGGTCTGGCCTTTGTTGATCCTCGGCGGCTGTTACCTGTCGTTCGAAGGAGCGGAGAAGATCGTACATGCACTCATGCCGCATGACGAACACTCCGGTGGACCAGACGGCAGCCATGACGTGAAAGACCCAGCGCATCTTGAAGAGGCAAAGGTCAAAGGGGCGATCAAGACGGACTTTATCCTTTCCGCCGAGATCATGGTTATCCTGCTGTCAAATCTCGATCTTCCGTCGATCTGGATGCAGGCTGGTGCTCTTGCCCTTGCCGCTGTGGTGATTACGGCTGCGGTCTACGGGGCTGTTGCGATCATCGTTAAGATGGATGACATCGGTCTCTGGCTGTCTCAAAACGCCAATCTCGGGGTGACGAGGGCGTTTGGGCGCGGGATCGTGCGGTTCATGCCGTGGCTGTTGAAGGCGCTGACCATCGTGGGCACGGCCGCAATGCTGTGGGTCGGTGGTTCGATCATCGTCCATTCACTGGCCGAGATGGGCTGGCACGTCCCCGAGCATTTCATCGAGGAACTTGCGCATTCCGTCGCTGGCGAAAATGCGACCCTTGTTTGGGCAGTCACCGCAGGCGCCGACTTTGTTCTGGGGCTCGCTGTCGGGTTGATCCTGATTCCGATTGCGACCAAGGTTCTGATCCCGCTCTGGGGAACAATCTTCGGTCGGAAAGCCGAAGCCCACTGATGCTAAAGTAATTGTTACTCAAAAGAAAAGGCGCGCCGTGAGCGCGCCTTTTGGATTCTGGATGTGTGGCCGTTCAGGGGCGAACTGTCGAGGCCGCGTCGTATGCCGCCGTAAAGCCGGAAAGCGACATGTTCACGGTCACCACCTGATCGGGCGCAACCATCGGGGTCAGAGAAACAGTTGCCTTTGCCCCCGCCTTGAAACGCGCGATATCCTCTGCCGAGAACGCAACACGTGCGAAGCAACCGATCGTCGTGCAGAAACTGAAGTCATACAGTCGCGGCTGTGCACCATCGACCGACACAGCGAGTTTCTTGGTCAGAAGCGTCTGGAGCGGAACGATGAAAGTCCCACCAGCCGGTCCCGGCTTGCCGCCTTCAAGCTTGGCAATGGTCACTTCGGCGACGTTGTTGCCCTCTGCGTCTTTCAGCAGTTGGAACATCTGACAGACTTCTTCCTCGGCGCCACTCTGTTGTGGGACCTTGAGGCACTGCATCTGCCAATCCTGGAAGGTTTCCTTGATGTAAAGCTGGGGGCCCTGCTGCGCCTGTTGCGGCACCGCAGGAACCTCCTCACCGGTGTCAAGGTCTCCTCCGACGGGGGTCTGAGCGGTGTCTGCAGGCGCCTCTGTGGCGGTCTCCGCCGGCGCCGTGGTCTCAGTATCCTGCGCCATTGCAGGCGCTGCGGCCAATGCCGCGATCAGAGACAGGAGAAGGCCTGGGTTTTTCATGGGGTCCTCTGGAAATCGTTCTTTGCTGACGGTTCGTTAACATGGGGGCGGGGCGGTGTCAGGGCGTAAATATCTTGCCTGTCGCGGGTATGAGCGGTTTGCCGCGCCCGGCGAAACGGGGGATAAAAAAGGAAAGGGGCCAGACGGCCCCTTTCCATTTCACTCCCTGTCGGACCGGCCGACTTTGTCATTGAGCAGGACGCTACGCAAAGCCAACGCATCGGTCAACAGGGTTTTCACGGAAAAATCATGAACCTGAAAAACAGGCAAAAACGCCTGCTTTCTGCATGTTTAACGAAACGAAAAAAGCCGCGCCCGAGGGCGCGGCCAGTCTGACAGGGAGGAAGTCTGTCCAGGGCAGGAGAGGACATGACGCCCCGGACCGAAGATGACTATGGCATTGAAAGGTTAACGATGTATGGTCGGCGCGGCTGAAAAGCGCGGCCCTCGCAGGGCGCACGCGAAATTACGGGGTAAAAGCATGTCGGATGGTCTTTTTGTCGGTGGCGGTGGCGAGAATTACGGGGAAAAGCAGTTCCTCGCGCTGAACTATGCGAACCGTCACGGGCTGATCGCCGGGGCGACAGGGACCGGCAAGACCGTGACATTGCAGATCCTCGCGGAAGGGTTTTCCGCAGCGGGCGTGCCGGTCTTCATGGCCGACGTCAAAGGCGACCTGTCGGGCATGGCCAAGGCGGGGTCCGAGACGCACAAGCTGCACGCGCCCTTCATGGAGCGGAATGCGAAGATCGGCTTTGACGACTTTGCCTATGCCGATTTCCCTGTGACCTTCTGGGACCTGTTCGGCAACCAGGGCCACCCGGTGCGCACCACGCTCGCCGAGATGGGGCCCCTGCTGCTGGCGCGGCTTCTGGAACTGACCGAAGCGCAGGAAGGCATCCTGAACATCGCTTTCCGCATCGCCGATGAGGAAGGCATGCCGCTTTTGGACCTCGAAGACCTGCGGTCCATGCTGGTCTGGATGGGCGAGAACCGGCAGGAATTGTCGCTGCGCTACGGCAATGTCTCGGTCGCTTCGGTCGGCGCGATCCAGCGGCGGCTGTTGGTGCTGGAGAACCAGGGCGGCGATGCGTTCTTTGGCGAACCGGCGCTGGACCTGCGGGACATGATGCGCACCGCGGCCGACGGGCGCGGGCAGGTCAATATCCTTGCCGCCGATGTGCTGATGTCCTCGCCGCGCCTGTATGCGACCTTCCTGTTGTGGCTGCTGTCGGAGCTGTTCGAAGAGCTGCCCGAGGTGGGTGATCCCGACAAGCCGAAGTTCGTTTTCTTCTTTGACGAGGCGCATTTGCTGTTCGACGGCGCGCCCAAGGCTCTGGTGGACAAGGTGGAGCAGGTGGCGCGCCTGATCCGGTCCAAGGGCGTCGGCGTGTATTTCGTCACGCAGAACCCGGATGACATCCCCGAGGACATCCTTGGCCAGTTGGGCAACCGGGTGCAGCACGCGCTGCGTGCCTTCACCGCGCGGGACCGCAAGGCGCTGCGGATGGCCGCCGAGACCTACCGCGAAAACCCGCGTTTCAGCGTCGAAGAGGCGATCCGCGAGGTGGGCGTGGGCGAGGCGGTGACCTCGTTCCTGCAAAAGAAGGGCGTGCCGGGGATCGCGGAACGGACGCTGGTGCGCCCGCCCTCGTCGCAACTGGGGCCGATCACGCCCGCAGAACGGGGTGGTGTGATGGGCGCGTCTGACCTGAAGGGCAAGTACGAGACCCGCGTGGATCGCCGGTCTGCGCATGAAATTCTTCTGGAGCGGGCAGAGAAGGCGGCGCAGGAAGCCGCCGCCGCAGAACGCGAGGAAGAGGAGATGGAGGCGAAGGAGCGCGAGTATCGCTCGGCCCGGCGCTATTCCGGGACGCGGGTGGCACGGTCGACCTCGGGCGCCTCGACGCGGCGCGACCGCGAGACGCCGGGTTTCGGCGAGGCCATGGGCAAGATGGTGATGAAGGAGCTCACCGGAACGACCGGGCGGCGCATCGTGCGCGGTATTCTGGGCGGCCTGTTCAAGGCGCGGTGAGGGCGCGATTTTTCAGCGAAAAATCGGGCGCGATCCTTGAGATTTGGTTGATATGGGCCTGTCGGGGCGGTGTCTTGACAGGTCGTTATGTCGGCGTGCGCCCGGGTTTACGCAACGCACGCCGGGGATTGGTGCAGTTTTGGCAAGGTCTTGGCAAGGTTTCTGAAGCGAAATCAACCAAGGTTGTGCCTACCGTACGCCGGGTGATCGTCTTTCGGTTGCGATTCGTGGCCACTTTTAGGGGGTAATGTGGTCACATGTTAACTCTTGCGCCGACATCGCGCCGGAGCGCCGGGAAACTGCGTTAACCCACCCTGTGACGTTGCGTCAGGCGCGGCGCAGAACCGGGGCCAACAGGGCGATCAGCAGGGCCATAAGGCCAATCAGGGCAAAGGAGACGCGCAGCGAACTGATCTGGGCAATGAAGCCGATCAGCGGCGGTCCCATCAGCATCGCGCCATAGGCGAGGGTGGCGACGGAGGCGATGGCCTGTCCCGGCGGGACCTCCGGATCGGCGGCGGCGCGGCTGAAGGCCAGCGGGATCACCGCCGCGTAGCCCATGCCCATCAGCACGATCCCGGCGAGGGTCGCGGGCAGGGTGGCGAAGCCCACCGCCAGACCAAAGCCCATGGCCGCCGACACGCCGCTGAAGCGGGCGATCACGACGGGCCCGTGCTTGGTAATCAGCCCGTCGACGTTCAGCCGCATGATGACCATGGTGACGGAGAAGACGGCATAGCCAAGCGCGGCGATCGACACGGTCGCGCCGGTGATGTCGGTTAGGTAAACCGCGCTCCAGTCCGCGGCGGCGCCTTCGCCCAATCCGGCACCAAGGGCGATCAGCCCCACCAGGACCAGCGTCCCGCGCGGGAAGGCAAAGACCGGGTTGCCCTGCGGTTGCGCGTTGCGGCGCGAGGCCCAGGTGGTGCGGATGAGCGGCCCGAAGAGGACCGCCACCACCAGCGCGGCAAGCGGGAAATGCAGGGCGATGGGCAGCTCGGCCCGGGTGGCGAAATAGCCGCCTGCCGCGCCTAGGCCCGCGCCCAGCGACCACATGGCATGGAAGGAGGACATGACGGAGCGGCCCATGCCACGCTCGACCTCGGCGGCCCAGGCGTTCATGGTGACGTCCATCGCGCCATGGCCGATCCCGGCGAGGAACAGCGCGGCGGCGAGCAGCGGCACGCTGGGGGCGAGGCCGAGGGCGACGGTGGCGGCAAGGTAGACGACGACCAGCGCGCAGGTCACGGGATAGGCGCCGCGCCGGTCCGAGAGCTTCCCGGCCACCGGGAAGGACACCAGCGCGCCGATGCCCATGACGAGGAGCAGCAGGCCCAAAGTGCCCTCGGACAGGGTGAATTTCTCGACCACGGCGGGGACGCGGGCGGCCCATGTTCCGAGCATCGACCCGTTCAGCGCAAAGGCTGCCGCGACGGCGATGCGCGCGCGGGGGAAGCGGCCTGCGAGGCGGCCCGGGTCGGTGAGGGTATACGTCACTTGGGGCTCCGGTCTTTGGCCGGAGGGTGCCGCAGGTGGCGACAGTGCGCAAGAGATGCCGCGAATTGTCCGCAGAAATGCGAAACGCCCGGGGTTTTGGCCCCGGGCGTCTGCGATGGTTTGGTCAGGGTCAGTTGCCTGATCAGTTGGCGGAGGCCAGTTCCTTGGGCAGGCGGAAGGTCCAGACGGTGCCACCCTGGTTGAGGTAGTTCACCTTCTTGGCCACTTCGCCGCCCCAGAGCGGAACCGCGCCACCCCAGCCGGAGACGACGGAGACGTACTGCTCGCCGTTCTGTTCCCAGGTGACGGGCTGGCCGACGATGCCGGAGCCGGTCTGGAAGGACCACAGCTTTTCGCCGGTTTCGTCGTCGAGGGCGATGAACTCACCCTCGGGGGTGCCGAAGAACACCAGGCCGCCGGCGGTGGTCATGACGCCGCCCCAGAGCGGTGCTTCGTTCTTGTATTCCCACTTCCATTCGCCGGTGGCCGGGTCGATGGCCTTGAGCGAACCGATGTGGTCCTCGTAGTTCGGCTTGATGGTGAAGCCGGAGCCGAGGTAGGCCGCGCCCTTCTTGTAGGAGATCGGCTCGTTCCAGATGTCCATGCCCCACTCGTTGGACGGGACGTAGAAGTTGCCGGTCTTCTGCGAGAAGGCCATCGGCATCCAGTTCTTGCCACCCAGGAAGGACGGGGAGGAGAAGACGACTTCGCCCTTGTTGCCTTCGGCGGCTGCGGCCGGGTTGCCCGGGCGGTTTGCCTCGTTGTAGACGGGGCGGCCGTTCTCGTCGATGCGCTCGGCCCAGGTGATGTCCTTCACGAAGGGCGTCGCGTGCTGGAATTTGCCGTCTGCGGCATCGAGCACGTAGAAGAAGCCGTTGCGGTCGGCGGTCGCCAGGCGCTGGTTGCCCTCGCGGTCGTCATAGGCCACAACTTCGTTCACACCGTCATAGTCCCAGCCTTCGCGCGGGGTGGTCTGGTAGTGCCACTTGATCTCGCCGGTTGCCGGGTCGATGCCGATCCGCGAGGCCGCGTACAGGTTGTCGCCGGAGCCGTCGTTCTTCTCGCCCGCGTCGCGCAGCCAGGAGTTCCACGGCGCCGGGTTGCCCGCGCCAAAGATCAGCGTGTCGGTGCGTGCGTCGTAGGAGCCACCCAGCCAGGTCGCGCCGCCGCCGGTCTTCCACATGTCGCCCGGCCAGGTCGCGTTCAGCGTGCCGGTCATGGTGGATTCTTCGCCGTTCAGCGTGCCCATGTGGCCTTCGATCACCGGACGGGTCCAGACGATCTCGCCGGTGTCGGCGTTGCGTGCCTGCACTTCACCCACGATGCCGAATTCGCCGCCGGAGTTGCCGGTCACGACGAGGCCGTTCACGATCAGCGGGGCCGCCGTGTAGGAGTAACCCGCCTTGTAGTCGGCGATCTTCTTGTTCCAGACCACGTCGCCGGTCTTGGCGTCCAGAGCCACCAGACGGGCGTCCAGCGTGCCAAAGATCACCTTGTCGTTCCACAGCGCCGCGCCACGGTTGATGACGTCACAGCAGGGCAGGATGCCTTCGGGCAGGCGGGCGTCGTACTGCCACAGTTCCTTGCCGGTGTTCACGTCGATGGCGTACATGCGGGAATAGGACCCGGTGATGTACATGATGCCGTCGGAAATCAGCGGCTGGGTTTCCTGGCCGCGCTGCTTTTCACCGCCGAGCGAGAAGGCCCAGGCCGGAACCAGGTTCTTGACGTTGTCCTTGTTGAGGGTCTCCAGCGGCGAGTAGCGCTGCAGGTTGCGGCCCATGCCGTTCGTAACCACGTCCTCGACGGACATCTGGTCGTTGGCGATCATGTCCTCGGTGACTTCTGCCTGCGCGCCAAAGGCGAGCAGGGACAGGGTCACGGCTGCGACAAACTTGTTCATCAGTTTCCTCCCATGAACATTGGATTGGTCGTTCTGTTCTGCGCCGACAGCCCTTTCTCTCCTGCAAAAGAAGCCGCGAACGCGCATTTCTAAGAGATTTATAAGAACGGGTCAGGGTCGGAGGATAGACGGCCAAAGTCGTACGACCATGGAGGGGTTGACGGCACGATTCGGTACAGAAACGGAGACTGGTGCGGGGGTGACCTCTGGTGTTTTTCTGATCGCGCGCGCCAAACGCGGGATGCAGCACGAGTCCTAGCAAGATTTCAACAAAATCTACCGACTTTGTGGTGCGCAATTCAGACCCGCTCAACCGTTCTTTCCTAGATTCGCACAAACTGAATGGGAGACCGCCATGTGGCCGCGACGTCAGACAACCTCGAAAGCCGCTGCAAACATAGACCCGGCCGAGGCCATTGTTCAGATCGTCGAACGCACACAGGCGGTCATTCACTTCCTGCCGGATGGGACCATCATCTCGGCCAACGATATTTTCCTGAAGACCCTTGGCTACACGGCCGAGGAAGTGGCGGGCCAAAATCATCGGATATTTGTGCAAAGGACATTCCGTGAAACCCAAGCCTACCAGGACTTTTGGGAAAAGCTGCGTTCCGGAGAGTTCGTTACGGACGAGTTTCCGCGGGTCACCAAGGACGATCGCATCGTCTGGATCGCGGCGACCTACGCTCCTGTCTTTGACAAGGATGGCAAGGTCCTGCAGGTCACCAAGATTGCCAACGATGTGACCAACCAGCGCAAGGCCGTCAACGCGATTTCAAACGCCCTCGCGGCCTTGAGCGATGGAGACCTGAAACAGCGGGTCGACCTGCCGCCCCAAGACCGGATGCGGGAGGTCGCGGACAGTTTCAACACGGCGACCGAAAAATTCTCGGACCTGATCGTGCGCGTCCAGCAAGTAGCCAACGTGATCGACGGAATGGCGCAGGAGATTTCGTCCAATGCCCAAGACCTGTCCCATCGCACGGAGGCGCAGGCAGCCACGCTGGAGCAGACTGCTGCCGCCATCGAGGAACTGAGCCTGAGTTCGAATTCAGCGGCGAGTTATGCCGAACAAGTCGGCGAGGAAGCGCAGAGTACGCGCGCTTCGGCAAGCCAAAGCAGCAAGGTCGTGAACGACGTGACCGACGCGATGAAGAGGATCGAGACCTCTTCGCGGTCCATATCCGAGATCATCTCGGTCATCGATGACATCGCGTTCCAGACCAACCTCTTGGCTTTGAATGCCGGTGTTGAAGCGGCACGCGCAGGTGATGCAGGCCGGGGATTTGCGGTCGTCGCGTCAGAAGTACGCCAACTGGCGCAGAGGTCAGCCGAGTCTGCCCGTCAGATCAAGTCGCTCATCGGTCAGAGTTCCGAACACGTGAAGGATGGGGCGGAACTGGTCAACAGGGCCAACCATGATCTGGACAGAAGTTTCTCGGGCATCGAAGCGATCAGCGAACGTATCGAAACTGTTGTGAGCGGCCTCAAGACGCAGGCTGGCACCTTGAAGGAAATCAATACGGCAGTCACGCAGCTTGACCTCGTGACCCAGCAGAACGCCGCAATGGTCAATTCAACGGCGGAAATCACCACGGCGCTTTCGCAGAACAGCCTGTCCTTGTCCGATGCGGTTTCGATCTTTGATGTCAGGGTGACCGAAGCGGAGCTGAAACGTGCAGCCGTGGCATAGTGTTGGGTTGGGCCGCCGGGAGCCGTAGGCATCGGAGGATCGGGCACATGCCGGCGCGGGTGTCCCCGGTCTCCATCCCGCCAGATGAACGCGCCCGATGAGCAGGCGGGCAATCCGGGGGATGACATGTCTTCCCCCGGACAGTGGTTCACTGGCCGTCGATGGCCTTGTTGTCCTGCGGGCTGATGGAGGTCAGGTAGGCGAGGATGAAGTCCTGGACGGTGCGGTCTTCGATGCCGACGTGGCGCATCTTGGTGCCGGGCATGAAGCCGTCGTTGTCCTCCATCCAGGCGCGGAGCGCGGCGGGGGTCCAGACGATGCCCGAGGCCGAGAGGGCCGTGGAGTAGTGGTAGTCCTCGACGGTGCCTGCGCCCCGGTAGAGCACGTTTTCCAGCGGCGGGCCGTAGGAGGGGTCTTCGGAGTTCGGCGCGTGGCAGCGGTGGCACTCGGCGTCGAAGAGGGTCTTGCCCGCGGTGACCTTGACCTCTTCGAAGGTGTCGGCCAGCGCGGGGACGGCCATCAGGATCAGGGCGGCGCTGAGGATGGGGCGGGACATGTGAGTCTCCTTCTCTTGTCTCGTCCCAAGGGTAGCGCGGCGGGGGCGGACGCGGGTTTGATGCACGTCAACATGGCCCCTCGTCCTTTGGTCGTACGACCATGACGTGATTTCGTCTCACGTCACCCGCGTTTGCGGATCATCCCGCGCGCCGGATCGTAGCCCCAGAGCGCAAGGGCGGTGAAGACGGCGGTGGCGACGAGCGTCCAAAGCAGTGCCCATGGGGTAAAGCTGAGGTGGAGCGCGAAGCGGATCAGTTCCACCGCGTGGGTAAAGGGGTTCAGGCGGCAGATCCAGAACAGGAGTTCCGAGGATTCCTGCATCTTCCAAAGGGGATAGAGGGCCGAGCTGAGGAAGAACATCGGGAAGATGACGAAGTTCATGACGCCTGCGAAGTTCTCCAGCTGCTTGATGAAGGAGGAGATGGCGAGGCCGAGGGCGCCCAGCATCAGCCCCGCGAGGATGAGCGCGGGAAGGATGGTGAGGTAGCCGAGCGTCGGGTGGTCGATACCAAAGAGCGCGGCGACGAGCAGGAAGGCGTAACACTGCAGGATGCCGATGAAAGTCGCGCCGCAGAGTTTGGAGAACAGCAGGAACCAGCGCGGTTGCGGCGCTGTCAGGAGGAGGCGCATGGACCCCAACTCGCGGTCGTAGACCAGCGACAGCGAGGTCTGCATGCCGTTGAACAAGAGGATCATGCCGCAGAGGCCGGGGACGATGTAGGTCTCGTAGGTGATGTAGGTCTGGTAGGGCGGAATGATCGACAGGCCGAGGGCCGCGCGGAAGCCCGCGGCAAAGACGAGAAGCCAGACGAGGGGTCTAACCAGCGCGGCGAGGAAACGCTCGCGCTGGTGGACGAAGCGCAGGACCTCGCGGGTAACGATGGCGCGGAAGGCGGGGAAACGTCTCATGCCTCGACCTCCGTGCGGGCGAGGAACCAGTCCTTCAAAGGGGTATCGCCGGTGAGATCGGAGGCGCGGCCCTCCGCCTGAAGCCGACCACGGTGCAGTAACAACAGGTCGTCGTCAGCGCGCACTTCGTCCGTCAAATGCGTGGCCCAAAGCACGGTCAACCCGTCAGCGGCCAGATCGTGCACGTGATCGGTGATCGCCGCACGGGACTGCGCGTCGAGACCCACGGTCGGCTCGTCACAGAGGAGGACCTTGGGCTGATGGATCAGCGCGCGGGCCAGTTCGGTGCGGCGACGATGGCCGCCATTCAGGGCGCGGGCCCTTTCATTGGCGCGCTCGCGGATCGCCAGCCGATCGAGCGCCGCGTCGATCCGCACCGCCGCATTGCGTCCGGACAGTCCGTGCAGAGCTGCAAAATAGGACAGGTTCTGGCGGATGGTCAGGTCCAGATCCAAGGTCGGCTGCTGGAACACCACGCCCATGGCCGCAAGCGCCGCGCGCGGTTCGCGGGCCAGATCGTGCCCGGCGACGGTAATCCGCCCCGATGGTGAGGTGAACAGGCGCGTGAGAAGCGCATACAGCGTCGATTTACCCGCACCGTTCGGCCCCAGCAAGGCGGTGAACCGCCCCGGCTCTGCCGCGAAGGTGACAGCATCAAGCGCCTGTTTCGCGCCGTAAGAAAAGGAAAGATCGGAGACAGTCAGCATGTGCCCACCATGACGTCCGCTATTGGAAACTTGCAAGCACGACAGAGGTATTGGCCGCGCGCTGCTTCTTTGGTTTCACAAATACCCTCGGGGGAGCCGCAGGCGGGGGCAGAGCCCCCAATGCGATTTTTCGCGAAAAATCGCAGCCCCGCGTCAGCCCTGTGCGCAAACTCAATTCGTCGGGCGGAAGGCGGCGCCCCAGGGGAAGCGGCCGACCTGGATGGTCTTGATCGCCTTGCGGTCTGCCACGTCGACCACCGTCACGTCGCCCGAGACACCATTGGTGGTGAACAGCAGCGATTTGTCGGCGTTGAAGGCCATGTGCCAGACGCGGCGGCCGACGAGGATGTAGTCCTCGACCTCGTAGGTCGCGGCATTGACCACGGCGAGGTGGTTGGCCGGGCCGAGCGCAACAAAAGCGAATTCATCGCCCGCCGAAAGTTCGAATCCGACGGGCTGGATCTTGTCTGGGTGGACGCCCTTGATCTCGAACCCGAACTTGGCCTTTTCGAACTGGGTCGCCACATCGAAGACCGAGACCGTGCCGCCGATCTCGGAGCTCACCCACATCTCGGTTCCGTCCTTGACGAATTCCGCGTGGCGGGGGCGGGAATCCACGAGGGTGTTGGCGAAGAGCTCCTGAGTCGAGGTGTCGATCCAATGCGCCATATTGGTGGTTTCTGACGTGGTGATGGCGATCTTGCCATCGGGCGAGACGGCCATGCCCTCGGGTTCGATGCCGACGTTGATCTGTGCCACGACCGAGCGGCTTTCGACGTCCACCACGGTGGTGATCGCGTCGTCTTCGTTGGCAATGTAAAGGTGCTTGTTGTCCGGGTGCAGGGCGAAGGTTTCAGGGTCTTCGCCGGAGGGCAGGTCGTGCAGGATCTTGCCCGTGGCCGGGTCCATCACCTGCACCGCGTCGCTGTCCGAGGCGCAGATGTAGGCCACCGCGTAGTCATGGCTGAAGAGGATGCCGCGCGGGCGTTCGCCGGTCTCGTAGGTATGCGTGACTTCCATGGTCTCGATGTCGATCACCGAGACGGTGTTGTCCTTTTCGTTGGTGACCCAGATTTCATCTGCCGTTGCGGGTTGGGACAGCAGAAGGGCGGCGAGGAGGGGCGTGTATTTCATAAGCGGTGTCCTTGTGGCGGTCGTTGGACCGGGGCTCTGCCCCGGACCCCGAGGTATTTGGAAAACCAAAGAAGGAGGGGGCGCGGGACGTTTCGAGCTGGGTCAGTCTGCGAAGGCGGTGCAGCGGCTTTCGGGTTGGTCGAGGCCGAGGGTGTCGAGTTCGGATGTCGGGTGCAGGAAGCCTTCGAGGGGCGCGGTAGCGACCACGGCGCCGCGATGGGTGAGCGGGATGGTCTGGCGCAATTGGCCGTTCCAGGGGCGGAAGGTCAGCGGGCGGCCCTTGAAGCCTGCCAGTTCGAACTGGTCGCCCAGCATGTAGGCGCGCAGGTCCGGGGCGGAGGTGGCCTTGGACCGGGTGACGGCCTCGCCGATGGCGCGCACGGCAGCCCAGGCGGCATAATCGCGGTCGGTCATGTCGCGCCCGTAGGCATCGTGAAAGCGCGATTGCAGTTGCGCCGCGCCCCATTGTTCCACCACGGGGGCCCAGGCGGAGGGGCGAAGGCCTTCGGAGCCGGCCACCGGGCGCGGCATCCACGTGTTGTAGGGGATGTAGCGGGCGAAGTCGTTGATCTCGTCCGCGACGATCAGGACGTCGTATTTGCCGAAGCCCTGCGTGAACAGCGGCACTTCGGCGGAGGCATTGCGGCGCAGGTCACCGCTGTCTTCCCATTTCTGGGTGCGGCGGATGGATTGGCCGAATTTCATCGCCGAGGCGCGGTAGCTGTCGGCCAGTGCCGTGTCGGCGGGCAGGGCGCCTTCGATCATCACCATGGTGGTCCAGCGGCGCATGACGAAGAACTGCATGAGTGCGTCGGTGAGCATGGCGCGCGAAGGCAGCGTGTGCAGCACGTTGGCGCGGCAGTCCATGTCGCGCAGGGTGCGTTCGGGGGCGGCGGTGTTGAAGATGAGGGCGTTGGCAGCCTCGGGGAGGTCGGCGGCGGTCAGCAGGTGCTGTGCAGGGGCGTCGAGGACGAGGAGGTCGGTTTCGCTCAGGGCGGTACGGATGGCGGCAGCGAAATCGCCGTCCTCGGGGACAGAGGTGGTGGTGAGGGTCCAGTCCTGGTTCAGGAACCGGCCGGTCGTTGCGTTGTCGGCGAGGCCCAGTTCGGCCCCGGCGCGGCCCTGATCCTCGGGGATGGGATCGAGGTTCGACAGGGTGGGCGGTTGCGCGACTTCCTGGCGGAGGTAGTGCACGCGGATGGATTCGGCGCATGCCGGTGCGGTGCACGCGAAAAGCGCGGTTAAACCGACGATCAATCGACGCATGGTAGTCCTCCCTTTGGGGGACGTTAGACCTCGGGCCGGTGGCCTCAATACGACCATGGTCGTGGCGCAGGGGGACGGGCGCGCCACGAAAGTCCAATGGTGGGGAGTGGGCGGTCTGGCGTACCTGTTTGGTCAACGCGAACACCCTTGTTGGGAGGAGGACCCCTATGAAGACGTTTACGCTTGGTGCCCTTGTGGTTGCACTGCCGGTGATGGTGCTGGCGCATGGCGATGTTGCGCCGCAGCCGGTGGATACGGCGGGCCTGCCTGCGGTGGGCGAGGAGTGGCTGACCGAGAACCCCTACCGCGCCGAGGCGGCCGGTGAGGAAGTCTGGGCGACGGCGGTGAAGATCGGCGCGTCCGGCTACAACCAGAACTGCGCGCGCTGCCATGGTCTTGAGGTGATTTCGGGCGGTCTGGCCCCCGACCTGCGGTTCCTCGAGGCCGAGGAGTACGGCGACGAATGGTTCGTGGAGCGTTTCCGGACCGGCTACACCCAGAACGGCGTGACCAAGATGCCGGCGTTTGGCGAGTTGCTGGGCCAGGAAGCGGCCTGGGCAATCCGGACCTACATCGAGACCCGTCCGGATGACGATTCGATGGCCGAGGTGGCGGATGAGCTGGGCGCGCTGCGGGACGAGATCCACGCGCTGGCCGAAGGTGGGGAAGGCGGTGACGCCGAGGCGCTGAAGGCGAAGCTGACCGAGATTGGTGACGGGATCGAGACGCTGTCGGGCGCGCCCAAGGCGGACAGCGCGGCATCGCGCGCGGCTGCCCTGATCGACGGCAGCGCCGAAGGGTATCGCCACGCGGCAGAGGCCTTGACCATCGGGCTTTCGGCGGCACACTGATAGCGCAAACCCGTAAACGGGTGCGTTCTGGGGAGGACACATGCGCATGGACTGGACGGCAACCGTCGTGAAACGGGCGGGCAGGGGCGTGATGGCGGCCCTGCTGGCCGGAGTGGTCGGGGTCACGGTCCCGATGCAGGCCCGGGCCGAAGACCCTTGCGCTGACTATGTCCCGCAGGAAAAGCCCCAGAACGCTGCCCGCGACATCGTCGGGCAGGATCTGGATCAGATCGTGGAGCGCGGGTTCATGACCTTCGCGCTTTACGACGACTATCCGCCCTACTCCTGGGAGGAAGGCGGCAAGGCGAAAGGCGTCGACGCCGACATCGCCCGCTTGATTGCCGATTTCGTGGGGGTCGAGCCCCGGTTCAACTTCGTCTCGGCGGGGGAAAACCTCGAGGCGGACCTGCGCTTCAACATCTGGAAGGGACCTGTGGTCGGCGGGGCCGTGTCGAACGTGATGATGCGGGTGCCCTACGACAACGTCTTTGCCTGCCGGACGGAACTGGTGGTCTATCCGGGCCAGTACCAGGAAGAGCACATCGCCATTGCCTATCGCGAAAGCGAATACCCGGACGGTGGCCCGGTGCCAGCGTATTTCCGGTTCGATTCCGTGGCGGTGGAGAACGATTCGATCTCGGACTTCTACCTGACGGGCTTTGCCGGGGGGCAGACCGCGGCGGGCGTGCGCCGCTACCCGACGATGAAAGAGGCCATGGAGGCGCTGAACGCCGGAGAGACCATGGCCGCCATGGGCCCGCTGGCGCAGCTGGAGTTCTTCAAGGGTGAGGGCGTCGCCATCCATGAACCGCCGCTGGCGGGGCTGGCCAAGTCGAAGTGGCCGCTCGCCACTGCCGTGCATTTTTCCTATCGCCCGCTGGCCTATACCGTTGATGATGCGATCACCGAAGGCCTGTCCAACGGCAAGATCGCTGAAATCTTTGGCACTTACGGGCTGACCCACAATCCGCCGGAATGGTGAAATCATCCATTGGTCTAATATGCCCCGCGGGGGCGCGCGCCTAGGCTGGCGCTCGAGAGAGAGGACTTAACCCATGAAAATGAGCGATTCCCGCGTCATCAACGCGCCGCGCGAACAGGTCTGGGCCGCGATCCAGGACCCGGAAGTCCTGAAGGCCTGCGTGCCGGGCTGCACCGAGATGTCCGGTTCGGCCGCCGAAGGCTACGAGGCGACCGTCGTCCAGAAAGTTGGTCCGGTGAAGGCGACCTTCAAGGGGGCCGTGCAGATGACCGACATGGTCGCCCCCGAAAGCCTGAAGCTGTCGGGCGAGGGAAAGGGCGGTGCGGCAGGCTTTGCCAAGGGTGGCGCCGAGGTCAAGCTGACCGAGGTCGAGGGCGGCACCGAGCTGCACTACGAGGTCGAGGCCAACGTCGGCGGCAAGCTGGCGCAGCTGGGCTCGCGCATCATCGACGGCTTTGCCAAGAAGATGGCCGACCAGTTCTTTGAAAACTTCCAGAAGGCGGTTGAAGGCCCGGGCGAAGAGGGTGAAGCTGCCGCCGAGCCCGAGAAAAAGGGCTGGTTCAAGAAGATCACGGGCTGAGGCCCATCATTTCACGGCCCCAACCCCGCTGGATGCCGGGGCGGGCCTGTTCAACGATTGAGTTTCCAGGGAGGAAAGCAATGGCAGAAGTAACCATGAAGGTGAACGGCAAGTCCGTCACCAAGTCGGTCAAGGGCAATACGCTCATGACCGAATTTCTGCGCGACGAACTGCGTCTGACCGGCACCCACGTCGGTTGTGATACTTCGCAGTGCGGTGCGTGCAACATCCACGTGAACGGCAAGCTGGTGAAGGCCTGCACCATGTTCGCGGGCGAGGCAAACGGTGCCGAAGTGTCGACCATCGAAGGTCAGGCCAACGCGGACGGTTCGCTGAACGCGATCCAGGCGGCGTTCCAGGAATACCACGGCCTGCAGTGCGGTTTCTGCACCCCCGGCATGGTGATGGCGGCGGCTGCTCTGCTGAAGGACAACCCTAAGCCCACCGAGGCCGAAGTGCGTCACCACCTCGAAGGCAACATCTGCCGCTGCACCGGTTACCACAACATCGTCCGCGCCATCCTGGCGGCCTCCGGTCAGGACGTGCCTGCGGTCGCAGCCGAGTAATTCATTTCGCCGGGGCCGCCCTGTGACGGGCCCGATCAACGATTTCCGTAGGGTGGGTCCTGGAACCCACCATCCAAGGGAGGAATAAGATGCCGAAGGATCATGGCATTGGCGCAAGCCAGAAGCGGCGCGAAGACGTCCGCTTTCTGACCGGTGCAGGCAACTACACCGACGATATCAACGTCTACAACCAGGCGTATGTCCACTTCCTGCGCTCCGATGTGGCGCATGGCAAAATCAATAGCGTGAACACCGAAGCGGCATCGGCGATGCCGGGTGTCGTGCGCATCTTCACCGGCGCAGATTTCGAAAGCGTTGGCGGTCTGCCCTGCGGCTGGCAGGTGACCGACAAGGACGGCAACCCGATGAAGGAGCCGGCTCACCCGGTCCTGGCACAGGGCAAGGTCCGTCACGTCGGTGACCCGATCGCCGCCGTGGTGGCCGACTCGCTGGAAGAGGCGCGCAACGCCGCCGAAGCCATCGAGCTGGACATCGAAGAACTGCCCGCCGTCGTCAACATGAAGGCGGCTCTGGATGCTGGTGCCACCAAGGTGCACGACGATCTGTCGGACAACCTTTGCTATGACTGGCAGTTCGGCACCGACACCGACACGGTGAACGAGGCGTTTGCCAAGGCGGCGCATGTCACCACACTGGAGCTGGTGAACAACCGTCTGGTGGCCAACCCGATGGAGCCGCGCGTGGCCGTGGGCGACTACAACCGCGCCAACGACGAGTCGACGCTGTACACGACCTCGCAGAACCCGCACGTCATCCGCCTGCTGATGGGTGCCTTTGTTCTGGGGATCCCCGAGCACAAGCTGAAGGTCGTCGCACCGGACGTGGGTGGCGGTTTCGGCACCAAGATCTTCCACTACGCCGAAGAGGCTTTCTGCACCTTCGCCGCGCGCCAGATCAACCGCGCCGTCAAGTGGACCTCGACCCGTTCCGAGGCCTTCATGTCGGACGCGCATGGTCGTGACCACGTCACCAAGATCGAGCTGGCGCTGGATGCGGAGAACAACTTCATCGGTCTGCGCACCGACACCTACGCCAACATGGGTGCGTATCTGTCGACCTTCGCGTCCTGCACGCCGACCTGGCTGCACGGCACGCTGATGGCGGGCAACTACACCACCCCGGCGGTGCAGGTGAACGTGAAGGCCGTGTTCACCAACACCGTGCCGGTCGACGCCTACCGTGGCGCGGGCCGCCCCGAAGCGACCTTCTCGCTGGAGCGCGTGATCGACAAGGCCGCGCGCGAACTGAACGTCGACCCGATCAAGCTGCGCCGTCAGAACTTCATCCGGTCCTTCCCCTACGCGACCCCGGTTGCGGTGGAATACGACACCGGCGATTACGACGCCACGATGGACAAGATGGAAGAGCTGATGGACCTCGGCAACTTCGCTGCGCGTCGCGCGGCGTCGGAAGCCAAGGGCAAGCTGCGCGGTCTGGGCATCAACTGCTTCATCGAGGCCTGCGGCATCGCGCCGTCGAACCTGGTGGGTCAGCTGGGCGCGCGCGCCGGTCTGTATGACGCGGCCACGGTGCGTGTGAACGCAACCGGCTCGATCTCGGTCATGGTGGGTGCGCATTCGCACGGCCAGGGCCACGAGACGGTGTTCCCGCAGGTGGTGGCCGAGATGCTTGGCATCGACGAGAGCATGATCGACATCGTGCACGGCGACACCTCGAAGATCCCCTTCGGCATGGGCACCTACGGCTCGCGCTCGCTGGCGGTCTGCGGTTCGGCCATGGTCCGCGCCACCGAGAAGATCATCAACAAGGCCAAGAAGATCGCGGCCCACCTGATGGAAGCCTCGGAAGCGGATATCGAGCTGAAGGACGGCCAGTTCTCGGTTGCCGGTACGGACAAGTCCGTGGCTTGGGGTGACGTGACGCTCGCCGCCTACGTGCCGCACAACTACCCGCTCGAAGACATCGAGCCGGGCCTCGAAGAGACCGCGTTCTACGACCCGGCGAACTTCACCTACCCGGCGGGCGCCTATGCCTGCGAGGTCGAGGTCGACCCCGAGACCGGCGAAGTGAAGATCGAGAAGTTCGTGTCGTCCGATGACTTCGGCAACGTCATCAACCCGATGATCGTCGAAGGCCAGGTGCACGGCGGGATCGCGCAGGGCATCGGTCAGGCGCTGCTGGAAAACTGCGCCTACGACGAGAACGGCCAGCTGCTGAGCGCGTCCTACATGGACTACGCGATGCCGCGCGCCGACAACCTGCCGACGCTGGACAACTACATCGTCGACCACTCGTGCCAGACCCCGTGCACCCACAACCCGCTGGGTGTGAAGGGCTGCGGCGAGGCCGGTGCGATCGGTTCGCCGCCGACGGTTGTCAACGCCGTGATCGACGCGCTGCGCAGCGCGGGCCACAATGTCGAGCACATCGACATGCCGGTCTCGCCGTCGCGCGTCTGGGCTGCGATGCAGGGCTGAGAGGAGAGCGCCGGGGGGCTGTCTGCCCCCCGGACCCCCCGAGAGGTATTTGAACCAAGAAGAAGCAAAGAAGTCTTCGCGGTTCTGAGGAGGAACAAAGATGTACTCTTTTGATTTTGCACGGCCGACCACGGTGGCGGATGCCGTCGCGGCCCTGGGCCAGGAAGATGCGCAGGCGCTGGGTGGCGGTCAGACCCTGATCCCGACGCTGAAGCAGCGCCTGGCGTCCCCGTCCACGCTCGTGAGCCTGTCGGCCATCGAGGAGATGAAGGGCGTGTCTGCCGACGGCGGCACCCTGACCATCGGTGGCGGCACCACCCACGCGACCGTGGCGGCAGAGGCCGGTGCTTATCCGGCTCTGGCCGAACTGGCTTCGAACATCGGTGACCCGGCGGTGCGCAACCGTGGCACAATCGGCGGTTCGCTGGCCAACAACGACCCGTCGGCCTGCTACCCGTCGGCAGCCCTGGGCACCGGCGCGACCATCGTGACCAACACCCGAGAGATCGCGGCGGACGACTATTTCCAAGGCATGTTCGCGACCGCCTTGGAAGAAGGTGAGATCGTCACCGCGGTTCGCTTCCCGATCCCGGAGAAGGCGGCCTACATCAAGTTCATGCAGCCCGCGTCGCGCTTTGCGCTGACCGGTGTGTTCGTGTCCAAGGGCGCGGACGGCGTGCGCGTGGCCGTGACCGGCGCGTCGAACGACGGTGTGTTCCGCTGGACCGAGGCCGAAGAGGCACTGAACGGCAACTTCTCGGCGGATGCCGTCGAAGGTCTTGCGGCGCCCTCCGGTGACGACATGATCAACGACCTGCACGGGTCAGGTGCATATCGCGCGCATCTCGTGAAGGTGCTGACCAAGCGGGCGGTGGCCAAGGCCAACGGCTGATCTGACGGTCAGGTTACGTTTGGAACCCCCGGTCCGTGGGACCGGGGGTTTTTCGTTGTTTGGACGTTGTGGGTCTGGCGCGCGTGGCACCGAGGTATTTTTGAAACCAAAGAAGCCGGGTCGGGCGCTGGTTTGTTGCCGCGGTCTGTCTGTTTTCAGAGGGTGATGAGGTCGCCGTCCGGGGAGATGGCCGTGATGCGGCTCAGCTTCGCGTCGGATTTGAGGCGGCGCAGGCGGTCCGTGGTCATGAAGACGGCGGCGGTGGAGAGCGCGTCGGCCAGCGTGGCGGAGGGGGCTTCGATGCTGATGGTTGACCAGATCGGGCCTTCACCGTGTGGGCCGAGGATGTGGCTGTGTTGTCCGAGGCGCAGGGCCGTTGGGCTGGAGGTGGCGCGGGCGGCGTTGGTGAGGGTGAGCTGGCCGAGGGGGCCTTGGGTCTGGTCTTCGAGGCCGAGGGTGAAGGGGCCGCCAAGGGCGGCCTGTTCGCCCATGTCGATCAGCGCCCGGGTGAAGCCCTGCGCGGCGAGGTCGTGGCGGATGAGGTCGGTGGCAAAGCCCTGGGCGATGCCGTTCAGCGTGAGTTGCTGGCCGGGGGCGAGTTGGATCGTCGGGGTGAGCGTGACGCGGTCGAGCCCGATGAGGGCACGCGCGGGCTCGGGATCCCGGCCCATGGCGAGGGCGTGCCAGAGCGGTTGCACCGTGGGGTCGAAGAGACCGTCGGTCAGGGCGTGGGCGTGTCTGGCCTGCGCCATAAGCGTGGTGAAGTCCTTTGACGGCGTCAGGGTGCCGGTGGTGTTCAGCCGGGTCAGTGCGCTGTCGCGGTAGAGGCTGAACTGCGCCTCGATAGCGGTCAGGCGTGTGGGGATGGCGTTGAGGGCCATGTCCACGGCAGCGCGGTCGCCGGTCAGGGTGACGGCGACATCGGCCCCCAGCGCGCGGCCTTGCCATGTGGCGGCATGGGCCGGGGAGGCCGCGAGGGCGCAGGCGCTGAGGGTGAGGAAGCGGCGGCGGGTCATGCGGGGCATCATTGGGCGGGCACTCCCGGTGTCTGGTTCGGGTGGCCGGTGACGCGCGGCGCGCGCTTTGCCGCGCGATTGGCCAGCACGAGGGGGACGCATTGGCTGGCGTCGTCGTGGATCGTCACGCAGTCGAGGCACTGGAAGCACTCGTCGTACTGGATCTCGCCCGACTTGCGGATCGCGCCGTAGTTGCATTTCACCGCGCAGAGTTGGCAGGGCGAGCCGCATTCGACGCGGCGCGGGATCCATCTGCGCAGGCGCAGCGCGCCGCCGATGGCCATGAGCGCGCCGAGCGGGCAGGCGTAGCGACAGAAGCCCTTGAAGGTGAACAGCGCGAGGCCGAGCCAGAACAGCGCGTAGGCAACGTAATACCATTCGCGGACGAAGACCGTGGTGATGGCGGTCTTGAAGGGCTCGATCTCGACCGCCTTGTCCATGTGTTCGGGCGCGATGATGGTGACGAGGACGAGGCCCGCGAGAGCGATGTACTTGATCTTCTTCAGGCGCTGGTCCCAGAGGCGGGAGGGCTCCCATTTCGGCAGGCGCAGGGTGCGTCCGATGTGGTGGGCGAATTCCTGAAGCCCGCCAAAGGGGCAGAGCCAGCCGCAGAAGAGGCCGCGCCCCCAGAGGATGAAGCCGAGGATCACGCTGGCCCAGATCAGCAGCGAGAAGGGATCGTAGAGCAGGAAGGCGAAATGTTGCGTGCTCAGCGCGGCCTGGAGCGTGGCCAGCGGCGTGACGATGCTGAGCTGCCCCTGACCCCACCAGCCGATGAAGCCGGTGACGATGGCGAGGATGCCGAGGCGGATCGGGGTGTAGGCGCGCAGGCCCGCGAGACGGGATTGGGCGAAGAGCAGCGTCGGGACGAGGAAGGCGAGGAAGACGGCCAGAGCGATGAGGTCGGATTGGCGGTTGCGGATGGCTTCCTCGAAGGGCGAGAGGCGCTCGGCCTGACCGGGGCGGAGGAAGAAGCGTTCGTCGGTCTGGTGTTCGGCTGTCACAGTGACGGAGCCGGTTTCCGGCTGGAACATGCCATGTTCGCGGACGGCCTTGACGGTCATGCTCCAGGGCGCGGCGGGATCGAAGCCGAGGCGGCGGTCGGTGCGCAGGATCATGGCGGTGCCGTCGCGCAGGGCCTCGGGGACCGTGTCGGCAAGTTGCGTGTAGAGGTCGGCGTCGCGGATCGCCACCGGGAAGCCGTTCTGCTCCACGCCGATCCAGTCGGGCGCGGTGTTGCGCACGAAGTCCGGCGAGACGAGACCGTGGCGCGCGGTTTCCACGACGAGGATGGGTTCGTCGAAGGTCGAGATTTCCTTGAAGCGGTCCAATTCCTCAAGTGTGCCGGGGGCCAGCAGGCTGCAGGCGATGCTGTCGGGGCCGAGATCGGCGATCCAGAGGTCGAGATACAGATCGTCGGGATTGTCGGTGGCTTCGGGGTCGTCGTCCTCCCAAGTCGTGCCGGCGAAGAGTGCGTCGATTTCGGCGTTGGTGGCGGTCTTGTGGGTGACAAGGCCTTGGGCGATGAGGTCGTCCCACGTCAGGGTTTCGTTGATGTCCGGGTTCGGCACGGCGGGCGGACCGGAGGCGATGCCGCCCATTTTCTCGCGCGCGACCTGAAGGGTGGCGGCGAGGATGGATTCATGGGCGATGCGCACGGAGGCCGTCGCCTTGGTCACGCCGTCGAGGTAGACCAGGCCTGTCCCGTCAGACCCACCGCCGTAGGGCGTGCCGACCACGATGGAGTCGGAGATGCTGAGGCCGCCGTATTGCTCCATGAAGGCATGGAAGGGCGCCTGACCGAGACCCGACACGAAGATCGGCTCGTTGTGGTCCAGCAGCTGCACGTCGATGAAGCGGCCTTCGAGGTCGAGCACCACCAGCATGTTGATGGGCGCGCCGGAGAAGCCGGGCAGGGGCGCCATGGGTTCGGTCTGAAAGACGTAGCCCGCCTGCGCACCGCCGGAATTCAGCAGTTCGTACACGCCGTTGTCGTTTATCTGCGCGCCCAGCGACATGGGCGCGCGGATGCGTTGTGCCATCTCCTCGGGGGTGATGGTGGCCGCCAAGGCGGCGATCGCAGAGGTCAGCCAGACCAATGCGGCGAATAGAAAACGTCCTCCCATGTGGGGACATTAGGAGCGGGGTGGGCCGCCGGGAATGCGACCTTCGTGGGGGGGAGGTCAGCCCGACACCAGCGGGCCGGAGGCGCTGACCTCGATCCTGTTGCCGTCGGAATCCTGGGCGCTGTCGCCGTTGCGCGACTCTGTTGCACAAAACCGTCTCTGAGCGGAGTTCCCCTTTCCCCGGACGGATTTATCCCACGACTTCTGTGACAGGGATGCCAAGGGCGGTGTAGCCGTTCAGAACGGCGATACGGACCTGAAGCTCAGCGACCTGTCGGTCGAAGTCCCGCGCCATGAGGCGCTGCCCCAGCAGTTTAACGCAGTGCATCTTGGTCTCGACGCGGCTTCGGCGGTGGTATCCGCTCCAGTTTCGCCAGATAGCGCGGCCGAGGTATTTCGAAGTTCGCAGGGCCTCGTTTCTGGCCACCGCACCCGCGGTGACGGCCTTCCACGACTTAGCGTTTTTGCGGGGTGGGATGACGGCATGGGCACCGCGGTCAGCGATGGCGTCGTGGCATTTGCGGGTATCATACGCACCGTCTGCGGTGACGCTGCCGATCGCCTCGTTCG
>NZ_JBNAGB010000033.1:0-15895 GCF_049800975.1 Sagittula sp. S175
CGAACGAGGCGATCGGCAGCGTCACCGCAGACGGTGCGTATGATACCCGCAAATGCCACGACGCCATCGCTGACCGCGGTGCCCATGCCGTCATCCCACCCCGCAAAAACGCTAAGTCGTGGAAGGCCGTCACCGCGGGTGCGGTGGCCAGAAACGAGGCCCTGCGAACTTCGAAATACCTCGGCCGCGCTATCTGGCGAAACTGGAGCGGATACCACCGCCGAAGCCGCGTCGAGACCAAGATGCACTGCGTTAAACTGCTGGGGCAGCGCCTCATGGCGCGGGACTTCGACCGACAGGTCGCTGAGCTTCAGGTCCGTATCGCCGTTCTGAACGGCTACACCGCCCTTGGCATCCCTGTCACAGAAGTCGTGGGATAAATCCGTCCGGGGAAAGGGGAACTCCGCTCAGAGACGGTTTTGTGCAACAGAGTCGTCAGGCCTTGGCCTGTGGATTTCAGGAAGGCCTCAGCGTTTGCGAAAGGCTGCGGCCTTGGCGCGGTTGCCGCAGACCTCCATGGAGCACCAGCGGCGCTTGTGGTTCTTGCTGACGTCGAGGAAGTACAATGTGCAGCTTGGGCCTTCGCAGTTTCGGACGAAGTGAAAGTCCGCTTCGGTGAGGAGATGTGCGACGGCGGCTGCGATGCGGACGATCAGGTCGTGCGGTGTGGCCAACTGGTGCACGTTGACCAATGCGAGCGGTTTGTCGGTGGGCTGCTGCGGCGCCCGGATTTGCAGGAGGCGCGCGCCGCGAGAGAGGATCGCGTTGATTTCCGCGACCAAGGGATGTGCGGGATCGTCCGGCTGGGTGCCAGCAGTTCGCTCGATGAAGCCGCGCAGTCGCTCGCGGAAGGCAATGATGTCCTGCCGCGCCCGCTCCAGGTCCATTGCGGCCGAGGATGTGCGGAACGCGGCCACCTCCGGTTCGGCGACAAGGCCTGCCGCGATCATCCAGTCCAACAGCTCGGCCCCGGTTTCCAGCCAGTCGTAGGTCACGGATCGCGGCGTGGCGAGGGTGTTCAGGAAATCGAGCGCCGGGTTTTCCCCGACGAAAAACGGGGCCGGTTTGGGAGAGGGAGTCATCTTGTCCTCCGTGGCATGCCTTGGGCGTGACGCATATGGGTAACCGATTTTTCCGTATTTAGAAAGTTACATTTCTTCACGAGAGCGCACGAATAAGTAACTGTGAAAATATATTTTTGAAGGTTAAAGATAACTGATGAAAATAAAATAGAAGGTTACTAAAGGAGCTCCAATGAACACAATTTACCGAGTCGCCGCCTTGGGCATGGTCGTATCTGCATCGACCGGTTTGGCGGAGGAGGCCGGTTCCTGGCCGGTCAGCTACCACAGCCGTGACGTGGGGGGCGTTTCCATAGCCTACCGTGAAGCCGGAGCGCGCGATGCGCCGGTGATGGTGCTGCTGCACGGCTTTCCATCGTCGTCGCACATGTTCCGGGACCTGATCCCGGAGATCGCCGACAGCTTTCATGTCATCGCGCCGGACTACCCCGGTTTTGGACAGTCCGGGACGCCGGAGGCCGACACCTATGGTTATGACTTCTCGACTTTGGCCATGACCATGAGTGCGTTTCTCGAGGACCTCGGTCTCGAGGAATACAGTCTGTACATGCAGGACTACGGTGGCCCGGTCGGAATGCGCCTTGCGGTGATGCACCCGGAACGGGTGTCCGGGCTGATCTTTCAGAACGCAACTATGCATGTGGCGGGCTGGTCCCCGGAGGTCGTGGCGCAATTCTCGCCGTTCTGGACCGAGCGCACGGAGAAGACCGAAGCGCCGATGCGCCAGTTCCTGACGGCCGCGACGACCCGGTGGCAGTACGAACATGGCAGCACGCGGCGTGACAGGCTGAGTGCCGACGCCTGGGTCAGCGATCAGGCCGGGCTCGACCGGCCGGGCAACGATGCGATCCAGCTCGAATACCTGTGGAACTACCAGGCGAACGTCGCGGCCTACCCAGAGTGGCAGGACTACCTCGCCACGGAGCGGCCGCCGACGCTGATTGCCTGGGGCAAGAACGACCCGTTCTTCACCATGGACGCCGTCCACGGCTTGCAGGCGCTGCTGCCCGATGCCGAGACGCGGATCTTCGACGCCGGGCATTTTGCCCTTGAAACCCACGCCGGGGAAATCGGTTCAGCGATCCTCGACGTCTTTTCTCATTGAGTTCAACCTACTGAAAAAGGGAAGTAAAATGACACGTATTCTGTATATCACCGCCTCGCCACGTGGGCCGGTGTCCCAATCCGGCAAGCTGGCCGAAGCCTATCTGGACGCACGCCGCGCGCAGCAGCCCGATGTGACCATCGACCGGCTGGACCTGTGGCGGGCTGATCTGCCGGAGTTTGACGGCGACAAGGCTGCAGCCAAGATGACCTTCTTTGGTGTCGGGGACATGGACGCGCCGCGGCAAAGCGCCTGGGACCAGGTGACCGCCGTGACGGAACGGTTCATCCGGGCCGACGAATACGTCCTGGCCGTGCCGATGTGGAACGGCGGGGTGCCTTACAAGCTGAAGCAGTACATTGACATCATCACTCAGCCCGGCCTGCTGTTCGGGTTCGATCCGGAAAACGGCTATAGTGGTCTGCTGCAGGGGAAAACGGCGCGGGTGTTCTACACATCCGGGGTCTATGCGCCTGGAGCGGCGGCCAAATATGGTGCCGATCACCATTCCACCTATCTCGACTGGTGGTTGAATTTCATCGGCGTGACCGAGGTCGAAACGGTCAGGTTCCAGCCGTCGTTGCTGACAGCCGATCCGGCTGGAGACCAAATGCGCGCGATCGAGCGCGCGGCCAACTTGCCGATGCAGATGGCGTGAGCGGGTCGTTGCTGCTTTGACTGGTGCCTTTCCGAGAACCGCGGGGCGGAGTGGTCGCGGCCATGCCCGCCCCGCGCCGCAACGCGACGTGTGGATCATCAGGCCGGCTCCGATGCGGTTTTGGCTGTGGCCATACCGAATGGAATGCCGAAAAAGGGCGGGTTTGCGGGTTCCGTTCGGGAAAGCGCTCGTATGTGTGGCCGGTCAGGCAGCCGCCTGGGGCGAGGCGGAGTGCTCGTCCGCGGCGTCCTTTGTGATCAGGAAGTTCGATACGATCTGTTGAAGGCGCTCTGCTTCGCTGTTCATGTCGGCGGCGGCCGAGCTTGCCTCTACGACCATGCTGGCGTTCTGCTGGGTGACCTTGTCGAGTTGCGCGACGCCGGTATTGATTTCGCGGAGCCCGTCAGCCTGTTCGGCGGCCCCCGAGGCGATCTCGGCCACAAGTTTCGAGACGTCACCCACCTGCCGGACGAGATTGGCCAGGGCCGATCCGACAGCGTCGACGTGACCGACGCCGTTCTGCACGTTGCCGTTGCTGCGGGTCACGAGTTCCTTGATCTCCTGTGCAGCCTCGGTGGAGCGCTGCGCCAGCGCGCGGACCTCGGCGGCGACGACGGCAAAACCAAGCCCTGCTTCCCCGGCACGCGCGGCTTCGATCCCGGCGTTCAGGGCGAGGAGGTTGGTCTGGAAGGTGATGTCGTCAATCATGCCGATGATGACGGAAATCTGGTTCGAAGAATCGTCGATCTCGCGCATGGCTGCGGCGGCCTGCTGGACGATGTGGTCGCTGGACTCCACGTCGTTGCGCACCTTCTGGACGGCCACCTCGACACTTCGGGCATTCTGGGCCGCGATGCCGACGTTGTTGGTCATTTCCTCGATGGCCGCTGCGGTCTGTTCCAGTGTCGCAGCCTGGGTTTCGGTCCGGTTGGAGAGTTCGCCGGAGGAGGTGTGGATATGCGACGAGCGGCCGTGGATCAGCATGCTGCTGTCGATGACCTGGGCAATCAGGCTGCTGAGATTGTCCTGAGTGGCGTTGAAATCCGCGCGCAGTCCTTCGTAGGTTTCATCCAGCTGTTCGGCGATCGGGCCAGAGAAATCACCCGCCGACATGCGGCGCAGACCGGCGCCCAGAACCGCGATGGCCTGGTCGGCGCGATCTGCCGTGGTCTGCTGTTCGACCAGCGCATTTTCGATGCGGGCGGTCACGAAGTCGATGTCGCGGGCGATGGCACCGATGTCGTCGTCCCGCGTGATGTCCCCGATGCGCATGCCGAAATCACCGTTCGCGACCTCGGACAGGGCCTGTCGCAGGCGATTGATCGGTTTGGAAATGCTCATGGTTGCCCGCCAGCTGGTGAGCGTCATGGTCACGGTCGAAAGGATGGCGACCCCGACAAGGACGGCGAAAAGGATGTCGTCCGCGCTTTGCGCCTGTCGGGAGGTTTCGATGGCGTGTCCCTCGATCAGGTCGCCGAGATTGCCGAGATCCACCTCCAGCGCCTCGAATTTTTCCAGAAAGCCCGGCAGGGCCTGTCGCCCGGATGCCCTATCCACGAGCGCAAGGGCCGTGGTTTCGCGCGCAGAGGCCATGTATGCCTCGACCGTGGGGGTCACGATGTCCAACGCGGTACGCACTTCCGGTGGCAATTCCAGAGCGTCGAGCTGGGCAAGCGCGTCGCTCATGATAGCGATGTCGCCATCGAGTTTTTCGGAGATGGCGTTCTGTGCATCCTTCTGTGCGTCGGGGCCGACCACGAGGGACTGCATGACATCGGCGGACAGCCCTTCGTGCATCATGTCGGCCATCATCAATTGACGCAGCGAGGATGAGGCGACGATTTGCCGTTGCAGGCCAACATCGCCGCGCCAGATGCCAATGACACCCAGTGCTGCAGTGAACAGGACAAGGCCTGTCGAGATCAGTCCGGTCATCACCAGACGCGTCCTGATCGGCATGGTTCTGAACATGTCTCACCTCGGCACAATTTGCATACATGCCTAGAGGTCGCGCCTTAACAATCGGTGATGCCTGCCCCGCGCGCAAAGGGTTTCCGCACCTGCGACGGCGGGAAAAAACCGACAATATGACACAAAGAAATTTCAACCCGGAACGGGAAGTGGCGGCGGAATTGCGAAGGCATATCGCCGCAAATGCATTGATTTAATTGTGTTTAATTGCTGTTGAGCGGTCTGCCGGAAAACGTTTGCCCGGACGCTCGTGCGGTCATGAGCCTGTTACAGTTAACGATTTATGGAGGCCCCGGGACGTGCGGGCGGATCTGTCCGCGCGATGATGAAACGGCGAAGGATTTGTCATGAAGATCGCTTTCTCAATTTCGGCTCTGGCTCTGGCGGCGGCAACTGCGGTGTCCGCACAGGAGATGCCGGAACTGCAGACCTCGAACGCATGGTTCACCGCAGGTGAGACCACCATCCAGGAAATCATCGACCGCCAGGCCAACACCGGCAAGGCGAAAAACGTGATCCTGATGATCGCGGACGGCAACGGCATCGGCACCAACTACGCGACCCGCCTTTATGTGGGTCAGCAGAAGGGCAAGCTGGGCGAAGAGGAAGTGCTGCCCTACGAGACCAGCGATTTCTACAATGGCATCGTGAAAACCTACAACATCAATGCCCAGACGCCGGATTCGGCGCCGACCGCGGGCGCCATGAACACCGGGGTGAAGCAGCGCTTCAACCTCATCAACCTGTCGGGCGACGCGATCCATGACGATTGCTCGACCGTGGCGGGCAACGAACTGACTACCTTTGCCGAGATAGCAGAGGGCATGGGCAAGTCGGTCGGCATCGTGTCCACCGCGCGCCTGACCCACGCGACTCCGGCCGCCGTCTATTCCAAGACCGCCAACCGCAACTGGGAAGACGAGCTGCCCGAGGGCTGCACGGCGCAAAAGGACATCGCGGCACAGATGATCGACGCTATGACGTCGGGCATGCTGGACATCGCCCTGGGCGGCGGGTCTCGCTACTTCGTGCCGAAGGGCGAGCAGACCCCGAACGGCGGCACCGGTCATCGCCCCGACGGTCAGGATCTGCTGGCCGTGGCCCGGGACGCAGGCGTCCAGTACGCCTCTGACAAGGACAGCCTCGCGGCGCTGGACATGTCCAAGCCGATCCTCGGCCTGTGGACGGACAGCCACACCTCCTACGAGGCGGACCGCCCGGAAACCGAGCCCTCGCTGACCGACATGACGCGCACGGCGATCGAGTTCCTGAGCCAGAACGAAGAGGGCTATTACCTCGAGATCGAAGCGGGCCGCGTCGACCACGCCAACCACGCCGGCAACTTTGCCCGCACCGCCGCCGACGGCATGATCTGGACCGAAGCCGTGGCGCTGGCCGACGAGATGACCAATGACGAGGACACCCTCATCATCGTCACCGCCGACCACGAGCACGCCATTGCGTTCAACGGCTACTGCGGTCGCGGCACTCCGATCCACGGCCTGTGCTACAAGGTCGCCAAGACCGGCGAGATGCACTCGGACGAGCTGGCGCTGGCAGACGACGGCAAGCCGTATTCGGTCATTTCCTATGCCAACGGTTCGGGCACCATCCTGAAGCAGGGCGAGGGCGAGAACGACTTCTCCGGCTCGCGCCCGGATGTGACGCAGGAAGAGGCGATCGATCTGGACTATCTCCAGCAGGCGCTGATCCCGATGGAATCGGAAACCCACTCGGGCGAGGACGTCGCGGTTTACGCCAAGGGTCCCTGGGCACATCTGGTCGATGGCACCATCGAGCAGAACGTGATCTTCCACGTGATGAACCACGCGATCAACGCCGAGTGATCGCGCTGATGTGAGTGGCAGGGGGCCCCGCGATCCGGGGCCCCTTGTTCCGTCCGGACGGGCGGGTGGCCTGCGTGAACAGGCGATGAAGATGGAGACAGACCGATGCTGACCCGCCGTGGATTTCTGGCGACTGCCCTGAGCGCGCCGATGCTGGTGCGCCCGGCCTTTGCCGACGAAGGCCCGATCAAGCTGCGCACGCTGTATGACCGCAAGGCCATTTCCGATCTGGCCAAGGCGCTCGAAGGCCAGCGCATTGCCGTCGAAGGCTACATGGCGCCGCCGCTGAAGGCGGAGAGCAGCTTTTTCGTCCTGACGCGGCGTCCGATGTCGGTCTGCCCCTTCTGCGAGACCGAGGCCGAATGGCCGAATGATATCCTTGCGGTCTACACCAAGCGGGTGATCGACCCGGTGCCTTACAACGTGAAGATCGTGGCGACGGGTGTGCTGGAGCTGACCCCTTACAAGGACCCGGAGACGGGGTTCCTGAGCATGGTTCGTCTGGCCGATGCCGTCTTTGGTTGAGGCCAGCCGGGCGGGGCTGTCGCTGGCGGTGTCGGATCTGCAGGTGCGCGACCGGCGTGGGCGGGTGCTGGTGTCGGTGCCCTCCCTCGCGGCGCCTGCCGGGGCGCTGATCGGTGTGCGTGGCCCGTCGGGTGCGGGCAAGTCGACGCTGCTGTACGCGCTGGCCGGGTTGACAGAGCATGCGCAGGGCCAGGTGCGCTGGGGCGAGACCGATGTGCTGGCGCTGGGTGCCGAGCAGCGCGCGGCGTTTCGGGCCGCGCATGTCGGCATGATCTTTCAGGATTTCCTGCTGTTCGAAGAACTCGATGCCCTTGGCAACGCGGGTGTGACGGCGCTGTTTCGGCAGCGGTCACAGCGCAGGTCGCTGCGCGCGCGGGCGGCGGAACAGCTGGCGCGTCTGGGCTTGCCTGCGGACAGGCGCAATGTCTCCAGCTTCTCGGGCGGAGAGCGGCAGCGCGTGGCGGTGGCCCGCGCCATGGCCGCCGAAGCGCCCATCCTTCTGGCGGACGAGCCGACCGCGAGCCTCGACCGCGAGGCCGCTGACCGCCTGATCGAGGACCTTGTCAGGCTGGTCCGCGACACGGGGATCACGCTGGTTGCGGTCAGTCATGATCCACAGCTGATCGCGCGGATGGACCGGGTTCTGACCGTCGTGGACGGCACCCTGACCGAAGACAGGAGCGCGGCATGACCGATCTCTGGCAATCGCTGCCACCGCTGGCGCAGGATATTCTGTGGACCATCCTGCTGTTGCTTCCGGCCTTGGCCGTGGGCGGGCTGACGCTGCGGGGCTATGCGCCCTGGCCGCTGGTGCGGGCGATCCTGTGGCGGTTTCGCTGGTCCTCGGCCATGTTCGTCCTGCTGATCGCGATTTCCGTCGGCATGGGCATCGGCCTGCTGGCGCAGGAGCGCGGGTTGCGGCGCGGCACGGCGATGGCGGCGGACAAGTTCGATCTGGTGGTCTCGGCACCGGGCAGCGAGCTGACCGTGATGTTCGCCGCGGTCTACCTGCAACCCAGCGACATGCCGTTGCTGTCCGGGGAGGTCTACGCGGAGATCGCAGGGGACGAGGATGTTTCCATCGCGGCACCGCTGGCGTTCGGCGACAGCTACGGAGCGGCGCCGGTGATCGGCACGACCGCCGAATTCGTGCGTTACCTGGCAGACGCCCGGATCGAGGGGCGGCTCTGGGAGGCCAGCGGCGAGGCGGTCGCGGGGGCGCTTGTCCCGCTGGACCTGGGAGCGGAGTTCACACCGGCGCATGGGGCCGGGGATACCGCCGAGCATGATGCGCATGGGGACGCGCACCTGACTGTGGTCGGGCGCATGGCGCCCACGGGCACCCCATGGGACCGCGCAATCCTGCTGCCGATCGAGGCGGTCTGGGAGGTGCATGGTTTGGCCAATGGCCACGCGCCAGCGGCGGAGCATGAGGAAGATGGGCACGCCGAAGAGGGCCACGCCGAAGAGGGCCACGCGGAAGAGGGCCACGCGGAAGAAGGCCACGCGGAGGCGCACGACCATCAGACGGCCCGTCTTGGCCCTCCTTTCGACCCCGAGTATTTCCCCGGAACGACGGTCATCGTGGTCCATGCCGAGCAGCTTTGGGCCAATTATGCGCTGCGTTCGCGATACACACGTGATGCCGAAACCATGGCGTTCTTTCCCGGCACGGTCCTGTCCACGCTTTACCGGGTGATGGGCGACATTCGTCAGGCCATGTCGGTGATGGCACTGGTGACGCAGGTCCTCGTGGCGTCGAGCGTGCTTGTGGGGCTGTTCATCCTGACACACCTCTTTCGTCGCCAGATCGCGCTGTTGCGGGCGCTTGGTGCTCCGGCGCGGTTCGCCTTTGCGGTGGTGTGGCTGTTCGGTGCGACCCTGCTGTTAGCGGGGGCGGCGCTGGGCTTGTTGACGGGTCTGGGCGCGGCCAATGCCTTGTCGCGGGTCGTGACGGCCCGGACTGATGTTCTGGTGCAGGCGCCGCTGGGCTGGAGCGAGATCCACTTCCTTGCGGCTTTCGTCAGCGTGACGCTGCTGTTGTCGCTGGTGCCTGCGGCTTTCATCCTGCGCACGCCGGTGGTTGCGGGGCTGCGGGCCTGACCGCTTCGGCCTTGGTGGCTGGATCGGGGCGGATCACTGACCGGTGACGGTCGGGATGCGCGGGTCGCTGCTGCCGTTCTGGACGCGCGCCGCGACGGAGACCAGCAAGGCCTGCGCGAGGCACATCGGAGCCGCCAGCGAGCGCGAGAAGGTGTAGTCATGCTCCGGCACGGCGAAGAGCAGGGCTGCGGGTTTGGCCAGCGGCGACAGGGTGCTGTCCGAGATGGCGATGATCGGAACCTCGGCGCGCGCGGCTTCCTCGACGATGTTCACCACCTCGTTGGCGTAGAAGCGGAAGGAGACGGCGATCAGCAGGTCGCCCTTGGACATGTTGCGCGCCATATGCGTCGCCAGCCCGCCAGAGGCGTCCAGCAGCACGCAGGGCCGCCCCAGCATGGTCAGGATGTAGCGCATCAGGTTCACCACGGGCTCGGCCCGCAACTGGCCCAGCAGGTAGACGGTGCCCGCGCCCGCGATCATCTCGGCGGCGCGCGCCATGTCGTCACCGTCGATGCGTTCCAGCAGGTCCTGCAAGGAGGCGATGTCGCGTACCACGAGGTCGCGCAGGAAGCCGAGTCCGGACTGGTCCTCGCGCAGGGAGAGTTCTCCCTCAAGCGCCTGCTTGCGCGCCTCAAAGCCGGGGGCTGCGGTGCTGAGGCGTTTCTGGAACAGCAGTTGCAGGTCCTTGAAGCCGGAGTAGCCGAGGCTTTGCGCGAACCGCACGAAAGACGAGGCATGGATACCGCAATGCTGGCCGATGGCATTGACCGACTGGACGGCGACCTCGTTGGGGTTCTGCGTCAGGTATTCCGCGATGCGCTGGTAGGTCTTGCTCATCTTTTCGTGGCGGGCGTGGATCAGCCGGATGAGGTCTTCGTAATTGGCGGGGGGCAGCGCGTCCGTCTGGGGCATCTGGGTCTTTCCGGCAATGGGCAGCCGCCGCAGCATAGGGTGGCTGGAAGGGCTGTGAAACGGGTCAGAAGGCCGCGATCCGGTCGCGGTTGACCACCAGAGCGGGGTCGAGCGTGCCGTTCATGAAATCGAGGATGTTCTGTGCCGAGCTTATGGCCATGCGTTCCGCCGCGCCCTCGGTCACGCCCGCGATATGGGGGCTGAGGATGACCTGATCGAAGCGCAGAAGCGGATGGTCCGGGGCAGGGGGTTCGTCGCTGAACACGTCGAGGCCAGCGGCGCCGACCTTGCCTGATGCGAGGGCGTCCACCAGTGCCGGTTCGTCGATGATGCCGCCGCGCGCGGTGTTCACGAGGATCACGCCGTCCTTCATGCACGCCAGCTCCGCCGCGCCGATCAGGGGTTTGTCGCCCTTGGGGGCCGAGACCGAGATGATGTCGGCCTCCGCCAGCGCCTGCGCCAGATCGGGCGCGTTTTCGGCGGGGCCTTCGGGCCAGCCATTCGCGGCCAGCCATGGGTCGTAGGCGTGGATCGTCAGGCCGAAGCCCGCCATCATGCGCGCGGTGTGCTGGCCGATGCGGCCATAGCCGAGGATCAGCAGGGTACGGCCCCGTATGTCCTGCGATTCCAGCGTGTTGCGCCAGCCCCACGGGCCTGTGCGGACGGAGGCGTCGCCGCGCAGCGCGCGTTTCGCGGCGGCGAGGATCATCATGCAGGCGTGCTCTGCCACGCTGAAGGAATTGGCATCGCCGCAGATGCACAGCGGAATGCCCCGCGCGTTCAGCGCTGCCACGTCCACCGCGTCGTAGCCGACGCCATGGCGCGAGACGATCCGCAGCTTCTCGGCTTTGGCCACCGTGGCGGCGGACAGGGGTTGCGTGCGGATCAGCAGGGCGTCGGCCTCGGCGATGTAGGGGGCGTAGCTGTTCTCGCTGATCTCGTCGATGTAGCGGACGGTCACGCCGGGGGCCGCGTCCAGCACGTCGCGCCCCAATTGGTGCAGCTTTCCGGCGACAAGGATGTGGACCATCAGTAGCTTCCTTCCGTGCCGGTATTGCCCTTGCCGGTGAGCGCGCGGAAGCGGTCGACCGAGGCTTTTGCCGCCCCGGCCAGCAGGCGCGTGTCGCCGCTGACGGTGGTCAGGTCATAGCCCCAGCTTATCGCCCTGGCCGCGTAATCCGGCGTGCCGCAATGCAGGCAGGCGCGGATGCCGTTCGCCTTGCAGACCTGCGCGATGCGCTGGATCAGGGCGACCATCTCGGGCTCTTCGCGGTCGAAACCGGGCGGGAGCCGCCCGTCCTGCGTGCCCAGCGTCAGGTCGGCGGGACCGACGTAGATGCCATCCAGACCCGGTGTGGCGGCGATCTCTTCCAGGTTCTCGACGCCGTCCTTCGTCTCGATCATCGCCAGCGCCAGCACCTGATCGTTCATCGCCACACCGTAGCCCGGCATGGCGAACCCGGCGCGGGTCGGGCCAAAGGACCGCTGGCCCAGCGGCGGGTAGCGCATGTAGGAGACGAATTCCTCGGCCTGCGCGCGGGTGGAGATCATCGGGCAGATGATGCCCATCGCGCCCGCATCCAGCGCCTTCATCACCGACGCCGCGTCCAGCCACGGCACCCGCACCATGGGCGTCACGCCGGACGCCCGCATCGCCTGCAACATCGGCAACACGTCGCCGTAATCCAGCGCCCCGTGCTGCCAGTCGATCGACACGGAGTCGTAGCCCTGCGCCGCCATGATCTCGGCGGTGAAGGGGTTGCCGATGGAGCACCAGCCGTTCAGCGCGGGCTTGCCCTCGGCCCAGAGGGTTTTGAGTGTGTTCATCAGACGTCCTTTACCGCGATGGTGCGGCCTTCTGCGATGGAGCGAAAGCAGGCCTCGGCGAGCGCAAGGGCCTTTACCCCGTCGTTGAGCGTGACCTCGGGGGTGCCGCCCTCGATGGCGTCGACGAAGTTGTCGATCTCGGCGTTGAAGGCGTCGCGGTAGCGTTCGATGAAGAAGTGTTGCAGGGGCGCTGCCTGGCCGGTGTAGCCCTCGCCCCAGACCTGCGCGGCGTGGGTGCGGTGGTTGTCCGACAGCGCCATGCCGCCTGAACCGAACAGCTCGACCCGCTGGTCGTAGCCGTAGCAGGCCGCGCGCGAGTTGGTGATGACCGCCTGCTTGCCCGAGGCCGTGGTCAGCACGACCGTCACCGTGTCGTAGTCGTCGCAGCGCTGCATCAGCGCGGGGTCAACCAGCCGCGCGCCTGTGGCTGTGACATGGGTCACCTCTTCGTCCAGCATGAAGCGGGCGAGGTCGAGGTCATGGATCGTCATGTCGCGGAAGATGCCGCCCGAGGTCTCGATATAGGCGTCGGGGGCCATGCCGGGATCGCGCGAGGTGATAATGACCTGATGCAGATCGCCCAGCCGACCGTCGCGATGCGCGGCACGGGCGGCGCGGTGGCCGGGATCGAAGCGGCGGCAGAAGCCGATCATGATCGGACGCGTCGCCCCGGCGACCGCTTCGGCGCAGGCGCGGGCATTGGCGAGGTCCAGATCGACCGGTTTCTCGCACAGCACGGCCATGTTCGCGGCCACACCGGCCTTGATGAAGTCGACGTGGGTGGTGGTGGGCGTGGCGACCAGCACCGCGTCGGCTTCGGAGGCAAAGACCGCTTCGGGCGAGGCGAAGTTGGTGACGCCGTGTTTGTCTGCCACCTCCTGCGCAGAGGGCGCGTGGGTGTCGTAGACCCCGGCCAGTGTTGCGCGCGGGTGGGCGGCGATGATGTCGGCGTGCATGCGACCGATGCGGCCACAGCCGAGCAGGGCGATTCTGGTCATGGGGCTCCTCCCGAAGCGGTTTTGCTTTTGGCGCAATGATCGTTGCAAGTCTGTTGCAATGTCAATGTGTGTTCCCTAGGTTTTCGGTCAACACGGAGGAGGAATCAGCATGACGGCAACGGTACGTCTGACCATGGCGCAGGCGGTGGTGCGCTATCTCTGCGCGCAGTACACCGAGATCGACGGCGAACGGGTGCCGCTGTTCGCGGGTGTCTTCGGCATCTTTGGGCATGGCAACGTGACCTGTCTGTCGGAGGCGCTGGAGCAGGTGCAGGACCAGTTGCCGACGTGGCGCGGCCAGAATGAACAGTCGATGGCGCTGGCGGCGGTGGGTTTTGCCAAGGCCAAGCTGCGTCGGCAGATCATGATCGCGACCTCCTCGGTCGGGCCGGGGGCGACGAACATGATTACGGCGGCGGGGACCGCCCATGCCAACCGGCTGCCGCTTTTGCTGCTGGCGGGGGATACCTTTGTCAATCGCCTGCCGGACCCGGTGTTGCAGCAGGTGGAGCATTTCGGTGTGCCGTCGACCTCGGTGAACGACGGGTTCCGCGCGGTGTCGCGCTACTGGGACCGGATCGTGCACCCGGCGCAGATCCTGTCGTCTTTGCCGAACGCGTTGCGGGTGATGCTGGACCCGGCGGATTGCGGCCCGGCCTTCATCGGCCTGCCGCAGGATATCCAGGAGATTGCATATGACTACCCGGCCCGCTTCTTCGAAGAAAAGACATGGACCATTCCCCGTCCGCGTCCCGCCCGTGACGAGGTCGCGGCGGCCGTTGACATGCTGAAGGCGGCGAAGACGCCGCTCATCATCTCTGGCGGTGGCGTGCGCTATTCCGGCGCGGGGGAGGCGCTGGCCGAGTTCGCCGTCAAACGCGGCGTCCCGTTCACCGAGACCATCGCGGGCAAGGGGGCCGTGGTGCATGACCACCCCGCCTATACCGGGGCCATGGGGATCGAGGGCACGGATGCGTCAAAGGTGCTGGCGGAGACCGCGGATGTGGTCGTGGCCATTGGCACGCGGATGCAGGATTTCACCACCGGGTCGTGGACGACCTTTGGCCCGGAGACGAAGTTCATCAACATCAACGCGGCGCGGTTTGATGCGTCGAAGCACTTTGCCCAGCCCGTGGTGGGCGATGCGCTGGAGTGTCTGCGCGAGCTGGACGAGGCGCTGGGCGACTGGACCTGCGATCCGGCGCAGATGGCGCGGGCGCAGGGGTTGTACGCCGAGTGGAACAAGGGCTTGGATGCCTGGCAGGCGCCGGACAACGCGCCGGTGCCGTCTTATGCGCAGGTCATCAAGGTGGTGAACGATCATGCCACGGAGGATGACACCATGGTGACGGCGGCGGGTGGCCTGCCCGGCGAGACGGCCAAGAACTGGCGGGTGAAGGCCCCCAATACCTATGACCTGGAGTTCGGCTTCTCCTGCATGGGGTACGAGATCGCGGGCGGCTGGGGGCATGCCATGGCCAAGGTGCAGGCGGATGGGACGCAGAAGGGCGTGCCGATCGTGCTGGTGGGCGATGGGTCCTACATGATGATGAACTCGGACATCTATTCGACCGTGCTGACAGGTCACAAGATGATCGTGGTGGTCTGTGACAACGGCGGTTTCGGCGTCATCAACCGCTTGCAGACCGGCATGGGGGTGCCGGGGTTCAATTGTTTGCTTAAGGATTCGCGACTGAAGGATCGCGCCAACCCGCTGCATGTCGACTTTGCCGCCCACGCGCGGGCGATGGGGGCGGAGGCGCGCTTTGTCGAGAGCCTCGCCGACCTGGGCGAGGCGATGGACTGGGCGCAATCGACCGACCGGACCACGGTTCTGGTTATCGAATCGGATGCCTACAAGTGGACCGACGGCGGCGCGGATTGGTACGTTGGCGTGCCGGAGATCAACGAGCGCGAAAGCATCCGCGAGGCACGTGCCCGGCAGGAAGCCCTGCGCGACACGCAGCGGAGGGGCGTGTGATGAACCGTATCGACGGCAAGATCGCTGTGGTGACGGGCGGCACGCAGGGCCTGGGCGCGGCCACCGCGCGGCTCTTTGCGGAGGCGGGCGCGGCGGGCATCGTGCTGGTGGGCCGGGGTCGCGAGAAGGGCGAGCGGGTGGCAGAGGCCATCCACGCCGAGCATGGCACCGATGTGCGGGTCGTGGTCGCGGACCTTGCGCAGATCGACGACGTTCAGCGGGTGATGGTGAAGGTGGACGAGGCCTTTGGCCGGGTCGACATCCTTGTCAACGCGGCAGGGCTGACGGATCGCGGCAACCTTCTGAACACCACGCCCGAGCTCTTCGACCGCATGTTCGCCGTGAACACCCGCGCGCCGTTCTTCCTGATGCAGGACGCGGTGCTGCTGATGGAGCGCGAGGGCGTGCAGGGGACGATCGTCAACATCGGGTCCACGTCCGAGCGTGCAGGGCAGCCCTTCATCGCGCCTTATTGCGCGTCGAAGGCGGCGCTGGCGACGCTGACGCGGAACTCGGGTTATGCGTTGATGCGCAATCGGATAAGGGTGAACCAGCTGGATATCGGCTGGATGAACTCGGACAACGAGCGCGCTTTGCAGGAGGCGGAATCGGGGGATGCCGGGTTCATCGACAAGATGGCGGCGGAGATGCCCTTTGGTCGCTTGCTGGAACCTGCCGAGGTGGCGAAGGCGGTGCTCTGGATGGCCTCCGACGACAGCGGCATGATGACCGGCGCGGTGATCCATTTCGACCAGTCGGTCTGGGGCGGCTATGACGGGCAGGCGCCCGCGCCCGCGGAGAAGCTGACGGCCTGAGGTTTCGCCCGGGCTGGTGCCCGGGCGACCCGCCGGGGGGCGGGGGGGGGGGGGGGGGGGGGGGGTGGGTG
>NZ_JBNAGB010000033.1:15905-35520 GCF_049800975.1 Sagittula sp. S175
ACGCGGCGGGCGGGCGGTGGCGCCGGGGGGGGGGCCGGGGCGCCCGGCGCGCGCCCTGGGGGGCGCGCGACGGTATTTTGCGTTTGTCGTGCTGCGCACGCCATGTCTTGTTTGTTGTGCTGCGCACGCCGGAGGCTCTGCCTCCGGACCTCCGAGGTATTTTTGAAACCAAAGAAGCAGGGTCGCGCCTCAGGTGGTGAGGTTTGCCAAGCCTTCGATCGGGCGCGACAGGCCCGGGGTGAGCGGGTAGAGGTCGGCCTGGAGCGCGTGGTAGATGTCCGGTTTGCCGTGGAACTGGGTGGTGGTGGGCTGGCCGGTGTCGTCGATTTCCGGGAACCAGCCGCCGTTGTCCGCGTCGATGAAATGCGTCTGGGCGAAGGTCCAGAGTTGGTCGTAGGCCTGCCTGTCCTCCTCGGTGGGTGACAGTTTCAGTAGGTGGGCATAGACGCCGATGGCCTCGGTCACGGGCCACCAGTAGCGGTCGCGGATCGCGGGTTGGCCGGATGTGGCCAGCGTGTAGAGGATGCCGCCATCCGCGCGCCAGCCGTCCGCCATGGCGCGTTCGATGATGGCGCGGGCGCGGGTGGGGGCGTCCGTGGCGGGGCGGCCCAACAGATCCCAATGGTGCAGGCAAAGGCGGGCGAGTTCGAAGGAGTGGCCGGGCGTCGTGCCTGCAGGGCGGAACATCGGGTTGCCGCTGTAGGCCGGATCGACCTGCCAGTCGGCGGTGTAATGTTCCGGCAGCCGCCAGTTGTGGGCGGGTGCCATGCGGGCAGTGAAAAAATCCAGCACCCGGCCCGCGCGGGACAGCCAGTGGGCGTCGCCTGTGGCCTCGAAGGCGGCGAGCATGGCTTCGACGCCGTGCATGTTGGCGTTCATGCCCCGGTAGCCGGAGAAAGGCTGCCAGTCGCGGGTGAATTCATCGGCGTAAAGGCCGTGGTCCTCCTCCCAGAAATGGCGGTCCAGGATGTCCGATATGTCCGCCAGAAGGCGGTCGGCGTCCGGATGGCCCGCCAGTTTGGCGCTGGAGGCGGCGAGCAGGACGAAGACATGACCATAGGCGAGCTTGCTGTCGTCGCCGCCGACGGCCCAGAGATAACCTCCGTGCGACTGGTCGCGGTGGTGGTTCCAGAGGTACGCCAAGCCCGCGTCGATCATGCGGTCCGCGTTCGGGTGTCCGATGGCGCGACCCAACACGTAAGAATGCACCATGCGCGTCGTGGTGTGCAGTTCCTGCGGGCCACGGGGCAGGGGGGCGCCCTGCCAGTCCAGCACGTCGAAACCGCCGTCCGCACGAAGGCTCGCGTCGAAGAAACGCAGGCTTCGCCGGGCTTCGTCGAGAAGGAATTCGCGGTGGGACGAGTCGGTCAGGAGGTTCATGGCACGTATCCGGGGTTTGAACGGGATCAGTCGGCGATGACGATCTCGGTGCCCCAGCCTTCGCAGGCCGTGTGCAGGTCGGCGGGCAGGGGATTGTCGGTGAAGAAGGTGCTGACTTCGGCGAGCGAGGCGATCTTGGCCGGGGCGCTGCGGCTGAACTTCGAATGATCCGCGACGAGGAAGCTTTTGCGGGATTGGCGCAGGATCGTCTGGGAGACGCTGATTTCCTGAATGTCGTAGTCCAGAAGGTCGCCGTCGCGGTCGAGGGCCGAGCAGCCGATGACGGCCATGTCGAACTTGAACTTTCGGATGGTCTCGGCGGCGAGGGTGCCGACGAGGCCGCCGTCCGAGCGACGCAGTTGCCCGCCGGTGACGATGATTTCGCAGGCGGGGTTGGCGACGAGGATATTCGCCACGTTCATGTTGTTCGTCACGACCATGAGGTTGGTGTGGTGCAGCAGTTCGCGGGCGACGGCCTCGGTCGAGGTGCCGATGTTGAGGAAAAGCGAGATGTCATTGGGGATGCGCGCGGCGCAGGCACGGGCGATGGCGGTCTTGCCCTCGGGGTTGATGGTGCGGCGTTCCTCGTAACCAATGTTGGTGGTGCCTGAGGGCAGAACCGCGCCGCCGTGCACCCGTTCGAGGCGGCCATGTTCGGCGAGGTCCGAGAGGTCGCGGCGGATGGTCTGGAGCGTGACGCCGAAATGTTCTGCCAGTCCTTCGACCGTGACCTTGCCCTCGCGGCGGGCGATTTCGAGGATCTCTGGGTGGCGGAAGGTCTGTGACATGCGTGTGGGGGATCCTGTGGCGGTGGTTCCGGCCAGCATAGGAGGAGGTTCGGCGGCCGATCAACGGCCTTCGCGCGGATTCGCGTGCGGCAATCTGCTGTTCGGGAAAACGCATATGAATTTTTCGTGGAATTTTCAATAGTTGTGAGAAAGCGAACAGAAACGAAAATCAAACATTGCCAAAGCGCGCGTCTTTTGTCACAAATCCGTCAACGCAATCGCCGGAACCCTGGGGAGGAGAGTCGGTGTCTTTGACCAGCAGTGACACGCACGACCTGTTCGTGATCGGGGGCGGCATCAACGGATGCGGCATCGCGCGTGACGCAGCGGGTCGGGGACTGTCCGTGGCGCTGGCCGAGATGAACGACCTCGCATGGGCCACGTCGTCGTCCTCGACGAAGCTGTTCCATGGCGGGTTGCGCTACCTCGAGTATTTCGAATTCCGGCTGGTGCGCGAGGCGCTGATCGAGCGCGAGACGCTGCTGCGGGCCATGCCGCACATCAGCTGGCCGATGCGGTTTGTTCTGCCTTATCATAAGGATATGCGGTTCGAGTCGAACACGCCCACGTCAAACCTGCTGTCCCTCGTTATGCCCTGGATGAAGGGTCGCCGCCCTGCGTGGCTGATCCGGCTGGGGCTGTTCATGTATGACCACCTCGGCGGGCGGAAGATCCTGCCGGGGACGACCTCGGTGGACCTGAAGCAGGGGCCGGAGGGCGCGCCGCTGCAGGAGCGATTTGAAAAGGCCTATGAATATTCCGACTGCTGGGTCGAGGATTCCCGGCTGGTGGTGCTGAACGCCCGCGACGCGGAGGCGCGCGGCGCGAAGATCATGACCCGGACCAAGGTGCTGTCCGCTGCGCGCGAAGGCAACCTTTGGCGCGTCGAAACGCAAGATACCGAAAGCGGCGCGCAAGCGGTGCATTACGCCCGGATGCTGGTGAACGCGGGCGGGCCCTGGGTGGGCGACATCATCCAGACCAAGGTGCGGATCAATTCCACCGAGGGCGTGCGGCTGGTGCGTGGCTCGCATATCGTGACGCGCAAGCTGTATGACCATGACAAATGCTATTTCTTCCAGGGGACGGACGGGCGGATCATTTTTGCCATTCCCTACGAGAATGACTTTACCCTGATCGGCACCACCGATGCGGAACAGGCGGACCCCGCGCAAAAGCCCGAATGCACGCCGGAAGAACGCGACTACCTGCTGAACTTCGCCAACCAGTACTTCAAGCAGCAACTGACCGCCGACGATGTGGTCTGGACCTATTCGGGCGTGCGGCCGCTGTATGATGACGGGGCCAGCAGCGCCACGGCTGCGACGCGGGACTATACCCTGAAGGTGGATGCGCAGGGCGCGCCGCTGCTGAACATCTTTGGCGGCAAGATTACGACCTATCGGCGGCTGGCGGAAAGTGCGCTGGAGAAGATCGGCCAGCACCTGACGGTGAAAGGCCCCTGGACGGCGGGCGTGCCGCTGCCGGGCGGGGACTTTCCGGTGGATGGGGTCGCGGCGCTGATAACCGGGTTGCACCATGACTACCCGTTCCTGACCACTGCCCATGCACGGCGGCTGGTGCGGGCCTATGGCACCGAGGCGCGCACGGTATTGGGGAATGCTACGTCATTCTCTGACCTTGGGCGCGATTTCGGTGCTACGCTGACCGAGTCGGAAGTGTGTTGGTTGATGGACAAGGAATACGCGCGCACCGCCGAGGACGTGGTGTGGCGACGCAACAAGCTGGGGCTGCGGCTGTCATCGGAACAGATAGCAGAGCTGGATGACTGGATGGCAGAGCGGCGTCAGACCGCCGCCGCCGCGCAATAGGGAGGGACCGGGGTGACGCTGGAACTCAAGGGCGTGTCCAAGGTCGTGGAGGGGCAGACGCATGTCTATCCCACGGATTTGACGCTGGAAAATGGCACGATGAACGTGTTGCTGGGGCCGACCACGTCCGGCAAGACCTCGCTGATGCGGCTGATGGCGGGACTGGACAAGCCTGCCACGGGCTCGATCCACTGGAACGGGCAGGACGTGACCGGGATGCGCGTGCAGGACCGCAAGGTCGCTATGGTGTACCAGCAGTTCATCAACTACCCGTCGATGAGCGTTTACGACAACATCGCCTCTCCGATGAAGCTGATGGGGGTGTCCTCGGCAGAGGTGGATCGGCGCGTGCGCGAGACCGCCGAGCTGATGAAGCTGACGCCGATGCTGGACCGCAAGCCCTTGGAGTTGTCGGGCGGGCAGCAGCAGCGCTGCGCCTTGGCGCGGGCCTTGGTGAAGAATGCCGGGCTGGTGCTGCTGGACGAGCCGCTGGCGAACCTCGACTACAAGCTGCGCGAGGAGTTGCGGGTGGAAATCCCGAAGATCTTCGAGGAATCCGGCTCGATCTTCGTTTACGCGACCACCGAACCCGAAGAGGCGCTGCTGCTGGGCGGCAATGTCGCCACGCTGTGGGAGGGTCGGATCACCCAGTTCGGGCCGACGCCGGAAGTCTATCGCCAGCCGGTGAACGCCACCACCGCGCGGGTGTTCAGCGATCCGCCGATGAATTTCCTGTCAATCTCGAAAACCGGGTCGAAGATCATGTTCGGCAAGGGGCAGACGGCTCCGGCAACCGGCAAGCTGGCCGAACTTCCGGACGGGCGGTATCAGGCGGGATTCCGTCCCAACCACCTGGAAATCGGCAAGCACGCGGCGGATGCAGTGGAATTCACCACGGTGCTGACCGTGACGGAGTTGACCGGGTCGGAGACCTTCGTGCACCTCGACCACCACGGCGAGCGCTGGGTGGGTCTGGTGCATGGCGTGCATGACCTTGCGATCGGCGAGGCGCTGAAGGTCTACCTCGACCCGCGCCACGTCTATGTCTTTGCGGAGAGTGGCGAACTGGTCGCCCCCGCCGCCTATGCGCTAGCTGCCTGAGGGAGGGGAGAATGGCCAAGATCACGCTCGACAACCTCGCGCATTCCTATCTGAAAAACCCGGCGTCCGAGGATGATTTCGCGCTGAAGGAGTTGAACCACGACTGGGCGGATGGCGAGGCCTATGCCCTGCTGGGGTCCTCCGGCTGCGGCAAGTCCACGCTGCTCAACATCATTTCCGGGCTGCTGCATCCGTCGCAAGGGCGCATCCTGTTCGACGGGGTGGACGTGACCCACGCGCCGACGGCGGAACGCAACATCGCGCAGGTGTTCCAGTTTCCCGTCGTCTATGACACCATGACGGTGCGCGATAACCTCGCGTTTCCGCTGCGCAATCGCGGGCGGGACGAGACCTATGTCGCCGAGCGGGTGCAGGAGATCGCGCGGATGATCGGCATGGAGGACATGCTGAACCGCAAGGCGCGCGGGCTGGGAGCGGACCAGAAGCAGAAGATCAGCCTTGGGCGCGGGATGGTGCGCAAGGACGTGAACGCGCTGCTGTTCGACGAGCCTTTGACGGTGATCGACCCGCATATGAAGTGGGAGCTGCGGACGCAGCTGAAGAAACTGCACCACGATTTTGGTCACACGATGATTTACGTGACGCATGACCAGACCGAGGCGCTGACCTTCGCGGACAAGGTCGTGGTGATGTATGACGGGCGGGTGGTGCAGATCGGCACGCCGGAAGAGCTGTTCGAGCGGCCGGAGCATACGTTCGTCGGCTATTTCATCGGCTCACCGGGGATGAACGTGATCCCTGCCAAAGTGCAGGGCAACCGCGCCTATATCGACGGCACCGAGCTGGCGCTGGCGCAGGGCTACGGCGCGCTCGACGGCAAGGTCGAGATCGGCGTGCGGCCCGAGTTCGCGCGGCTGTCTCAGACCGAGGGCCTGCCGGTGAAGGTGCGCCGCGTCGAGGACGTGGGCCGGCACAAGATCATCCGGGCGGAGTTTTTCGGCCACGATATCAATATCATCGCGGGCGAGGACGAGCGCGTGAGCGCGGATATGAACCGCGTGTCCTTCGATGCGGGGCATGTCAACGTCTATGCCAACGACTGGCTGGTGCGGGGGGCGGCATGACACAGGCGAAACCGGACATGACGCCGCAACAGGTGATGGAATTGCAGGTCCGCATGGTGGACCGCATCCTCGACGCCGCCCCGACACCGAAGCCCGCCAAGGACAGCAAGTGATGGAAAAGACAGTCAATCAAAAGGCCTGGTTCCTTGTCCTGCCGGTGCTGCTGCTGGTGGCGTTCTCGGCGGTGATCCCGCTGATGACGGTGGTCAACTATTCGGTGCAGGACACCTTCGGGAACAACGAGTTCTTCTGGGCGGGGCTTGAGTGGTTCGAGGAAATGCTGTCCTCGGAACGCATGTGGGAAGCGCTGTGGCGGCAGTTGATGTTCTCGGGCATCATCCTCGCGATTGAGATCCCGCTGGGCATCTTCGTCGCGCTGAACATGCCCAAGGGCGGGTTCTGGTCGTCCTTCTGCCTCGTGGTGATGTCGCTGCCGTTGCTCATTCCGTGGAACGTGGTGGGCACGATCTGGCAGATCTTTGGCCGGGTGGACATCGGTCTGCTGGGGCATACGCTGGACGCGCTGGGCATCAACTACAACTATACGCAGGACGTGCTGGCGGCCTGGGTCACGATCATCGTGATGGACGTTTGGCACTGGACGTCGCTGGTGGCGCTGCTGGCGTTTGCGGGGCTAAAATCCATCCCCGACGCCTATTACCAGGCGGCCAAGATCGACCAGGCGTCGCGCTGGAAGGTGTTCCGCTACATCGAACTGCCCAAGATGATGGGCGTCCTGATGATCGCGATCCTTCTGCGCTTCATGGACAGCTTCATGATCTATACCGAGCCGTTTGTCGTCACCGGCGGTGGCCCCGGCAACGCCACGACGCTGCTGTCCATCGACCTTGTGAAGATGGCGCTGGGGCAGTTCGACCTTGGACCGGCGGCGGCCTTCTCGCTGATGTATTTCCTCGTGATCCTGTTGATTTCGTGGGTGTTCTACACCGTGATGGTCAACCTCGACAAAAAGGGCATGTGATGACGGACGCCACCATTCCCGAGAACCTGACCGCGGGCGGCGCGAATGCGCGCCCCCGGTTCAAGGTGAACACCCGCGCGCTGGTCATGACGGCCTACCTCGTGTTCCTGATGCTGCCGCTTTACTGGCTGCTCAACATGAGCCTGAAGACCAACACGGAAATCCTCAACGATTTCACGCTGTTTCCGAAGGACCTGACGTTCGCCAACTACGCGACGATCCTGACGGACCCGGCCTGGTACATGGGCTACGTCAACTCGCTGATCTACGTGGTGATGAACACGCTGATCTCGCTGACGGTGGCGCTGCCTGCGGCCTATGCGTTCTCGCGCTACAGCTTCATGGGGGACAAGCACCTGTTCTTCTGGCTGCTGACCAACCGAATGGCGCCGCCGGCCGTCTTCGCGCTGCCGTTCTTCCAGCTGTATTCGTCCGTGGGCCTGTTCGACACGCACATCGCGGTGGCGCTGGCGCACTGCCTGTTCAACGTGCCGCTGGCGGTGTGGATCCTCGAAGGCTTCATGCGCGGTGTCCCGAAGGAGATCGACGAGACCGCCTATATCGACGGCTACTCGTTCGGCGGCTTCTTCGTGAAGATCTTCATGCCGCTGATCGCAAGCGGGATCGGTGTCGCGGCCTTCTTCTGCTTCATGTTCTCGTGGGTCGAGCTGCTGCTGTCGCGGACACTGACCACCGTGGACGCCAAGCCCATCGCCGCGATCATGACCCGCACCCAAGGTGCGTCGGGCATCGACTGGGGCGTGCTGGCGGCGGCGGGCGTGCTGACCATCGTGCCGGGCGCGCTCGTGATCTACTTCGTGCGCAACTACATCGCCAAGGGCTTTGCCCTGGGCCGGGTTTGAGGAGGAATTCCAATGGACTGGATGGCATGGACCCTGCCCACCGCGATCTTCTTTGCGACCATCGCCTGTCTTCTGGTGATCTTCACCGTGCTGGCGATCCGGTTTCCGGAAACGCCGCGCGTCGGCGTGCTGCGGATCGAAACCACGCGCGGGGATCGGTTGTTCATCACGCTGCTCGGCAGCGCCTTCATCAACCTCGCGTGGCTGGGCCTCGTCGGTCCCGAAACGCAGCCTTGGGCGCTGGCCGTCTGTCTTGTCTACGCCGCAGCGGTGTTTCGCTGGGTGTAAGTCATCCCGGCCCGCGAACGCGACTACGTGAACGCGGCGGGCCGGTTTCGTTAACCAAGTTCAAGAAATCAGGGAGGATCCAATGAACTTGAAATTGAAGACCACCACGGCGCTTGCCATGGCACTGAGCCTGACGGCCGGTGTCGCGCAGGCCGATATGGAGGCTGCAAAGCAGTTCCTCGACGCCGAGATCGGCGACCTGTCTGCGCTGTCCCGCGCCGATCAGGAAGCGGAAATGCAGTGGTTCATCGACGCGGCAGCGCCGATGGCCGGCATGGAGATCAAGGTTGTCTCCGAAACCATCACCACCCACGAATATGAAAGCCAGGTTCTGGCCCCGGCGTTTACCGCGATCACCGGCATCAAGGTCACGCACGACCTGATCGGCGAAGGCGACGTGGTCGAAAAGCTCCAGACCCAGATGCAGTCCGGCGAGAACATCTACGACGGCTATATCAACGATTCGGACCTGATCGGCACCCACTGGCGGTATCAGCAGGCACGCAACCTGACCGACTGGATGGCGGGCGAGGGCGCGGATGTGACCAACCCGGGTCTGGACCTCGACGACTACATCGGCACGCAGTTCACCACCGCGCCCGATGGCAAGCTGTACCAGCTGCCCGACCAGCAGTTCGCGAACCTTTACTGGTTCCGCTACGACTGGTTCAACGACGAGAAGAACAAGGCGGACTTCAAGGAGCAGTTCGGCTATGACCTCGGCGTTCCGGTCAACTGGTCGGCCTACGAGGACATCGCGGAGTTCTTTACCGGCCGCGACCTGAGCCACATGGGCGTCGAAGGCGAAGTCTTTGGCAACATGGACTACGGCAAGAAGGACCCGTCGCTGGGGTGGCGCTACACCGATGCGTGGCTGTCCATGGCCGGTGCCGGATCGAAGGGCGAGCCGAACGGCCTGCCGGTCGACGAATGGGGCATCCGCGTGAACGAGAACTCGCAGCCGGTGGGGTCCTGCGTGGCCCGTGGCGGCGCGACCAACGGCCCCGCAGCGGTCTATGCCGTGACCAAGGCGATCGAATGGCTGCAAAAGTACTCGCCGCCCGCCGCCGCTGGCATGACCTTCTCGGAGGCAGGCCCGATCCCGGCGCAGGGCAACGTGGCGCAGCAGATGTTCTGGTACACCGCGTTCACCGCCGACACGGTCAAGCCCGACCTGCCGGTGATGAACGAGGACGGCACGCCGAAGTGGCGCATGGCCCCGTCGCCGCATGGCGTCTACTGGGAAGAAGGCACCAAGATCGGTTATCAGGACGTGGGTTCCTGGACGCTGATGAAGTCGACCCCGGTGGATCGCGCCAAGGCCGCGTGGCTCTATGCGCAGTTCGTGACCTCCAAGACCGTGGACGTGAAGAAGGCCCATGTCGGCCTGACCTTCATCCGCGAGTCGACCATTCAGCACGAGTCCTTCACCGAGCGTGCGGACAAGCTGGGCGGCCTGGTGGAATTCTACCGTTCCCCGGCCCGCGTGGCATGGTCGCCGACCGGCACCAACGTGCCTGACTACCCGAAGCTGGCTCAGCTGTGGTGGCAGAACATCGGTGACGCCATGTCCGGCGCCAAGACCCCGCAGGAAGCGCTGGATGCGCTCTGCGCCGATCAGGAAAAGGTCATGGCCCGTCTGGAGCGCGCAGGCGTTCAGGGCGACATCGGTCCGAAGCTGAACGACGAGGTCGATCCGCAGGAATGGCTGTCGAAGGAAGGCTCGCCCAAGGCGAAGCTGGACAACGAGGACGAAGAGCCGATCACCGTCAGCTATGACGAGCTGATCAAGTCCTGGCAGTAAGTCTCCTCCCGGCCGGGGTGCGTGCGCGTGCCCCGGCCACCTTACCATTTCCTTGATTTTCCCGGTCGCCCGGCGTTTTCTGGCCTCCCTGCGGGTTGAGGCCTGCGGGCTGCGACCGATGAACCGATGAGGCCCCCACATGACGCTGATCCTTGCCATCGACCAGGGCACGACCTCGACGCGGGCGATGCTGTTTGACGAGGCGCTGACGGTGCGCGCCACGGCGCAGGAGGAGTTCGAGCAGCATTTCCCGGCGTCCGGCTGGGTGGAGCACGACTGTTCCGACCTCTGGACCACCACCGCCGCCACCTGTCGCGGTGTGATGGAGAAGGCCGGGGTGAAGGCCGAGGAGATCGCCGCCATCGGCATCACCAACCAGCGCGAGACGACGCTGGTCTGGGAGCGCGCCTCGGGCAAGCCGATCCACAACGCGATTGTCTGGCAGGATCGCCGCACGTCCGAGGTCTGCAAGGCGCTGAAGGCCGAAGGCTTCGAAGAGGTCGTGACCGACCGGACGGGGCTGCTGCTGGACCCGTATTTCTCAGGCACGAAGCTGGCGTGGATCCTGGACAACGTCGAGGGCGCCCGGGGGCGGGCAGAGGCGGGGGAGCTGTGTTTCGGCACGGTGGATTCGTGGCTGGTGTGGAACCTGACGGGCGGGGCGCAGCACTTGACCGACGCGACCAACGCGGCGCGCACGATGCTCTATGACATTCGCAAGGGGCGCTGGTCGCAGACGATCTGTGATCGGCTGGGCATCCCGATGAAGATGCTGCCCGAAGTGCGCGACTGCGCGGCGGATTTCGGCGAGACGCGCGCGGACCTGTTCGGCAAGCCGATCCCGATCCGGGGCATCGCGGGCGACCAGCAGGCGGCGACCATCGGGCAGGCGTGCTTTGAACCGGGGATGTTGAAATCGACCTATGGCACGGGGTGCTTTGCCTTGCTCAACACCGGGGCAGAGCCTGTGCGGTCGAACAACCGCCTGCTGACGACCATCGCTTACCAGCTGGACGGCAAGCCTACCTATGCGCTGGAGGGCTCCATCTTCATCGCCGGGGCGGTGGTGCAATGGCTGCGCGACGGGCTGAAGATCATTCGCGCCGCAGGCGAAACGCAGGGGCTGGCGCAGCAGGCCGATGCGGCGCAGGAGGTGATCCTTGTCCCGGCGTTTACCGGGCTGGGCGCGCCCTATTGGAATGCGGAATGCCGGGGCGCGGTCTTTGGCCTGACGCGCAATTCCGGGCCTGCGGAATTCGCGCGTGCGGCGCTGGAGTCGGTCGGTTTCCAGACGCGCGACCTGCTGGAGGCGATGAAGGCGGATTGGGGCGGGTCGGACAATACGGCGCTGCGCAGCAGTTCCAGTGCAACCCTCCGGGTTGACGGGGGCATGAGCGCCTCGGAGTTCGCCATGCAGTTCCTGTCCGACATCATCGACGCGCCGGTGGAACGGCCCGCCGTGCTGGAAACGACGGCAACGGGCGCGGCTTGGCTGGCCGGGTCGCGGTCGGGGCTGTTGCCCGACATGGCGGAGTTCGCAAAGGGCTGGAGCGCAGACGCGCGGTTTGAGCCATCGATGGAGGCGGGCGTGCGGGATGCACGCTACGCTGCGTGGAAGCGTGCGGTGGAGGCAACCATCGGCTTCGCCGGATGAGCCTTGTCGTTCCCGAGCGGACGGTCTCAGGGCGCGGCAGCCGCAGGGTGATTGCTGCGACGCTGGCGGCGTGCGCGGGGCCCGTTGTGATCGTGCGCGGGCGATCTGCGGGATGGGCCGATGTGTTGGCGGCGGATTTGCGGCATACCGGACGGCAGGTGCTGGAGGTGACCGGGCAGGGCGAGCCTTCGCTGCCCTTTCTGGAGGGTACTCTGGCGTTGCTGCGGCCGCATGCTCCGGGGGCTGTCGTCGCCATCGGCGGAGGCTCTGTCATCGACCTCGGCAAGGCGCTGGCGGCTTTGTTGCCCGCTGTCTTACCGCCGTTGGAGCATCTCGAAGTTGTCGGGGCAGGGAGGCCGTTGGACCGCGCGCCGTTGCCGTTTGTCGCGGTGCCGACCACGGCGGGCACCGGGGCGGAGGCCACGAAGAACGCCGTGATCGACGTGCCAGCGCATCGCCGCAAGGTTTCGTTGCGCGATGTGCGCATGTTGCCTGCCTTGGCGGTTCTGGATGCCGATCTGACCGGCGGGGCACCTTGGCCCGTCACGCTGATGTGCGGCATGGATGCGCTGACGCAATTGATCGAACCCTTCCTGTGTGCGCGGGCGCGTCCCGACGTGGACAGGTTTTGCCGGGTGGCGATACCCCTGACCATGCGGGCCTTGCTGCGTCTGTCGCAGGGCGAGGACGCCGAAGCGCGCGATGTGCTGCTGGCGGCGGCACATCTGTCGGGGATTGCCTTGGCGAATGCCGGCCTTGGGGCGGTGCACGGACTGGCCGGGGTGATCGGCGGGCAGACACATGCGCCGCACGGGGCAATCTGCGCGCGGCTGCTGCCGGGGGTCTTGCGCGCCAATGCGCAGGCCTGCGGGGCGGCCGGAATGGACACCAGCCGCTTTGCCGAGGTGGACCGAATGATAGCTGGCGCTTTCGACGCGCCGGGGGGCAGCGCTGCAAGGCTGTTGAAAGACTGGTTGGCGGCGGCGCCTTTGCCGCCACTCGACGGCGACACAGGGATGAACGATCTGGAGGTCGCGGAGCTCGCCGCCGCGTCGTCGTCGATGAAAGCGAACCCGGTGGCGCTGGCTTCGGACGTGCTGGCGGACATTATCGCCGAAGGTCGGAGTATCGGCGCGCGCTGACCGCTTGGCATGTGGCGCGGCTGTGAGGCTCTGCCAAAAAGTGTTATCCTGCCCGCATTTCAGCAAGCCGTTTTCCGGAGAAATGCCATGGCCCGTTACCTTGCGATTCCGCGTTACGATCCTGTGCTGGGCACCTTGTCCATGGTGGAGGTCGCCCTGACGCCCGAGGCACGCGGAGCGCAGGTCTCGCGCGTGATCGAGGCCCGTCGACAGACGCGTGGTGGCGGCCTGCCGCGCCGTATGTTGCGGTCGGCCAAGGTGGTGGCGCATCCCGAAGACACGTTGCCGGTGACCGGGGCGATGGTGCTGGAACTCGATGACCCCTCAGAGGTGGCCTCCTTGCGGGCGAGCCTGCCGGACTACGAGGTGCATGAAGACCTGCCCTTGTCCCTGATCCGTCCGGTCAAGGCGTCCGAGGGCGTCACCGAAGGACCGCCCGACACATGGCATCTGGATGCCATCGCCCTGGCGGCGGCGCGTGCGACCGGTTTCGTCGGCGCGGGCGAGGGGGTCGGCGTTGCGGTTCTGGACACCGGGGTGGCAGAAGTCGAAGAGATCGCCGGGCGCGTCGTGTCTTCGTTCCGGCTGGACCCGGAGACGCAACAGCCGGTGGCCTGTCCCACCGAGGACACCGAGGGCCATGGCACCCATGTTGCGGGGTTGGTGGCGGGGCGTACCGTGGGCGTCGCACCCGGAGCGGACCTGATGAATTACATCATGTTGCCGGGCGCGCTGGGTTATATCTCGGACTTCATCTATGCCATCGACTTTGTCGCGCAGCGCCCGGAAATCGCGATCCTGAACATGTCGGCGGGCATTCCCGGCTACAATGGCGCGATGAAGCAGGCCATCGGCATGGTGCGGCGCATGGGGGTGCTGCCGGTGGTGGCGATCGGAAATGAGGGGGCGAACCTGACCCGCAGCCCGGGCAATTACGCCGACGTCCTGAGCGTCGGAGCCGCCACGCGCGAGGCGACGGTGGCCAGCTTTTCCGGCGGCGGGGCGATGGTGGCAGATGCACAAAGCTACGATGTGCCGGACCTCGTGGGGCCGGGCAAGGGTGTGACTTCCTGCGTGATGGGCGGTGGCTACGAGGCGTGGAACGGGTCCTCGATGGCGACGCCCATCGTGTCGGGCGTCGCGGCCCTGATCCTCGAACGGCATCCGACCATGGCCTTGTCTGACCTTGTGGAGGCGGTCATGTCGGTGCTCAAGCCCTTGGCCGATGTGCCGCCGGCGCGGCAGGGCGGCGGGATGGTGCAATTGCCGCCGGAGTTGTGGCAGCTTGTCGGTTGAGAAAGGAACAGGTCCATGGACGAGAGGCACCGCAAGGAGATCGAGCAGGCATTGGCGGCGCAGGATGGGCCTGTGCGGCTGATCCTTGGCCTGCGTCCCCAGCCAGCCCGCATGACGCGAGGAGGCGCGCCTTCGCCTGACGCATTCGATGACCGCCGGTCCTATCGGCAAGCGCTGATCGACCATACCGCGGAGGAAAACGGTGAAGCGCTCGGCGCGCTCTCGGCAAGGGTGGAGGCAATGGGGCTGGCCGTGCGCATCGCGCCGGCCGCCGGGATGCTGGTGGTCGAGGGGGCCGTGCCGGACGTGTTGCGGGCCTTGGCCGACCCCGACGTCGGGACCGCCCAGATCGACACGCCTCTGCCGCCGCTTCGTCCGCAGGAGGACTAGTCGCAGCGCGTGCCGGTCAGGCGCTCAGGGCCGTCAGATCGTCGTACAATTGCCGGGAGATTTCCACGTATCCACGCGCGCGGTTGTGGGCGCGCGCGGCATACCGGCGCTCTGACGGCAGGCGTGCCCCCTGATCGGCGATTTCCTTGAAGAGCCGTTCGGCACGCGCCTGGCTGTCTGCGCTTTGCCCGCCCGACAGCTTTTCCGGGTCAAAGGCCACGATGATCTGCCCATGGTACGGCGCTCCGGGACTGCCTGCGGCAGCCTTCATGCTGTCGAGGCTGGTGAGATCGCCGATCAGCGGTCCGGCCATCAGTTCGATCATCAGCGACAGGGCAGACCCCTTGAAGCTGCCAAAGGTGCACATCGCACCGGCAAGGGCGGCCTCCGGGTCCGTTGTCGGCTGGCCTGCGGCATCCAGCGCAACGCCCTCCGGCAAGGGTTTGCCCGCGCGGCGAAACAGCTCGATCTCACCTCGCGCAAAGGCCGAGGTGGCAAAATCGAAGACAAAGGGGTCGCGGTCACCGCGCGGCCAGCCGAACGAGATCGGGTTGGTGCCAAGTGCGCCGCGTGTGCCACCCGCCGGGGCGACCCAGGCATGGCTGGGGACCATCGACAAGGCGGCCAGGCCTTGCCGAGCGATCTGCTCGACCTCGGGCCAGAGGGCCGAGAAATGGTAGCAATGATTGACCGCCATCACGGCCACGCCAAGGCTGCGCGTGCGCTCCACGAGATCCGGCAGCCCGGTCTGCACTGCACGCAGCGAGATCCCGCCGCGCGCATCGACCCGGATGGCAGCGGAGTCGTCGAGGATGACCGTGGGCTCCGCCCAGGCGTCGACTTGCGCCCGTTGGATGGTGTCAACGCACATGAAAAGGCGGAAGAGCCCATGCGACTGGCAATCGTCCATCTGGCACGTGGTCAGCATGTCAGCGATGGCCTGCACGTGATCAGGAGCATAACCGACCTGCCGTAATGTGCGGGTGGCGAGGTCATGTACCTCGTCTCGGGTCAGGCGTATGGTCATGCCGGGTCTCCTGCTTTCCCTGCAGGCCTACAGCATGGCGCATCGATCGGAAAGAGAAGCTATGCCTGCCGCGCAAGTGGTAGATCACATTCGACAGCGCATCCGATACCGCCGGGCGGTTCGATGATCGAGATGGTGCCGCCAAGCGTGCCCACGACCTTTCGCGCGACCGCAAGTCCAATCCCGGCCGTCCCGACCTCGTCGCGGGGCGCGAGCGTGTAAAGCGGTTGAAAGACTTTCTCGCGGAATTCCGCATCGATGCCCGGACCATTGTCCTGAATGCGCAAAATGACGCGCCCGCCCTGATCATAGGCCGTGACAGACACATGACCGTCCGGTCCGGAATGGTGCCTGATCGGGTTGGACAACAACGCGACGGCGAGCCGGTCGAGGTCGTTGGCCGGTGCCTGTACCCAGGCCTTGCAACCGGAGAGATCGAAAGAGAACCGCTCGTGCCCCGGAAACCGTGACCACACGGCTCCGAACAGCGTTGCCAGCGGAATTGGCGAAGGCGGGTCAGCCAGCCGTCCGACGCGGGAGAGTTCGGTCAGGCCGTCGAGCATGAGGTCCATACCTCGTGCGTAGTCCTTGAGCATCGCGACATGGCCAGCCACGTCATTGGGCAATTGCAGTCCGGCCTCGCTCAGATCCTCTTCGATCCATTCGGGTATGACGCGCATGGCCCGCGAATAGGTTTTCAGATCATGAGTGATGATATAGAGGAAGGATTCGAATTCCTGATCCTTGTTCTCGATATCCCTCATTTCACTACCCGATCTGGAATTGCCTTCTTGCTTTCGAATATTAACAGTGGGGTGCCTGTGCCGCAAATGTTCCACGCGTTCAGTTTTTGAAAATTTCTCATTAATACATTTCTATGCTTCATTTGAAGTTAAGGACCCCCGGGCGTAATCTGATCCGCAGAACCTGGTTGGGGAACGGGGAAAATTGTCATGGCCGACACGTCTCAGACAAATGATTTGGCCGCGGTTCGAGCGGCTTATCAGGATCCGACCCGCCGCACGACGGATCGCGGACGGTTCGAGGTGCTGGTGCTGGATGATAGCACCTTCGATCAGAACCGGATCAAACGCGCCTGTGGCAAGACCGGCTTGCCGGTCACCACGCGCATGACCTCCAGCATAGAGGAATTCGAAAAGGCTCTGGATGAAAAGTCCTACGATGTCATCTTGATCGATTACATGCTGCCCAAGGGAAATGGCCTGGCCGCGCAGCGGATTGTCAATGACCATCCAATGAACTTCGGCGCAGCTGTCGTGATGATTTCCTCGGAAATGCGCACCGATGTCGCGATCGCTTCCATGAAGAAAGGGTCGATGGATTGTCTCAACAAGGATGCGCTGGACCCGGAAAAACTGCGCGAGTTGATGATCGCTTCGGCGAAGATATTCTCTGAAGCGTCCCGGCACTGGATTGGCGAACTTTTGGCACAGCAGCGTGTGCAAATTGCGCAGGATGTCGCCAAGGTCGTGCGGGAGGAAATGGAATTCGGAAGATTTATCGATACAATAGATAAAAGAATTATCGATATGCTTGCCAGCAAGGGGTTCTCTGAAGCAGAAGCCTGGAACGTCTCTTATCTCTTCGATGCCGATGAGCCGCTGAAATTCAGGTGACACAAGCGCCCGCCGGGGACGACGCGAGTGTCACGCCGCCCAACTCCTCAGCCAGCCTCGACAACCAGTATTTCAACCCGTCCGCCGTCTTCGGCATGATAACGCAAATCCAGCGTGCCGGTCGCCTCCGGGGTCGTCAATATCGTGCGCGCAATTGATGGATAAACGGTCGCCGCAAAGAAACCGGGAATGCCACGGGCGCCATGTACCGGGTTGTAACGGTCGCGGCAGAGCGCCGATATCTGATCGGTGGCCATGGTGATCCGTACGCCGTGCCCGGCTGCGGTGATGCGCCCGTTCACCTTGCGCAATTCCCGCTCGGCAATGCGTTCGATCAGGTCCAATGGCAACTTCTTGAAACCGATGATGTTCTGGCGCCCGTTGAACCGGTTGAGGAATTCCGGCCGGAAGGTGTTCTCCAGCTCGTGCATTGTGTCGGCCATGGCCTCGTCGTAGGTGAGGCTGTCATCCAGGAACGAGGGTTGCCCGATATTCGTCGTCATGATGATGAGCGTGTTGGCAAAGGATACGGTCAGCCCGCGGTTGTCTGTCAGGCGCCCGTCGTCCAGCACCTGAAGAAAGACGTTGAAGACATCCGGGTGGGCCTTCTCGATCTCGTCAAAGAGGATGATGGAATGCGGGTTGCGGCGCACGGAATTGGTCAGGATGCCGCCCGCCTCGTAGCCCTCGTAGCCCGGCGGCGCGCCGATCAGCTTGGCCAGCGCGTGTTTCTCCATGTATTCCGACATGTCGAAGCGCAGCATGGCCTTTTCGCTGTCCTTGAGCGCCTGCGCCAAGGCCTTGGCAATCTCGGTCTTGCCGACACCCGACGGCCCGCAGAACATGAAACTGCCCTGCGGTTTGTCCGGTTCCTTCAGTCCAGCATTGGCCATGAGCACGGCGCCAACCAGTTTTTCGACCGCATGGTCCTGGCCAAAGACGCGGGCCTTGAGGGTGGTGTCGAGCGACAGCAGCTTTTGCCGTTCGTCCTGGTTGAGCTTGTCGGCGGGAATGCCGGAGATGGCCGAGAATTCCAGCGTCACGGCTTGGGCGTTCAGGGACAGCCCGGCATTCATCTCGGCTTCCAGCGCGTCGAAGGCTGTGGCGTTGTCTTTGATCGCGCGGGCGGCCTGCTGGATCTCGGACTGGATGCGCGCCTCCTCGCGCGACCCGAACCCCGCGCCGCCGGACAGTCGCGCCGAAAACGACGGCGCCTCGGTCTCGACCGGGGGCTTCTCGCGGGCGCGTTCCTCGGCCAGCTGCTCCTCAAGCGCGAGCAGTAATTCCTCGCCGGATTTCTGTGCCTTGCGAAGCGCTTGCAGGCGGTCGACCTTGCCTTGCCAGTCAGCTTCGGCGGTCTGCAACATGGCCGTCAGCTCGGCGCGCTGCGCCGCCAACCCGTCCGCTGGGACGCGATCCAGCTCGGACAGGGCCACGCGCAGTTTCACAAGATGGGGTGGGTTGGCGTGCACCGACTGGCGGTAGGAGGTCAGGGCCCGGTCGAGCAGGTTCAGCGTGCGCTCAGGCTGGGCGCGGGACAGGGACATGTCGCCGACGTGGTATTTGCCCGTCAGGTCTATCGCGGCACCGATGGCGTCATCGCTGACCGGCACGCGGTGATGGGCGGTCAGACGCTCGGCACCAACGCGGGCGATTTCCTCCAGCGCCTCCGCCCCCGGCTCGCGGATGTCCAGCATGGTAAAGACTTCGCGCATGTTCGAATGGCACTTCAGCACCGCCTCCAGGTCTTCGTCGCGGGATTCCAGGATGCACTGGTAGCGGCCGTTGATGACGTCGCGCATGATGGCGTTGATCAGATGCGTGGTGCCGTTGTTGCGCGCGGCGTCGATGAAATCGCGGAAATCGTCGATGATCAGGACGGAGTTGGCCGTCCGCAACAGGGTGCGGCGCAGCTTTTCGAAGCCCTCGGAGATGCGCGCATGTGCCCCGGTGGAGAACAGCCCGTCCGTGTCGAGCCAGAACAGCCGCTTGGACAGGATGTCGAAGGGCAGGGAGTTGTCGTTCTTCGCCGCTTCCAACCCAAGGCACAGCGCCGAAGCACCGACGCCACCCGGCCCCACCAGCAGCACGTTCGAGGCATGCTTGCGCATCAACATCCCCGAGATCTGCCGCAGCTCCGCCGCGCGCCCGACCAGCCGGAAATGCGGCCGCGCCGCCAGCACGTCCGCGCCACGAATGAGAAAATCCTGAACCTGATCCGGCATGGCAAAAGACCTTTATCATCGCTTTTGGCCCTTGTGGGCCAATGACACGTCCCGTCAAAACGGACGCGTCCCCTGCTTCTTTGGTTTAAAAATACCTCGGGGGCGCGGGGGCAGCGCCCCC
>NZ_JBNAGB010000034.1:0-35134 GCF_049800975.1 Sagittula sp. S175
TGTCGGCCGCGTTTGCCGGTCGGCGCAGCATCCCAGATCATCTCGGGATCGAACCAGATTGTCAGCGAGCCTCGACGCTTGAGCGCTTCATTATAGGCTGGCCAGTTCCTGGTCTTGTAGGTCGGGGGTGTGGGTCTGCTCATGTCGTCCAGCTACCACGCTGGATTCACGACATGAATCCCTCACAGGATTTGTGCAACAGAGCCGATCTCGCCTTGCTTCGCGCCCCTATGGCGCACGTCGCTCAGGCTACCGCAAAAGCCCGTCGCGCGGAAGCGAGACGACTGCGTCTCCACGCTCTTTCGGAACTGCGTCGGAGCCGCGCCAGTTCTGCTCCACCGGCTCTGGCCCGGATCTCACCCGCGACGGGATCATGATTAATTCGTGTGATTATTGGAAGCCTGGCTTCGGCGCTCCGACTGCAGCGGCGCCATTCCCGTCATCGTTCCGGACAAAGCGGAAACGCGCAGTTCTGGGCCTGCGGAAGTCAGATACCGCCGGGCTTTTCCAATCTATCCACCTCGGAGCTTTTTCGACCTGAGTTCCGGCGCGGGGGGCATGCCGGTGACCGATGCCAGCCGGCGACCACAACCCGTGCGCGACCCTGTCGGCTTTCCGTCACGGGACTGGCGGCGAGCCGGACAGGCGCAGGCGGTAAGCGCGCGGGCTCTCTCCGGTCACCGTGCGGAAGGCGCGGGTAAAGCTCGCGGTTTCGCCGTAGCCGCTGCGTTCGGCGATTTCCAGCACGCTAAGCCGCGTCTCTGTCAGCAAGCGCCGCGCGCCTTCGATCCGCTTTCGCCGCAGCAGGTCACGAAACGAGGTGCCCTCGGCGCGCAGCCGACGCCCCAGTGTCGCGGGGCTGAAGCCCAGCCTTGCCGCGACGGTCTCCAGTGTCGGCGCGCGACCTTCGGGCAGGGCGGCGAGGGTCTGCCGCACCTCTTCGGTAAAGGTCTGGATGCTGTGGTCGGGCCGGTCGAGCAGCTGGATGTAATGCTGCATCAGCGCCACCAGGTTCGGATCGGCACCGGGCGCGCGGCGCTGCACGTCCTCGGGGCGAAACCAGATGGCGTTGCGGTCCTGGTCAAAGAACACCGGGCAGCCCAGCAGCGCTTCCTGCAGCTCGGGACGGGCGGGTCCGGGATGTTCGAACCAGACCTCGGCCGGGGCATAGACGGGGCCCAGCAGCCGCCGGATCAGATGGTTGACGTAGCCCAGCGAGAATTCGACATCGTGCCGCCGGGGCGTCATGGCGTCGTCGGTGATCCGGTAGCGCACGTGTGGCGCGGGATCGGTCAAGACTTCGAACACGGTCGCGTCTTGGATGGTGAAGACGCTGGACGCCAGCGCCCGCACCGCGTGCATCAGGTCCGGCGACGCGACAAAGATGTAGCCCGCCGGCCCAACCAGTTCGGGGCCCATGCCCGACGACAGGTCCAGCCCGAAGCTGTCGCGCCCCATCGCGGCGGCCACCCGGTCGAACAGCCTCAGGTAGGCGGCAAAGGGCAAGGTGCCGTGCGGGTCGCGCAGGTCGGACCGGCGCAGCGATTCGGCGGCCAAAAGCAGTTCGATCTCGCGTTCGGGCAGCTGCGCGGCATTCAGGATCGCGTTCAGAATCTTGGCCTGGATGCACGGAATCCGTGGCCGGTCGGGGATCTCGGGGGCCATTTGCACGAATGTATCAATTTCATGACGGAACAGATCAAGCATGCGTCGGATCTTTGCCTAACGTCAAGGGTGCGCGACAGGCCCGGATACACGGGCCGGACACAACAGGGAACAGACAGATGAGTGAAACGCACAGCCGTTTCGCGACCATCGCCATCGTCGACACGAACGGGTTGCTTCGGGGTCAGAAGGTGCGGGGCGCGGATATTCCGGGGCTTTTGGAGCGGGGGCCGGGCATGTCGCCCGTGCAGCTGGCGCTGGACCCCACGGACGAGATCATGGACATGCCCGGCGTCACCGACGACAGCGCCGATTTCCACGACACCGACCTTGCCGTCGATCCGGCCAGCCTGCGCCATATCCCCTTTGAACGCGAAGAAGACAGCCCGCTGTACCTGGCGCAATACACCGGCGAGGCGGCGGATTTCTGTCCGCGCTCGGTGCTGCGGCGGGTGCTGGAGCGGGCCCGCGCCATGGGGATGACACCGAAGGTGGGCATCGAGCTGGAATTCACCCTGTTCGACGAAACGCCCCGTTCGCTCGCGGCCAAGGGATATGACGGGCTGCACACCGCCACGGCGCATCCCAGCCATGACCTGATCATCTACCAGGCCGCGCAGGCCGATTTCTACGCCGCAGTGGCCGACATGTGCGGGCCTTTGGGGATCGGGCTGGGCAAGATGCACGAGGAGATCGGCGGCGGCTTCATGGAAGCCTGCATCGCCGCGACCTCTGCGCTGGAAGCCGCCGACCAGGCGACGCTGTTCCAGAACTTCATCCGCGTGCTGGCGATGCGGCGCGACCAGACCGTCTGTTTCATGCCCCGCTGGAGCGAGCAGGCCGACAGCCAGTCCTCGCACATCCACGTGTCGCTGACCGATGCCGACGGCAGCCCGCTGTTCTGGGACGCCGGGGCACCGGGCCGGATGAGCGAGACCTTCCGCCACTTCGTCGGCGGGATGCAGCGTTTTCTGCCCGCGATGATGCTGATCTTTGCCCCGACGGTGAACAGCTGGCGGCGGTTCGCGCCGGGCACCTTTGCCCCACCCGCCCTTTCCTGGGGGATCGAGAACCGCACCACCGCCTTTCGCGTCGTGGGCCACGGGCCGCGCGCCCTGCGGGTCGAGAACCGCCTGCCCTGTTCGGATGCCAACGCCTACCTGGCGCTGGCCGCGACGCTGGCCGCCGGGCTGGCCGGGATCGAGCAACGGATCGCGCCCACCGACGCCACCCATGGCAACGGTTACGGGACCGGTGCCGCCATCGGCTCTGCCCTGCCCGCCGGGATGGGTGCCGCCATTGAGGCGCTGCGTGGGTCGGACTTTGCCGCCGAATGGCTCTCGCCCCGCTTTGTCGAGACCTTCACCGCCACCCGCGACCACCAGCGCCGCCAGTTCGAGGGCAAGACCCTGATCGACGAACGCCGCCGCTTCATGGAGCTGGGATGACCATGCGGATCGGTATCCTGGAATGCGGCAGCAACCGCCCGGAATGGGCCCGCTTCGGGCGCTTTGCCGACTGGTTCCCGCCGCTGCTGGCGCAGGCTGGCAGGACGGTCGACACCCGCGCCTGGACCGTGTCCGAGGGCGTGCTGCCCTCCGACGCCCGCGAGTGCGACGCCTGGCTGCTGACGGGAAGCCCCGCCAGTGCCGTGGATGACGCGCCGTGGCAACAGGCGCTCAGCGCCTTTCTGCGCCCGGTGATCGACCGGCAGCCGGTGGTCGGCATCTGCTACGGACACCAGCACCTGCACAGGATGCTGGGCGGCACCGTCGAGCAATGCCCCGCATGGGGGGTCGGCGTGCAGCATTACGCGCTTCAGGACAGGCCGGACTGGCTGGGCGATCCGGCGGATGCCACGGGGTTTGACCTTGTGGCGCTGCATCACGACCAGGTGACGCGCGCCGCCCCCGGCACGCGGGTCCTGGCAGGATCGGCGTTCTGCCCCCTTGGCGTGACGCAGATCGGCAGCCACACGCTGACCTTCCAGCCACATCCCGAGATGGACCCGGCCTTTGCCGCCGAGGTCTACGCCTTTGAAAAGCACCGCATCGGCGCGGCGGAAACCCTTGCCGCGCTGACCACCCTGGATCGCCCCCGCGACACCGCCCGCGCCGCCCGCTGGATCATGGCGTTCCTGGCGCATCACCTGGAGGACAGGACATGACGACGACCTTGAACGCCCCCGAAACACGGATCGACCTGTCGGACGCCGGGCTGTGGCAGGATGGCCCGCCGCGCGCCGAATTTGCCCGGCTGCGGGCAGAGGCCCCGGTTGCCTGGAACGCCCGCCATGACGGGCACCGCGGGTTCTGGGCGGTCACGCGCTACGACGACATCGTGCAGGTGTCGAAGGACACCGAGACCTTCTCGTCGCGCAACGGCGTGATCTCGCTGGACGATTTCGACGATGCCCAGAACGACAAGCGCCGCACCCTGCTGGAGATGGACCCGCCCCAGCATGGCAAGATGCGGATGCTGACCTTGCCCGGCTTTACCCGTCGCGGGGTCGGTGCGCTGGAGGAGGACGTGCGCGCCCGCGTCGCGACGCTTCTGGACCGGCTTGTCGATGCGGGCAGCTTCGAGGCGGTCGAGACACTGACCAAGCAGGTGCCGATCATCACCCTATGTTCCCTGCTGGGCATCCCGACAGAGCGCACGGCGGACCTGATCCGCTGGTCGGACATGCTGATCGGGTCCGATGATCCGGATTTCGTCGATCCGATCTTCGGGCAGTATTCCGAAGCCGAGCGGCGCATGATGCCCTTTGGCCACCCCGCCGCCTTGCAGGCCTTCGAGATGGGGCGGGAACTGGCGGCGGATCGGCGGGCCAATCCGCGTGCGGATGTCATCACCATGCTGGTTCAGGCGCAGGTCGATGGCCGCCCGCTGACCGAGGACGAGTACCTGAACTACTTCCTGATGCTGGTGGTGGCGGGCAACGAGACCACCCGCCACACCATGAGCCACGGGTTGCGCGCCCTGGCGGATCATCCCGGCGAATGGGAGCGGTTCCGCGAAGGCGGGATTGCCAGCCAGACCGCCACGGACGAGATCCTGCGTTGGGCCTCGCCCGTTCATTTCGTGCGCCGCATCGCCACGCGCGACACCGCGTTGGCCGGGGTTGGCATTGCGGCGGGCGACAAGGTGGCGATGTATTTCACCTCGGGAAACCGGGACGATGCGCATTTCGACGCGCCGAACCGGTTTGACATCGGGCGCGAGCGGAACCCGCACATGGCCTTTGGCAAGGGCGGGCCGCATTTCTGCCTGGGGAACTACGTGGCCCAGCTTCAGGTGCGGGTGCTGATCGAGGAACTGGCCCGCCGCGTCGCGCGGATCGAACGCACGGGCCGGGTGTCGATCCTGCGCTCGAACCACATCCACGGGGTCAAGGCGCTGGACATTGCGCTGCATTCCGCATGACGGCAGGCCCCCGGCGCGATCCGGGGGCCAAGCCGTGCATGCCTGACAGGGGCGGGGGGCTGAATGATCCCTGAAAACGCCCGGGATCAGCGGCACTTACGGCAGCGCGCCGGTCACATATTGCGCCTCGCCCTGCGCAAAGCTCCAGTCTTCCTCTCGATTGGTGAATACCGAAATCAGCAGGTCATCGGGATCGAGGCCGCAATCCTTTTCGAGCCTGTCGGAGAGGAGTTTATAGATGGTGATCTTCTCCACATGCGTTCTTGGGCTGGTAAAGAACTGGATGGAAATCATGCGGTCGCTGCGGGTGAAGCCAAGTCCGGTATCGAGGAACACCATACGGCCCGGCTTGTGTTCGTGAACGATCTGATAGCGGTCGGTCTCGGGCACGCCGAAGGCCTCGACGACGCAGCTCTGGATCGTGTCCAGAAGGTTTTGAAGGTCTTCGTCGGAACGACCTTCGATCATGTCAATTCTCAGGAGGGGCAAATTCACAACTCTTTCTTTCAGCCAAGCCCGATGCTGGCTTTCCAAACGGAAATGCACCGCGAATTGGAATGGTTCCCTGCCCGGTCCTGATCGGATCTGTCATATGCGCCCCGCTCACCATCCGTCCCAAAAGCCGCGCAGTCATGATTGCGCTAGCGGATTCCGCAACCCTGTCGGCCCGGGCCGAAAAAACGCGCCCCCGGACTATTCCGAGGGCGCGGGTCATTCGACTGGCCGATTCACGGGCCCTTTCTCTGGCCGATCGGAACCAAGCGCAGGTAGGCGCAGCGCGTCACATCAGGCGCGGCAGGAACAGCACCAGCCCCGGAAAGGCCAATATCAGCGCGATCCGCAGCACATCCACCAGAAGGAACGCCCAAAGCCCGCGAAAGATCGTGCCGATGGCCACGTCTCCGACCACCGATTTCAGCACGAAGGCGTTCAGGCCGACCGGCGGGGTGATGTAACTCAGCTCGGTCACGATCACGACGTAGATGCCGAACCAGATCAGGTCGTATCCCAGCCCGGCCACGATCGGGTAGAAGATCGGGATCGTCAGGGTAATCATCGACAGGCCTTCCAGCACGCAACCCAAGGCGATGTAGATCAGCGTCATGATCAGGATCGCCACAAGCGGATCGTCGGTCATCGTCACCAGCGCCTGGATGTCGCGGCCCATGCCCGACAGGTTGACGTAATTGGCAAAGGTCAGCGCGCCGAACAGGATCAGAAACATGCTCGCGGTGGTCTTGGCCGTGTCATAAAGCGTGCGCAGCAGCGCCCGTCCGGACATGCGCCGTTGGGCCAGAACCAGCAGGAACGCGCCCCCAGCCCCCATTCCCGCGCTTTCGGTCGGGGTAAAGACACCCAAGTAAATGCCGCCCATGACAAAGACGAACAGCCCCAGCGCGCCGATCACACCCTTGAGGGCGCGCAGGCGCGCGCGCAGCGGCAGCTTTTGTTCGGTCGGCAGGTCGATGCGGCCTGCCAGGATCGAGATCCGCACTGCCACCACGTAGAGGATCACACCTATAAGGCCAGGAATGATCCCGGCGAGGAACAGCTTGCCGATGTCCTGCTGTGTCATGATCCCGTAGAACACCAGGATCACCGAGGGCGGGATCAGGATGCCCAGCGTGCCGCCCGCCGCGATGGAGGCCGTGGACAGGCTGTCGGGATAGTTGAAGCGCCGCATCGAGGGCATGGCGATCTTCGTCATGGTCGAGGCGGTGGCCAGCGACGATCCGCAGACCGACGAGAACCCGCCGCAGGCAATGACCGTCGCCATCGCCAGCCCGCCCTTGCGGTGCCGCATCCAGGCATGGGCGGCGGTATAGAGGTCGTTGGCGATGCCCGACTGCACGACGAAATTCCCCATCATAAGGAACAGCGGCAGGATCGACAGGGCATAGGCCCGGCTGTTGTCGAAGAAGGTCTGCCCCAGCAGCGCCAGCGACGGGTCCAGCCCGATGATCGCGGCGGTGCCCAGCGTGCCGACCAGCGTCAGCGCCAGCCCGATGGGCACCCCGGCCAGCAGCATGGCAAACAGCAGGACCAGCCCGATTTCCCAGTCAGACATGCGCGTCCGCCCTTTCGAATACCCTCAGCACGGTGATCGCGGCGGCGACGGCGGCCAGCACCGCCACCCCGTAGGCCACCGGCGCTACCGGCAGTTTCAGCGTGGGCGTGATGCCGTTGTAACCGGCGATCTGGTCGCCGATCTTCCACAGGCGCAAGGCGACGAGGCCCAGGATGCCCGCGGAGACCAGCCCCACCACGCCTGCCAGCACCCGGCGGGCCAGGCGCCGCAGCCGAATGGTCAGCACATCGACATGGACATGGTCGCCGTCGAGGCTGGCGGCGGGCAGGCCGACAAAGATGACGGCGGCCAGCATCAGTTCCGTCAGTTCGGTCGCGCCCGGCACCGGCGCGTTCATCAGGTAGCGCCCCAGCACATCGGCCACGGTCAGCGCCATCATGGCCAGCAGCAGCACCGCGCATATCGCCGCGATGGCGCCGCGCAGCCAGCGGGTCGCCCCGCCGGCTGCCCCGGTTGTGTTTGTCATTCCGCTTCGAGTTTGGCGATTTCCGCCAGCAGCATGTCATAAGCGGCCTGGCCGTCGACACCGGCTTCGGAGACCAGCGCCACATTGGCGGCGATCACCGGCGCAAAGGTCTCGCGCAGGGTGGCGATCTCGGCGTCGGTGGCGTCATGGATAGCGAGCTTGCCCTCCATCGCAGCCCGCCCGGCGGCATCGGCCTTGTTCCACATCTCGCCCGCCTTGCGCGCCAGCGGCTCGCCGATGATTGCCTCGATGGCGGCCTGGTCCTCGGGGGCGATGCTGTCCCATTTCGCCTGGTTCATCACCAGCATGAAGGCGGTGTTGTAGACTCCGCCTTCGGCCACGAAGGCGGCGTTCAGCAGGTCGCCCAGGTTGAAGAAATTGACCGATTCCCAGGGAAAGAAGATGCCGTCCGCGACCTTCTGGCTGAGCAGTTCGTAGGACTTGGATGACGGGCCTTCGATGGGAACCGCGCCCAGAAGCGTGGCCAGGTCATGCGCCACGACCGAGCCCACGCGCACCTTCTGGCCCGCGATGTCCTGCACGCTGCCGATGGGCGCGGAGGAAAACACCTGACCCGGACCGTGGGTGTGGACCGCCAGAACCTTGACACCCTGATACTCTCCGGCCCCTGCCAGCATCGCGTCATGCACCCGCTGATAGGCGACCGAGGAGACCACTGCATCAGAGGTCAAGAACGGCATTTCCGCCACGGCCGAGGTCTTGAACCGTCCCGGCGTATAGCCCTGAACGGTGTAGCCGATGTCCACGACGCCGTTCTTCACCAGATCGAAGGTGGCGGGCGGCGGACCCATCGGAGCGGGCAGGACAGTGACCGTGACACGGCCTTCGGTGACTTCGTCGATCTGTTTGGCGAAAGGCAGTACCAGGTCCGTGACCTGCGGGTGCGACGGTGGCAGCCAGCTGTTGAGCGTCAGAACCGTGTCCGCCGCGGCCAGCGTGGATTGAGCGAGCACGGCCAGCCCGACCGAGGCGACAAATCTTCCAAATCCGATCATGAGAGCGTTTCCCTGTTGAGGTTGAAGTAGGTCCTTGAGCCCCGCTTGGCCGAGGTCTTGTTTCTGGCCCACGCGCCCCGTATCGGGACGCAGGCATCGGGCTGCCGGGTGGGGAGGATCACGGCGGCGGTGTCTGCAGGTGGTGGTAATCGCGGCTGAAATACACCAGCCCCGCGCCGGGCCGGTCAGACAGGTGGACGCCGCGCACTTCGCAGAACATGACCGAATGGGTGCCCTGCTCCAGCACGCTGCCGATCCGGCAATCGAGCGAGACATTGCTGTCCACCAGCACTGGCGACCCGGTGGCGAGCGTCGTCCAGGTGCCGCTTGCAAAGCGGTCCACGCCCTCGACATAGCGGGCGAAGGTGGCGCAGAGATCCTGATGCTGGCTGGCCAGCACGTTGACGCAGAGCGACCCGTTGCGCAGCATGAGGTCGTGGACAAAGCTGCGCCGGTTGATGCAGACCAGCACCGTGGGCGGGCTGTCCGTGACCGAGCAGACCGCCGAGGCTACCAGCCCGTGCCGTCCCGCCGGGCCGTCGGTGGTGATCAGGTTCACCGCGGCCCCCATGCGGCTCATGCCCTCGCGAAAGGCGATCTGGTCGGCGGTCAGGTCCATCCCCTGCCCCCTCACAGATCGAGCACGAGCGTGCCGCGCCCGCGCGAACAGCAGACGCACATCTGGTCGCCCTCGGCGCGTTCCTCGTCGGTCAGGAACTGGTCGCGGTGGTCGATCTCGCCGCTCAGGACATCCGTGACGCAGGTGCCGCAGACGCCCTCCTCGCATTTGACCTCGACCTTGATGCCATGTTCGGCCAGCTTCCGGGCGATGGTGTCCTCTGGCCCGATGGTCAGCGTCAGCCCCGAGGCGCGCGCCTCGACCGTGAAGCTGTCGCCGGTCAGGTCCACATCCGCCGAGAAATATTCGCGGTGGACATTGGCCGAGGCATGGCCCGCCGCCTCGGCGGTCGAGATCACCCAGTCCATGAACCCCTGCGGGCCGCAGACATAGAGATGCGTATCCGGGGCGGGTGCGGGCAGATCGCGCGCCAGGTCCAGCCTTTGCGCGGCGTCCCGGTCGTCGTGGTGGAACACCACCCTGTCGGCAAAGGGCGCGTCGCGCAGCGTGTCGTGGAACGCTGTCACGGATTCCGACCGTGTGCAGTAATGCAGGGTGAAATCCCGACCCAGTGCGTGCAACCGCCGCGCCATGGCGATCATCGGCGTGATGCCGATCCCGCCGCCGAACAGCACGGTCCGCGCCGCGCTTTCGTCCAGCGGAAAGTGGTTGCGCGGCCCCTCGACCGTCAGGCTGGCCCCCGGCTGCGCCACGCGATGCACCTCGACCGAGCCCCCGCGCGAGGCGGGGTCCTTCAGCACGCCGATCTCGTAGAACCCGGTCTCTGCCGGGTCGGAGCACAGCGAATACTGCCGCCACAGCCCGACGTCGGGCAGGTGAATGTCCAGATGCGCCCCGGCGGTGACGGGCGGCAGGGCGTCGCCCACCAGCCGGATGCGGGCGATGCCGCCCCGGTCGTCGATCCGCTCGGCAACGGTCAGGGTCATGGTCCGTGTGTCTGTCATGTCCAGGCTCATCTCATGTAAATCCCGCCGTTCACGTCCCAGCAGGCGCCGGTGACGAAAGCCGCGCGCGGCGCGCAGAGCATCGCAACCATTTCGGCCACGAAAGCCGGGTCCCCCAAGTCGCCGACGGGGATGTTTTTCCGGGCCGCGTCGATGCCGTCTCCCAGCACGGCGCGGACCATGGGCGTGTCCATCGGGCCGGGTGCGATGGCGTTGCAGGTTACGCCAAAGGGCGCGAGGTCGCGGGCAAAGATCTTCGTCAGCGTCAGGATCGCGCCCTTGGAGGCGGCGTAATGCGCCCCCGTGGCCGTGCCGCCATTCTGACCCGCCAGCGAGGCCATGTTGACGATCCGCCCGTAGCCGCGATCCTTCATGTGGCGGCCAAAGATCTGGCACCCGGCAAAGGTGCCGCCTGCATTGGTCGCCATCACTTCGTTGAAGAAGGCGGGGTCGATCTCCAGCACCGGCTGCACAGCGGTGCGCGCGGCGTTGTTTACCAGCACCTCGACCGAGCCGTAGAACGCGATGCACTGGTCCAGCACCGTCTGGAAGTCCTGCGGCCTGGTCACATCGAGCGTAGCCGTGGTCGCCGTCTCGCCCGACAGGTCCAGTTCCGAGGCCAGTGCCTTGGCCGGTTCCGGGTCCATGTCGGTGATGACGACGCGGAACCCGTCGCGGTGCAGCGCGCGCGCGACTTCGGCGCCAAAGCCGCGCGCACCGCCAGTGATGACGGCGGTCTGGATGCGATCCGGCAAGGGCGCGGCCATCAGAACAGATAGCTGAACGAATTCAGCATCCCGTCGGAGTTCAGCAGGCGGACCACCTTTTGATGCAGCCTGAAACCGCCCTCGGTGGCCTTCAGAACGTATTGCACGTTCCCGGCCCAGACGCGTTGGCGGCCGAACTTGTCCTCGATCAGGTGCTCGGCGGCGCGGACGGTGATCCGGTCGCCTTCGGCCTTGTCGATGGCGATGCGGCTGACCGTCCGTACGGTCACGGCGGGCGGCGCGGACGAGATCGAGAACCCCGCCTGGAACCGCCCGATCCGGTCACGGCGCATCCTGGCGTTGTCGTAACACAGGTTCAGCTGGTTGGCGTAATCCTCGCCCGGGCCCATCGGCATGACGTAAAGACCGTCCTCGGTCCACAGGTCCAGCCAGTCGTCATAGCCGCAGGCGTCCAGCAGGTCAGCCTCGTGCCAGACAAAGCGGGTGACATCGTTGAGCAACGCGTTCGCGTCGATGCGGGACATCTCGGTCATGCCATCATCCTCTTCCACATCTTGTAGGCGGCGCGCATCCCGGTCTCGGCGCTGATATGACCGCGCGGTCCGGCGGTGCCGGGGTCCTCGTCGACCATGCCGCGGTTCACCAGGATCGGCAGTTGCTCGCCGCCCTTGGTGCCGCGCTGGACGCGTTCCCAGACCTCGGCGTCGTCGGGACTGCCAAAGCCCATCGGCCCCTGGAAATGTTCGTGCAGGCGCATCCGCATCCGGTTGGCCGCCGCCGGGCCGCCGTCCATTCCCAGCGCCATGTGGCGGATGTCGGTGCGTTCGACGGTGACCGGGGTCAGCACGCGAAAGAAGGCAAGGCTGAACGACACGTTTGGAAACAGGTTCAGGTTGAAGCCCGCCCCGCCCACGGCACGCACGATCCGCCGCACCTGGTCGTCGGGATAGCCCTCGTCGCGCAATTCCTGCGCCAGATCGGCAAAGCGGTCGGGGATCGGGGCGTCAAGATTGGCCTCTAGGTCCTCCAGCTCGGGGATCATCATCATCACCGAGTGGCCGTTGCCCAGGTCCTCGACCCAGCCGCGCCCCTTGTCGAGGAAATTGAACATCTCGTTCGTCGCCCCGTCCAACGATTGCAGAAAGCTCTTGTGGACCACCGGGAAGTGGTAGGCGTCGGTGGTGTTCTCCAGCTGCACCTTCCAGTTCATCGGCACGGTGAACTGGTGTTCGCCCAGCACCTTCACCGGAAAGCCGCCGCCCTGTTTCATGAACAGGTCGATGTAGCGGCAGACCTCCGGCCCGAGGAAGTCGACCAGCGGTTCGACGGCGTCGTTGAAGGTGGCAAAGACCATGCCGTTGTAGGATTCGGTGCGCAGCTTCAGCAGGCCGTGCTGGTCCTTGTCGAAATCGTCGCCGTATTGTTCCGGGTAGGGCAGCGCGCGCAGCGATCCGTCCAGCGCGTAGCCCCAGCCGTGATAAGGGCACTGGAACGAGGCGGTCTTGCCCTTCTTGACCTCGCAGACCGTGGCGGCGCGGTGGCGGCAGCGGTTGACCATGACGTGAATCGCGCCCTTGCGGTCGCGCACCACGATCACCGGCTCCAGCCCGACATTGGACAGCTTGAACGACCCCTTGTCGGGGAACTCGCTGTCATGGGCGACAAAGACCCAGGTCCGCTTGAAGATCTTGCGCATCTCCTCGGCGAACAGGTCGGGGTCTTCGTACATCTCGGTGGCGACCCTGGCGTTCGTCTCGTCGTAGAGCGCGTCGAGATCGCTGAATTTCGGCATATCGAGAGACATGTCTCAGCTCCTGTGCTGTGCGGGGATTTCCAAGGCGCGACCCATGCGCGCCTCGACGGTCATGTATTTCCACAGCCGGTCGTTGCCCTCGCCCACCACGATGGTGCGCAAGAGGTTGCAGGCGGCCTGAACCGTGGCGCGGTCCGGGAAATCGGCGAGGATGTACCAGGTGAACGGGAAACCCTGCGTCGCGCCGACCATGGTCTGGTCGTCGTCAAACGTGCCGGTGATGGTCACGCCGGGCAGGTCCGCGATGCCGCGTATCAAGGCTTGGGTCGCGGTCCAGACCGGGCCGATCTGATCGAACGGCAGCGAAAAGAACGCGGCGTGGTTGTTGAAGCACAGCAGAGTGCGGATCGGTTGGGGTTCGGACATCGGGACCTCCTCAGGGGTAGCCGGGCATGGTGGGTTCATCGAACATCGCGGCCCCGGCGGCGGTCAGCGTGCCTTCGGACAGGAAGGCGTGCTGCGCGACGGACGCGGCGTCGATCATGTTGCGGATCAGCGGATGGCCCTGTTCGATGGCGTTGGAGCCCCCCAGCGCAAAGGCCATGCGGGCGGCCTCGGCCCCGTCCTTCGCGGCCTTCGATGCCACCAGCCGCAGCCGGACATGCAGGTCGCGGTCGACCCGGTCGTTATCCGCCAGCTGCTCCCAGGCCTCGTCCAGCGTGTCGTAGAACAGCGCCTGCGCGCCCAGGTACAGGCTGCGTGCCTTGGCGTATTCGGTCTGGAGGTAGGGCCGCGCGCCGGGTTTGGGTGCGCCGGTCACGGATTGGCGGCTGCCGGTCTCGTGGATGTAATCGAGGTTGGCCCGCGCCGCCCCCAGCGCCACCACCGCCAGCACCTGGCTGGCCAGCGCCATGGAGGGATACCGGAACTGGCGGTCTTCCATTGTCGGGATCGATCCGCGTACAAAGGTCCACTCGCGCGGCACCACGACGCCATCGACCTTGATGTCGTGGCTGCCGGTCGCCGCCAGACCCACGGTCTTCCAGGTGTCGACCACCGTGACCTTGTCGCGCGGCATGATGGCGATCAGCGGCAGTTTGGTGTCGTTGTCCTCGACCTTGATGCCCGCGCCCGCGAGGTCCGCGCCCATGATCCCCGACCCCCAGGGCCACTGGCCGCGCACCTCGTAGCCGCCGGGCACCGTGCGGGCCGCTTGCGGCGGGAACATCGCCCCGGCGAACACCGTGTCCGGATTGGTGCCGAAGATCGCCGCGTAGGTGTCCCGCGGCAGCGTGGCGAGATAGGTCGCGGACACGCCGAAGCTGGCGACCCAGCCCGCCGAGGCATCGGCCGCCGCGATATCCTGGATCAGGCGGCAGAACGTGGCGGGCGAGACCGCATCACCACCGAACCGCTCGGGGACAAAGGCGCGGTAGACGCCAAGCCGCTTGAACTGGTCGACCACGTCCTGCGGGATATGGCGCAGCGACTGGAATTCGCCTGCGCGGGCACGGATACCGGCCAAGATCGCGGCCTTGTCCGTGGGGCCCGCGGCGCCATCGGTGTCTTGCGCCTGTGCGGCCTGGACATTCATGCAACTTCCTCCGTCAGAAAACAGGTACAGGTGGCCGCCATCCATTCGGCGATCGCGCACAGCCGCGCGTCCTCGCCCTTGCGGCCGATGATCTGGAGGCCAAGCGGCAGCTCCGCCCGGACGGGCAGAACGATCGCCGGATGGCCGGTCAGGTTGAAAGGCCGCAGGAACCGGGTCAGCGGCAGCACCTTCGCGGGGTCGTCGGCCTCGGTCAGCAGGGGCGGCACGGTCGGCAGCGCCGGGGTGATCAGCGCGTCCGCCCCGACCAGCGCGGCATCGACCTCGGCGGTAAAGGCGTCGCGGATGCGTTCGGCGCGGCCCAGTTCCGCCGGTGTCGTCCGGCCCGCCGCCGCGATGCGCGCCCGCACGTCGGCCCCCAGTCGCGGATCGTCCAGCAGCCTGTGGCAGGCGGCAAAGGTCTCGCAGCCGATGATGGTCATCGCCGCGTCAAAGGCATCGCCCATCCCCGGAAGCGTGATGTAGGCGACCTCGGGCAGCCCCTCCATCATGCCGTAGACCAGCGGTTCGCCGATCGCGGGGTCCAGGTCACGGGCCTTGACCCGCGCCAGGCGCGGAGCCTGTGTCAAACGCACGGGCGCAAAGCTCGGGTCGATGGCCGCCATCGCCCGGGTCAGCATCGCCGCCGTCCGCGCGAAGACCCCGACGCAATCCAGCGTGCTCGACCTCGGGTCACAGCCCGCGCGGCTGATCCGGCCAAAGCTGGGCTTCATCCCGTAGACGCCGCAGCAGATCGCAGGCTGGCGCACCGACCCGCCGGTATCCGTGCCAAGCGCCGCGTCGCACAGCCCCGCCGCCACCGCGACCGCCGATCCGGAGGACGACCCGCCCGGGATGCGTTCCGGCCAGCGCGGGTTCACCGGCGTGCCGAAAGCCGCGTTGATCCCGGTCATGCCGAATGCCAGTTCGTGCGTCTTGGCCTTGCCGGTGACGCGCGCGCCGGATGCCAGCAGGTCCTGCACCACCTGCGCGTGATGCGCGGCGGGCGGGCGGTCCGCCAACGCGGCGCAGCCCGAGGCCGTCACCTCTCCGGCGATGTCGATGCAATCCTTCACCACAAACCGCAGCCCGCTGGCGGGGCCGAGGTTCAGCGGGCGAACGAGTGCAGAGTATCGATCCGTCAGGACGGTCATCATGCGTTTCCCTGTTGTGGTTGCGCCCCGTCTTGTGCCGGGCGTTACGGTAAAATTACCGCGTGAATGACCTGCGTCAAGAAAATTCACGTGAATAGTGAATAGTTCTTCCGGGTTGCTCCGGCGGGCGGTATATTACAGGAAAATTACCACAACTCGGAGGAAGACATGTCCCAGGACACCATAGACAGGCTGGAAAGACGGCTTGCCATTCTCGAAGCAGAGGCCGACGTGCGCCGCGTTCAGGCGCGCTACATGTTCCTGTGCGACACGCCGAACCCGGAATTCGGCTCGTCTGACGATGCCGACCGAATCGACCGCATCATGGAGCTGTTCGCCCCCGAGGCGGTCTGGGAAGGCGTCGGCGAATATTACGACAACCAGTTCGGACGCGCCGAGGGCTGGGAAGCGGTGAAGACGCATTTTCAGGGGTTCTGGGGTGGCAAGACCGACCCGGCGCTGATCCTGAACTGCCACTACCTGACGTCCGAGCAGATCCGCGTCTCGGACGATGCCATGACCGCCGAGGGCAACTGGGTCCACATGCAGCCCTGGCTGTTCTCGGACGGCAAGGCGCTGCTGCGCTCGTCGCGTCTGTGGAACAGCTACCGCAAATGCGAGGACGGGGTGTGGCGCTTTACCCGCAACCGCACGGAGAACGTCTTTGTCGCGCCGCTGCCTGCCACCTGGGCGTCGGATTACCCGTCGCAATCGGTGCTGATGACGCCCTGAGCAGGGCTTAGTCCAGACATGAAAAGCCCGCCAGACGGCGGGCTTTTCCTTTTGCGGCCACTCGGGCCGGAACAAACGGGCGGGTCAGCTGTAGGCCACGCAGACCGACTTGGTTTCCAGGAAATTGTCCAGCGCACCTGAGCCGTGTTCACGCCCCAGTCCCGACTGCTTGAACCCGCCAAAGGGCATGTTCTGGTCGGGGATGTTGTGGCTGTTGATCCAGACCGTGCCCGCCTGCACCCGGGGCAACAGCCGCATGAGACGGTTGATGTCCCGCGACCACAGCGACGCGCCCAGTCCGTAGCGCACGTCATTGGCCATGGCGATCACGTCGTCCTCGGTGTCGAAGGGCGTGATCGTAGCCACGGGGCCAAAGACCTCTTCCTGCATCAGCGCGCAGTGCGGCGCGGCCCCTTCGAACAGTTGCGGAGCGACGAAATAGCCGCTTTCCGGCGCCACCAGATCCAGCAAGGGCGTGGCCCCGTCGTCGATGCCGCGCGCGATGGCCGCCTGAACATGCGCCTGATGCCGGGCGCTGACCAGCGGGTTGATCTGATTGCCCGGGTCCATGCCGGGGCCGATCGGCAGCGACGATACGATGCCCTTCAGAACGCTCACCGCCTCGTCGTAAATCCCGCGCTGGATGAACAATCGCGCGCCCGCGCAGCAGGTCTGCCCGGTGTTCAGGAAGATGCCGATGCCGGTGGCCGGACCCAGCAGGCCTAGGTCCATGTCGTCGAACATCACCATCGGGGCCTTGCCGCCCAGTTCCAGCGTCACGGGCTTTACGTCCTGCATGGCGCGGGTGCCGATCTTGATGCCCGTGTCGGTGGATCCGGTGAAGGTGATCTTGTTCACGCCGGGATGGGCGACCAGCGCCGCGCCGACCGCGCCGCCGCCGGTGACGACGTTCACCACGCCATCGGGGAACCCGGCCTCGCGCACCAGTTCCGCAAGGCGCAGCGCGGTCAGCGGCGTCTCCTCGGCGGGTTTCAGCACCACGGTGCAGCCCGCCGCCAGCGCCGGAGCGATCTTCCACACCGCCATGTTCAGCGGGAAGTTCCACGGCGTGATGGCCGCCACCACGCCCACGGGTTCCTTGCGGGTGAAGGCAGTGTAGCGGGTTCCCGGCGGGATGGCGATCGAGACATCCAGCGTCTCGCCGCGGATCTTGGTCGCCCAGCCCGCCATGTAGCGGATGTATTCCGCCGAGGACAGCACCTCGATCAGGCGGCTCATCATGATCGACTTGCCGTTTTCCAGCGTCTCGATCTGGGCCAGCTCCTCGCCGTGTTCCTCGATCAGGTCCGCCAGTTTCAGCATCAGCCCGGTGCGCGCCGCGCCGGGCATGGTGCCCCATGGCCCCTGCATCGCCGCCGCCGCCGCGCGCACGGCGCGGTCGACATCGGCCTCGCTGGCCTCCGGGACGCGGGCCAGAACCTGGCCATTCGCCGGGTCGAAGACCTCGAAGCTGCCGGCCTCGCCGTCTACGCTTTGGCCGCCGATCAGCATCCGGGGTGTCTTCAGGAACGCGGTGACAGCGGGGGCGATCCCCGCGGGGGATTGGTCAGGTGCGCCGATACGCATGGTGAACTCCTTGGTCGTCAGGTGGTGGGTTGTTGCGAATGGCCCGCGTCGTCCGACCCCGCATCGGGCCAGTCGCGGATCGTGCCGCGCACTGCCTGGATGACGATCAGCACGATGGCCACGACCAGCAGCGCCGAGATCGGGCGGCTGACGAAATCCAGAGGCCCCTCGATCCGTGCCGCCGAGGCGCGCAGCTTCACCTCCATGATGTTGCCCAGGACCATTCCAAGGATGATCGGCACCACCGGCAGGTTCAGCCGCTTGACGATCAGGCCGAACACCCCGAACCCCGCCGCGACAAGGCAATCCACCGCCGAATTGCGCAGCGAGTAGATGCCGACAAAGCTCAGGATCATCGTGCCCATGCCCAGGAACCGCGTCGGCACCCGGATCAGGTGGATCAGCAGGTTGGACGACACCAGCATCCACAGGATGACGATGATGTTGAGCAGGATCAGCGCGAGGTAGAGCGCGTAGACGAAATCCAGCTCGTTCTGGAACAGGTTCGGCCCCGGCACCACGTTGTGGACATAGAAGACCGACAGCATCATGGCGGTCAGCGCCTCGCCGGGGATACCCAGCGCCAGCAGCGGGATCATCGCGGCGGCGGGCACGGCATTGTTGGCGCTTTCGGAGGCGACCAGCCCCTCGGGGCTGCCCTTGCCGAACATGTCGGGGTCCTTTGAAAACCGCCGCGCGGTGGTGTAGCTGAGGAACTGCGCGGTGAATTCGCCCACGCCGGGGATCATCCCCATCAGCACCCCGTAGCTTGATCCGGTCAGGGCCACGCGCTTGAACCGCAACACCTCGCCGATCGCGCGCGCCATGGACCCGGTGACGGGCTGCGCATCCGGCGCGCTTTCGGGTTCGACCATCAGCACGAAGGCCTGCGAGATGGCGAACAGGCCCAGCACCACGACGATCAGGTCCAGCCCCGAGGTCAGCCAGTCCAGCCCGAAGGTGTAGCGCATGGTGTAGGTGACCGGCTCCATCCCGACGCTTTGCAGCAGGATGCCGAACCCCGCCATCATGCCTGCGGCGGCCATCTGGCCCTTGTGCGCCACGATCACCAGCACGATGCCCAGCAGCGCCGCCAGGAAGATCTCGCGCGAGCCGAACATCGGCGCGACCCGCGCCAGCACCGGCGCCAGCAGGATCAGCACCAGGATCGAGAAGATGGCCGAGAAGAAGCTCGCGCCATAGGCCAGCCCAAGCGCCCTCAGCGCCTCTCCGCGCCGGCTCATCGGGTAGCCGTCGTATGTGGTCAGTGCGTTGACCGCCGTGCCGGGAGTGTTGATGAGGATCGCGGGCAGCGACCCGCCATACATCGAAGACCCGTATATCCCGAGCAGCAGCGTCAGCCCGACCAGCGGCTCCATGGAAAAGGTCGCGGGCAGCAGGATGGCGATGGCCACCGCCGGGCCGACACCGGGAATGGCGCCGATGATGACACCGCCGATCGACCCGATCAGCAGCGCGACGATGACCTGCCAGTGCAGCAGGTGTTCGACGGCAAGGGAAAGCGTTGCAAGCATCGTCTGTCCTCAGAAATGGGTCATGGCAAAGGTGCGGATGGCGTCCGGCAGGTGGCTGTAGATCTCGCCCGCGGGGACATGCACGCCCAGCCCGGTGCGGAACACCAGCACCACAGCCACCGCGAACAGCACCGACGCCGCCAGTGTCCGGGGCGACCGGTAGCCCAGCCGCGCGCCCAGCAGGACCGCCAGCAGCACGGTCGAGGGCAGGTAGCCCAGCCGGGGCACGGCAAGGACGTAGAGGATGAACCAGACAACGAATTCCAGCGACCGGGCCCAGACCATGACCTCGCGCAGGCGTCCGGGCAGGCGCGGGGCATTGAGTGTGCCCAGCAGGTGAACCGCGCCGAAGAGCAGCATCATGGCGGCCCCGATGGCGGGCCAGAAGCCCGGTTGCGTGATCAGGGCGCGACCCGGCAGGAACGTGGCTTGTTGCGGCAGCACCAGAACCACCGCGACGGCAAACACGAAGAACCCGACCGCAAAGACCAGGTCACCCGGTCTCCGGTCGCGACGGAACATCGCGAGGAATGAAAACACCTGTTTCATGGATTTGTCCCGAAGGCGGCGGAGAGGGGGGCGCGGGATCGCGCGCGCCCTCTCCGCGCGGCTTCACTCGCCCAGGAACCCGGCGATACGCTCCAGCGTCGCCGCGTCCTTGGTCATCTGCGCTTCGGACTGCGCGGTATCGAGCCAGTAGATCTCGGCCCCCGTGTCCATCGACACCTGCCTTGCCGCGTCCGAGGCGATGACCTCGCGCGCGACGGCGGCGATGGCGTCGCGCGCCTCCTGCGGGGTGTCCTTGTGGACGAACAACCCGTTCCAGGTCGAGAAATCCAGCTCCGGCACGATCTCGCCCGCCGTCGGCACATCCGGCAGCACCGGGATCCGGCTGTTGGTGTCGGCCATCAGGATGGTCAGGTCGTCCAGGCAGGGCCGGATCAGCTGCAGCGTCGTGTTGATGACATCCGCATCCCCCGAGGCCAGCGTGTTGCAGTCCAGCGCGTCAAAGGCCGCGTCCGAGCCGAACTCGAAATCCAGCGCCTTGGCCATGGCCTTCGTGTGCCGCGCGGGGCTGGTGACTTCGCCGAAATGGCCCAGCGTCACGGAGTTCTCGCGCGCATAGACCGCAAGTTCCTGCATCGTCTTGTAGGGTGCGTCCTTGGGCGCGGCCAGCACGAAGGGATAGGACAGGAAGATGCCGACCGGCTCGAACGGATTGCCCTCCAGCGGCGGGATGCCGATATAGGGGCCGACCATCGGCACGTCGATCACGAAGGAGCCGACCGTATAGCCGTCGGCGGGGGCCATCGCCACTTCGACCGCGCCGGGAAACGGCCCGCCGCCGCCGCCGGGCTTGTTCACCACCGCCGCCGGGACTCCGTAGGTTTCCTGAAACTTGTCGGCGATCATCCGGGTCAGGATGTCCTCCAGGTCACCCGGCGGCCACGGAACGATGAATTCCACCGGCTTTTCCGGGTAATCGGCCTGCGCCGCCAAGGGCATGGCGGCAAGCATGGCAACAGTGCTGGCTTTGAGAAGAATCTTCATGGTCTTGCTCCCTGTTCGCTGTGTGAGCTTACTTTATTTGCGTGATTATTCACGTCATATTTACTATTAATGCTTTGCTTCGCCCCGGTTGCCGGATTTTTTGGCATCCAGTGCGGCCCGTTGCCGGGTGTCGGTCACGGCCTCGACGGGTGGCAGCACGAAGTCATAGGCCGCCCGCCACAGCGGCTCGTCCCCGGCGCCCTCGCGGCGCTCGAATTCGACGATCAAGGGCGCCTTCACGCCAAAGACCGCGTCGCTGTCCAGATAGGCATCGCCCGCGACAAAGGTGTGGGTGATCAGCCTTTGATGTCCCGGTGCCGTGACGAGAAAGTGCATGTGTGCCGGGCGATAGGGGTGGCGCCCAAGGTGGCCCAGCATCTCGCCCACCGGCCCGTCATCGGGGATCGGATAGCTGACCGGCTTGATCCCGGTGAACCAGTAGCGCCCGTCGGCCCCGGTGCGGAACACGCCGCGATTGTTGTGTTGCGGCTGGATGTCGGGCTGCTGCACGTCGTAGAATCCATCGGCATTGTCCGACCAGACATCGACCAGTGCGTCGCTGATCGGGCGGCCGTCCAAGTCGACCACGCGCCCCTCGAAGAGGCATGGCTCCCCTACCCCGTCCAGCGAGATCACGGACCCCATCGACCGCTCGGGTACGCCATCCACATGGAACGGGCCAAAGACGGTCGACGGCGTGGACCCTGCGGGCTTGCGGTTGTTGACCGCGTCCACCAGCATCGAAACGCCCAGCACGTCGGACAGCAGGATGAACTCCTGCCGCGTGTCGGAACACATCTGCCCGGTCCGGGTCAGAAAGGCGATGGCGGTTTCCCATTCGGCCTCGGTCAGGGTCACGTCCTTGACGAAGGCGTGCAGGTGCCGGACCAGCGAGGCCATGACCTCGGTCAGCCGTGTTTCGGCCTCGGGCGACATTCGTCCGTTGACCGCCTCGACCGACGCCGTTTCCGAGAAATACCGCGTCATGCCATCACCTCGCTGATCGCTGTTTCGCTTATAGGTTCGCTGAGGGGGGCCTCTCCGGCCCAGGCCCGCGCCAGCATGGCGCGAACGGCGGTTTCTTCCAGCGCGCGCGGATTGGGGTAGCGGGCCTGCATGGCCAGCGCCGTGGCGCGGTCGATGGCATCCTCTGCCAGGCCCAGGTCGCGCAGGCTGTGTGGCGCGCCAAGGCGCTGCGCCAGAACCTGCAAGCCAGCCGCAGGATCATCGCCCAGGATCGGCGCCAGCGCCGCAATCACTCCCGGCACGGCGGGCGCATTGTAGGCCAGCGCATGCGGCAGAACGACCGTATGCGTTTCGGCATGGGGCAAGCCGAAACTGCCGCCCAGCACGTGACAGAGCTTGTGATGCAGCGCCATTCCAACCGAGCCGAGGCAGGTGCCGCACAGCCACGCACCATAAAGCGCCCGCTCGCGCCCGGCGACGCCCGTCGGGTCCGCCACGATGGCGGGCAGCGTCCCGACCAGCGCGCCGATGCCCTCCAGCGCCAGCGCGTCGATCACGGGATTGCCGTTGGTGGCATAGAGCGCCTCGACCGCGTGGGCGATTGCATTGATGCCCGAGGTCACGCTCATCGCGACCGGCAGGGACAGCGTCAGGTCCACGTCGTAGATCACCACTTCGGGCTGGATCTCCGGGCCCGAGCGCGTGGTTTTCTGGCCGTTTTCCGTCTCGCCCAGGATCGGAGTCATCTCGGACCCGGCATAGGTCGTGGGAAGGACCACCTGCACCACGCCGGTGCGCGCGGCCAGCGCCTTGGCCAGCCCGATGGTGGATCCGCCGCCGACCGCGATCACCCCGTCCGCGCCCGCGTCCGTCAGCGCCTCCAGCGCGGTCAGGGTCACATCGACCGGCGTGTGCATCGCGGCCCCGCTGAACAGGCCCGCCGCCATGTCGCCCAAGCCCTGCGCGACCGTTTCCGCCAGACCCGCCTGCTGCGGTGTGCTCAGCACCAGTGCGCGGTGGATGCCCGCCGCCCGCGCCTCCTCGGCCAGGGCCGCGCGGGTGCCAGCGCCGAACAGGACACGGGCAGGCAGCGGACCAAAGCGAAAGCTGTTTCGGGGCATGACTCCGGGCACCTTACTGCTCCGCGTCATACCGGGCGCAGGCCCGGACCAGAGCGTTCACGATGATGTCGATCTCGGGCGCCTCGATGACCAGCGGCGGCGACAGGATGATGACCGATCCCGCCGGGCGCACGATGGCCCCTTCCTCGCGGGCATAGGCGGCGATGCGTTCCACGATCCCGGCGCCCGGGTCCATCGGCGTGCGTGCCGCCTTGTCCGATACGAAGTCCAGGCCGACCATCAGCCCCTTCCCCCGCACCTCGCCCACGATCGAGCAGCTCTGCTCAAGCGGTTTCAGGCCTTCCAGCAACCGCGCGCCCATGCGTGCCGCATTGCCGGGCAAATCCTCGTCCTCGACGATCTCGAGGCAGGCCAGGGCCGCGGCGCAGCCCACCGGATGTCCGGTCGCGGTATAGCCGTGCATGATGATGCCCTGCTCGCTGAAACCCTGATACCAGGCATCCGCCACCCGCTTGTTCAGTGCCGTTGCGCCCAGCGGCACGTAGCCGGACGAAATCCCCTTGGCGAGGCACATCATGTCAGGTTTCACGCCCCAACCGCGCGCACCGAACATCGCGCCCGACCGGCCAAAGCCCGTCACCACTTCGTCCGAGATCAGCAGAACCTCGTATTTGTCCAGAATCGCGCGCAGTTTCGGCCAGAAACTGCCGGGCGGCACGATCACGCCCCCGGCGCCCTGCACCGGCTCGGCGATGAAGGCCGCGACGGTCTGCGGTCCCTGCGCCAGGATGGTTCGCTCGATCTGGGTGATGACGGCATCGGCCAGCACCTCGGGGTCTTCGGAATAAGGGTTGCGATAGGTCCAAGGGCTGTCGATCTGGAAGCATCCGCCCAGAAGTGGCTCGTAGGCGTTGCGGTAATAGGGCGCGCCGTTCACGGACAAGCCGCCAAAATGCACCCCGTGATAGCCCTGCTTCAGCGACAGGAACTTTGTCCGGGTTGGCTGTCCGACCAGCTGCCAATATTGCCGCGACAGCTTCAGCGCGGTTTCCACCGCATCCGAGCCGTTGGCGCAGAACATCACCTTGGTGATCTCTTCCTCGGCGGCCATCTCGCAGATCTTTGCCGACAGCTCGATCGACGGTGCGGTGGCCGTCCCGGCGAAGGAGGAATAGTAGCTGATGCGATCCATCTGCTCGATGATCGCGCGCTTCACCTCGGGGCGATTGTGGCCGACATTGACGTTCCACAAGCCACCCAACCCGTCCACCAGCCGGTTGCCGTCGATGTCCGTCACGTAGCAGCCGTCACCCTGCATGATGATCTGCGGCGGATGCGCGCCACTGATGATCGGATGGATCATCGGGTGGAACTGGTGGCGCGTGTTTTCGGCACGCAGAAAGTTGTCACGGTCCAGCATCTGGGTCTCCCTGTTCCGGGCGCCGACGGGCTGCATCTCTCGCCCCGCCTTGCGCCTTTTCATCAGGGTGCGGCCAGAATACCGCTAGAATCCATTGCATGATGCGTCACAAATCCGATACATTACGACAGAATGGTAAACTTACCGAAATATTCCTCTTCGCCCGCACACCGTCCGGGCACCGCCTTTTCCTCGGTCCGGGCGTCGTTCCTGGCCGCGCTGATCGACCGACTCTCGGCGCAGGACCGGTCGGCACAGCCGCTTCTGAACCGTCTCGGCATCACCCGGGACCAGCTGTCGGACCCCTATGGCGCGATTGCCCTGCCGCTGTTTGTCGAGTTCCTCGAAGCCGCCGCCGAGATGACCGAAGACCCCTTGCTGGGTGCCCGCATCGGGGCCGCGTTGAAGGCTGCCGACATGGGGCCCGTGGGCATCATCCTGTCGCTTTCGGCCAATGTCGAACGTGGCATGACCCGCATCGCCCGCTACGTGAACGCGCTGCAGGGCGGCACGCAAAGCCAGTGGACCGAGGACGCAGACCGCTTTGTGTTCTCCTACCGGATTGCCGATGACGCGATCTGGCCGCGCCGCCAGGATGCCGAGTTCTCGCTCGCCTCGGTCACGCAAGTGATCCGCGACAATTTCTCGTCCCGCTTCGCCCCGCTCGACGTGCATTTCGAACACCCTGCCCCCGCCGATCCGCTGCCGCTGGAACGGCAGTTCCGCGCCCGGGTCCAGTACCTTCAGCCGATCAACCGCCTGATCATCGCGCGCGACGATGCCACCCGCGTGTTGCGGCAGGAGGATACCGGCCTGCTGGCCACGCTGGAACGCCACGTCCGCGACCTGATCGGCGAGGCGACCCCGCTGCGCGACACCACTTCAGCCGCCCGGGCCGTGATCGACGCCAACCTGGGACTGTCGGCCATCACGCTCGACCGGGTGGCCGCCGCACTGCATCTGGGGCCGCGCACCCTGCAACGCCGGCTTGCCGCAGAAGGCACCAGCCTGCGCGCCCTGCTGGACGAGCTGCGGCACGCCCGCGCCGCGCGGCTTCTGGCCCAACCGGGCGCCCGCGTCGGACAGGTGGCGCAGGCGCTGGGATACACTGACCCAACGGCCTTCTGGCGGGCGTGGCGCGGCTGGACCGGGCAATCGCCCTCGACGCTGCGCCGCGGCTGATCCGCCACCGTTTCAAAATCGGCGCGGAAACGGGCAAATTCACGTTCCATCATCCCCTGTCTGGCTTTATTCTGTCCGCGACCTTTTTTTTTCCGAACGGACCCATGGCCTTGACCTTCGACGACCCGAAACATCACAAGACCGACTGGCCCTTCTACTGGATCAGCCAGATCAATTCAGCCTATTCGGATGCGCTGGAACGCCGGATCCGGCATATCGGCATCGACATCCCGCGCTGGCGCGCGATGATGAGCCTGTACGAGGACCAGTATCTATCCGTCTCCGAGATCGCCGAATTTTCGGCCCAGAAGTTGAACACCACGACCAAAGTCATCCAGCGTATGATAAAGGACGAGCTGGTCATCACCCGCGTCCGCCCGACCGATGGCCGCGTCACCGAGGTCTGCCTGACCGAAAAGGGTGACCACCTGCGCAAGCTCGCCCTGGCAGAGGCGCGGGCCATCTACGACCTGACCTTTGCGGGCATCTCTGCCGACCGCGTGGCCGAATTGAACCGGCTCATGTCGGAAATGCACGCGGCCTTGAAAAAGCTCTGAAACACGGCGTGGCTTTTGCAACCCTTCACCACTGCACAGGCCGATCTGGCAACGCGACGGCCGTCATTCTCAGGTGATTGCTCCCGATCACAGCGCTGGCTCCGGGTCTCCGCCGGCACTTCTCATGCAGCATTGATCCTGCGGATCATCTCGAGAGACAGCTTGATCTTCTCGGACAACGAGCGCGACGCGGCGGTCGGCCTTGAACCGCGCCGGGATTGCCGGAGGCTGATTTTCGTTAGTTAAGCGGCCATGTCTTCAGTTTCCAGAGCGGCGTAGAAGTTGGCCTCAGCCTCGGCTGGCGGGATGTTCCCGATGGGCTCGAGAAGACGGCGGTTGTTGAACCAGTCGACCCATTCCAGTGTCGCGTATTCGACGGCCTCGAAGCTGCGCCAAGGGCCGCGGCGATGGATGACCTCAGCCTTGTAAAGGCCGTTGATGGTCTCGGCCAACGCGTTGTCGTAGCTGTCGCCAACACTGCCAACGGAAGGTTCGATGCCAGCTTCGCCCAGCCTTTCGGTGTAGCGAATGGACAGGTATTGCGAACCGCGGTCGCTATGATGCACCAGCCCCATGGCCTTTTTCGGCCTCCGCTCATGGACCGCCTGCTCCAGTGCATCCAGGACGAAACCTGTCTGCGCTGACGTGCTGGCGCGCCAACCGACGATCTTGCGGGCATAGGCATCGATGACGAAGGCGACATAGACGAACCCCTTCCAAGTCGCGACGTAGGTGAAATCACTGACCCAGAGCATATTAGGCGCCGGCACGCGAAACTCGCGGTTCACCTTGTCCAGCGGGCATGGGGCCTTTTTGTCTGGGATCGTTGTCCGGTGCGGTTTGCCGCGGATGATGCCCCGGATGCCCATGTCCTTCATCAGCCTTGCCACCGTGCAACGCGCGACATCGAAGCCCTCCCGGACGAGCTGCCGCCAGACCTTGCGGACGCCGTAGACCCGCCAGTTCTCCTCCCAGACGCGTTCGATCTCGGGCCGCAGGGCGGCATCACGACGGGCACGGTCCGACAACCGGGCCGGATTGGCCCGCTTCGCAAGATGATCATAGTAGGTGGAGGGGGCGATCGGCAGCACCGTGCAGATCGGCTCGACCCCATGCGCATCGCGATGCGCCTCAATGAAATCCACCATTACTTCGACCGGCGGTCGAGCTCCGCCATCGCAAAATAAGCCGAAGCCTTCCGAAGTATCTCGTTGGCCTGGCGCAGCTCGCGGTTCTCCCGTTCCAGCGCCTTCATTCTCTCGGCCATATCGCTGGGGACGCCTGCGCGCTTGCCGATGTCGATCTCGGCCTTCTTGACCCAGTCGTTCAGCGTGTTCGCCGAGCAGCCGATCTTCGCTGAAATCGAAGTTATCGCCTGCCAGCGGGAACCGTGTTGACCCTCGTTGTCGAGAACCATCCGCACGGCGCGCTCACGCACTGCGGGGGAAAACTTGTTCGTGGTCTTGCTCATGATGCTCCATCCTACTCAGGAGTTGGAGCCTCCGGCAAACCCGGCGCGGTTCCCTGCGCCCCTCGGTGTTGACGGCGACTGCGATTATGGCCGCGACCGTCACGATGCGCCCACCCTGACGGACCTTGAGATACGTCGCGTCGAGCCAGACGTAGGGCCATTCGCCGGTCAGCGGGCGGGTCAGGAACTCGCCGACCCGCTCGTCCCCCTCTCGCGGTTATGCTGCGCAAACCGCTGCCGGGCATTGGATGTCCTTGCACAGCTTCGACACCGTGCTCTTGGAGATTCCGGACAGGCCCATCGCCTGCACCAGCGCGTCGACGCGACGGGTGGAAACGCCTCCGATCCACGCTTCCTGGATCACGGACACCAACGCCTGTTCGGAGGTCTTCCGAGCCTCGAGGAAGCCAGGAAAATAGCTGCCTTGCCGCAGCTTCGACACGCGCAGGTTCAGCGTGCCCAGACGGGTATCGAGAGAGCGCTCTCGATACCCGTTCCGCCATGTCGTTCGTTCACCATTCCGTTCGTGGTGCCCAGCCCCCCCTCTCGGGATCTTTCCTGTGGAAAGACCCTGCCGGGCAGTGGATCAGGCCGTCAACGTCGGCCTCCATGATCATCTGCAGCACCGCCTCGGCGATAGTGCGAAGGAAATCGCCCTAGTCATGCTTGGCCATAAGCCCGGACAGGTCCATGTTGGTCTTGGTCATCCACTGGCCGGCAGGGCCATGCGGAGCATGGTCCCGAGAGGCGGGGTCTCCATGTGAACCGTGGTTGAAGTCACCAAACTCCACCTCGATCATACACCTCGATGGCCACCCGGTATTACGCCGTCGACGGCGCTGAAATTACACCACGTGCGTGGACGCTACCATCGTCTCAGAACGAAGACCTGCGCATGGCCGCTGGCGTCGGAGGTGTAGATCACATGCCGCCCATCCGGTGAAAACCGGGGATGCGGGTGTGTATGCTGTGGTGCGTGTACCTTGATCGGCCCGTCATTGTAGGGAAACGGGTGCGCCCAATGTGCGCCCTGCGAGCTTGCTTTCGGTTCGGTCAGGAAAACCGGGTCTCCCTGGCCGGTCAGATCGAGAACGTGCAGGCCCCTGTCGGGAAAATTCGTATCGCACACAAGCTGCTGACCGGTGCCGTCGGGCGCGCCGTGCCAGACCGGAAAATCGGTGACGGCCCGCACCGCGCCTGTGTTTACGTCGACCTCGCCCATCCCCTTGGGCCAGTCGACGAACAGGACCGAACGGTGCCCGGGACGCCAAACCTCGTGTGTGATCCACTGCAGGTCGTGGCCGCGCTGAAAGATCCGTCGCGCATTGCCCGCTCGGTCGGTCACCCAGACGCGGTCCGTCATCGGGCCTGCGTACAAGATCAGGTCCTCGTCATCCGGACAGAACTGGGGGTGACCGATGGTCGGAGCCTCAAGAAAGACATCGGCCGTTTGCGCCTGCGTGTCGATCAACCAGAACTGGCTGACCGAACCGGATTTCACCGGAACCGCCCAGAAGCGTCCGCTGGCCGAGAGGGCCGTGGTGCCCATGGCGGCGCCCACCATTCCGGCCTCGCGCATCTGCTGACTACCGAAATGCACGAGGGTCTCGATCGTGCCGTCGCGAGGGCTGACGCGTTTGCCTGTCTGCCCGGCGACATAGTAGACCCAGCGCCCGTCGCGCGCTGGGATCACCGACCATTCCGCAAGATCGGGCTCATCGGTCAACTGGATCAGAGCCTCGCCCGGCACCGGCTCGATATAGATCTGCGGTTTACCGGTCCGGTGCGAGATCAGCAGCAGGAACGACATCGCCTGATCCCAGGCATCCACGAAACAGAAGGGATGGTGGTGGATCGACGGATGGTCCGTGACCTGCCGGATTGTCACGCGGTCAGAGGTCTTGACGATGCGACCTTCGGGCCGGTGCAGGGTGGCCATGGATTACTCCGCAGGGTTCGCCAGCGCGGTGGATTTGGCCCGCCGCGACAGCACGGCGACACCGATGGTCAACAGCCATCCCCCACACAGGGCGATCAGCCAGGGCAGCGACCCGGACGGAGCGATCACGGCCACCAACCCGGCCAGCCCGATCGGCAAGCGCGTGGCCCAGCCCAGTGGCCTGCCCGCCCAACCGCCAAAGGCGACGGCCCAAAGCGCGGTCGAGACCAGCAGCGACAAGGCACTGAAGCTGATCCGGGCCAGCGACCCTTGGGCCAGTACACCGGGATCGAAGACAAAGGCAAAGGGCACGAAGAAGGCGACCAGCGACAGACCAAAGGCAGAGAGCGAGGTCTTGACCGTGGATGCCCGCCCCACGGCGGCGGCCGCGAACGAAGCCAGCGCCACCGGCGGCGTCACCATCGACAGCACGCAGTAGTAGAAGATGAAGAAATGCGCGGCCAGCGGCTCGATCCCCAGTTTCTGGATGGCAGGCACGAACAACACGGCGCCGATGATATAGGCGGCAACCGTCGGCAGCCCCATCCCCATCACGATGCAGCCGACCATGGCCAGCATCAGTGACAAGTAGATCGATCCTTCGGACAGCGTCAGCAACGATCCGGCGAATTTCAGCGCAAGGTTGGATTGCACGGCCACGGCGATCACGATGCCGATGGCAGCGATGGGCACGGCGACCTCGGCGGCTTGGCGCGGCGCATCGCGCAGGGCCTCGAAGACTTCCTTGCGGCCAATCCACGTCGTCCGGCGCAGGAATGGCACAAGGAGGCAAGTCAGCGAGGCCAACACGGCGGAATAGGCGGCCGAATAGCCGCTGACCAGAAGCCCGATCAGCACGAGGGGCGGCAGGATCAGGTGCAGGCGCGGCAAAAGCGCCGGAATCTCGGCAATCTCGGCAGCGGTCATCGCGCGGACCCCGTCCCGGCGCGCAGTCAGGTCGACGACCAGCAGCAACGCAAGGTAGAAAGCCACCGCCGGGATCAGGCCCGCCAAAGCGATCTGCGCATAGGGCATGCCAAGAAGCTCTGCCATGATGAAGGCCGCAACCCCCATGATCGGCGGCATCAACTGCCCCCCGGTGGAGGCGATGGCCTCGATCCCGGCGGCGCGGTGATCCGGCACGCCGGTCTTTTTCATCAGCGGGATGGTGAAGACGCCGGTGGAGACCACGTTCGCTACGGCGGACCCGGAAATCGACCCCATCAGCGACGAACCGATGATCGCGGCCTTGGCCGTGCCGCCGGTGGCGCGTCCTGCGGCGCGGATGGCGAGGTCGATGAACAGCTGGCCACCGCCTACCGCCGAATAGAACGCGCCAAACAGGATGAAATAGAAGATGAAGCTGACCGAGGTCGAGGTGGTGATGCCCAGCACACCTGCCGTGGTCATGGTGGTGATCTCTGTCGCCGCTTCGATGCCGAAGCCGCGGAATTGCAGCCATCCGGGCAGGATATTGCCCCAGAACGCATAGGCGATGAAGGCCAGCAGCACCCAGACGAGGATCATGCCCACCGCGCGGCGCGACCCTTCGAGCAGCAGAAAGACCAGGAGCCCGCCAAAGACGATGTCGGTGGTGAATATCGGCGAAACGTTCTCCATCCGCGTGGTCAGCCGCTCGAACCCGGTCAGGTAGTAGCCGAGCACCGCAAGCGCACCAAGGATCAGGACGACGTCGATCCCGGCGCACAGCCAGCGTGGCAGGGTTTCGGACTTCAAAGGCTTGTAAAGGAACAAAAGGACCAGCGCGGCAGTCAGGTGAACGGGACGTTCCAGAAGAGGTTGCTGCGCCTCGAGCAACAGCCAGACCTGAAAGACGACAAGGGCGAGGCCGATCGCAAAGGCGATGGCGTGGGCGGGGTTGCGGGACAGCATGGCGCGCATGATCTCCTCCTGTTGGCACATCGCGTCGAGGGGGACGCGGCCGCCCGGGCGGCCACGTCAAGGGGATTACATCAGGCCGGCTTCGCGATAGTAGCGCGCGGCACCGGGGTGCAGCTCGATTCCGGTGTTCTCAGGCAGCATCGCCTTGGCCGGATCGAAGCGGGACCATGCGCCATGCGACCCCTTCAGCGCCTCGGCGTTCTCGATGATCGCCTTGGTGATCTGGTAGGCAGTTTCCTCGTCCAGGCTGGCGTTGGCGATCAGGACAGTGCCCAGGTTGGCGCCGGACGTCGCGGCGGTCTGGCCCTTGTACCACTCGGGGCCGTAGCTGCCCGGTGTCAGGCCGTTCTTTTCCAGAAGCGCCATGGCCGCGTCGGGGATGTCGAGAAAGACGACATCGGTGGTCAGCGCGACCTCGGTGATCGTCGGGTGCCCCTTGATCATCGTGTCGATATAAATGTCCGCATTGCCGTTGCGCATCTGGTCGGCGATCTGGCCGGTATCGACCTGGATGATGTCGCCGCCATTGGCCTTGATCTGGTCCGCCGAGGTGCCGAGACCTTCAAAGATCATCTCGGCGACCGGAACGGCGGACGACCCGACCGGCTTCATCAGCACGCGAACCGGCTTGCCCGAAGCCATGATCGCCGCGAGGTCCGTGGTGCCCATCTGGTCGACAAAGCTCTTGCTGGCCATCACGCCGACGTAAACGTTGTTCAGGCCGCCGACGAGCGCGCGGATGTCCGGGGCCTTCATGCCCTGATAGACGTCATCGCCGTTTGCGGCCCAGACGGCCGAGGCGACGTTGGACAGGGCGATTTCAGCTTTGCCGCCCTGAACGACCATCGGGTTGGCGACGCCGCCGCCGCGCGCGATGACCTCGACCGAGTTGTCGCCAAGGATCGGTTCGATGATCTGTTCGAGTGTCGCGGCAAAGACATACCAAGACGATCCTTCGCGCATCGCGCCGATGCGGACATCCTGCGCGGTTACGGATGTAGCCAGGATCGCGGCGCCGACCGTGGCGGTGGCCGCCAGCCGCAGGCCTTTGAATGTGAAGTTGAACATGGTTTCCTCCCTTATGGCCAATCTGCCCCCGGCACGGGACCGGGGGCAAACGGTTTGCTCTTATTCGGCTGCCATTGCCAGGTCGACGCGGCCAATCCCGGCGGCGTCAAAGGCGGCCTCGATCTCGCGCTCGGCGGCCTCGCCCAGATCCTTGAGCGGCTCGCGGATGGTCGCGTGATCCAGCAGGCCGCGATGGCGCAGACCGATCTTGAGCGCCACGGTGCCCTCCATATGCGAGCCGCGGTGATAGACGGCGCGGGTCACAGGCAGAAGTTGCTCGAACACCTTGCGGGCGGCGGTGTAGTCCTGCGCCTTGCCTGCCGCGATCAGGTCGATCAGCAGTTCCGGCGCGATGTTGCCGTAACCCACCAGCAGACCGTCGACGTCGAACATCGTCGGCAGCAGCCATTCGTCGTGGCAGGACAGGACCTGCAGATCAGGCTGGGCTTTCTTCAGCTCGGGGATCTCGACATACCAGCGCTTCATGTTGCGCACGCCGTTCTTGGTGGCAACGCAGCCCGGCTGCGCGGCGATCTCAAGCTGGGTGTCCAGATCGTAGGACGCCTTGGTCGCATCGGGATACTGGAACAGGATCGTCTGAAGGCCGCCCTCTTCGTAGATCGCCTTGTAGCGGTCCTGCGGCGCGCCCTTCTGGAAGCCGAAGCGCAGCCAGCCGTGGTTCGGGTAGACCAGCGCGCCGGTTGCGCCGGCATCAAAGGACCGCTTGGCCTCTTCGGCGGCAACCTTGGTGCCTTCGCCGGTGATGCCCGCGATGATCGGAATGTCGACTGCGTCCTTGTAGGCGCGGATCAGCTCCAGACGCTCGTCCGGCGTCAGGAAGGTGCCCTCACCGGCGTGGCCGAGGATGACGAGCGATTTAACCTGGTCAAAGCTGGCCAGCCATTTTGCGATGCGCACGTTCGCTTCCATGTCGAGCGAGCCGTCCTTGTTGAAGGCGGTGACGGGTGCGGGATTCAGGCCGCGCATATCCATGGGTTGCATGTCGGAAACTCCTCCAGATGCGTTCAATAAACTGTCTGACCCGCGCTGCAACTCCCATTTGGGAACGATTGCGGGAACGTTCCCAAAAATGCATTGCCAGAGACGGCTGTCAAGTGCTAGTTTTGGGTATCGGCGCAGACCGCGTCGGAGGAGATCCCATGGCTGACGGCGAAACATCCATGAAAACAAAGGCGCGGGTGACACTTCACGATGTTGCGCGCGAAGCAGGCGTTTCGAAATCCACCGTCTCCCGGATGCTGGACGAACGGCTTCCGAACAACGACTCAGCCAAGGCACGACATGTGCGGGACATCGCCCGCAAACTGGGCTATGTCCGCGATCTGTCTGCGGCCAACCTGCGGCGCGGATCGACGGGCACGATCGGGGTGATCGTGCCGCGTCTTACGGACACCGTCATGGCGATGTTCTACGAAGCGGTCAGTGCCGCCGCCGCCCGGAAGGGCCGCTTTGCGATCGTGGCGACAACCGACGACAACCCCGAGGCCAGCCGAAAGGCCGCCGAGGCGCTGATCCGTCGGGGCGTCGATGGCCTGATCCTGACAACCGCCCGCGAGGGCGATTACTTCGGGGATGAATTGCGCGGCCGCGGTGTGCCCTTCGTCTACGCATTGCGCCACAACGGGGCCAGCGCAGCCTCTGTGGGGGACGACCAGCTGGGAGGCTATCTGGCCACGCGGCACCTGATCGACCTTGGCCACCGCCGCATCGGAATCATTGCCGGACCGGACTATGCCACCAGTTCGCTGGGGCGGCTCGCCGGGTATCGGCAGGCGCTCGCCGAAGCCGGGATCGACGCCGCGCCCGAGCTTGTCGTGCCCTCGACCTTCAGCATCGAGTCCGGTGAAACGGCGGCGCAAACCCTTCTGGCTCTGGCGCATCCACCAACCGCGATCTTTGCCATCAACGACAACACGGCCATCGGCAGCATGTCCGCCATCGCCCGCGCCGGGCTTTCCGTGCCTGAAGATATCTCATTGGTCGGCTACAACGACATCCCGATCGTCAACCGCCTGCCCGTGCCACTGACGACGGTTCGCGTCCCCTTCGATCGCGTCGCCGAAGTGGCCCTGCAGCTTTTGTTCGATGACGGCGGTACGGCGACCGTCAGGAAGATCACCCCGAGCCTGATCCCACGGAAATCAACCAGGTCCTGCACATAGCTTCGCAGGGCTTTCGCCCGCCACGGATCGCCTCCTTGGTTCCGGAGCCAGGGGACTCTGTTGCACAAAACCGTCTCTGAGCGGAGTTCCCCTTTCCCCGGACGGATTTATCCCACGACTTCTGTGACAGGGATGCCAAGGGCGGTGTAGCCGTTCAGAACGGCGATACGGACCTGAAGCTCAGCGACCTGTCGGTCGAAGTCCCGCGCCATGAGGCGCTGCCCCAGCAGTTTAACGCAGTGCATCTTGGTCTCGACGCGGCTTCGGCGGTGGTATCCGCTCCAGTTTCGCCAGATAGCGCGGCCGAGGTATTTCGAAGTTCGCAGGGCCTCGTTTCTGGCCACCGCACCCGCGGTGACGGCCTTCCACGACTTAGCGTTTTTGCGGGGTGGGATGACGGCATGGGCACCGCGGTCAGCGATGGCGTCGTGGCATTTGCGGGTATCATACGCACCGTCTGCGGTGACGCTGCCGATCGCCTCGTTCG
>NZ_JBNAGB010000035.1:0-33880 GCF_049800975.1 Sagittula sp. S175
GTAAGCGGTCGCTGGACGGCACGGTCAGTTTAGCTTGACAGCTTGAAGTTCCACGGCAGCAGATCGTCGAGGCGGCTTTGCGGGTGGCCATTGGCGATCGCTGTGAGGGTGGCCTTGAGATAGGCGAAGGGTTCGATGCCGTTGATCTTGCAGGTCTCGATCAGCGAGGCGATGCGGCCCCAGGCGATGCCGCCCTCGTCGTGACCCGCAAAGAGGGCGTTCTTGCGATTTAGAGTGATGGGGCGGATCAGGTTTTCGACGCGGTTGTTGTCGATCTCGACGCGCCCGTCGGTCAGAAAGGTTTGCAAACCGTCCCAGTGATTGTGGATGTAGGTCAGCTTTTCGCCCAGCCGGGATTTAGCGGAGATCTTGCGGCGTTGTGCTTGCAGCCAATCACCGAATGCCACGACCAGTGGAGCACTGCGGCTTTGACGGGCAGACAGACGCTGGCCGGGCGAGACGCCACGGATATCGGCTTCAACGGTATAGATTTCGGCGATGCGGCGCAGGCCTTCGGCGGCGATCTCTGAACCATCGCGGTCAAAGACTTCCTTCAGCTTGCGGCGCGCGTGTGCCCAGCAATGGGCCACCCGAATGGGGGCACCGCCCTTGCGGGTCAGTTTGGTCAGTCGGTTGTAGCCCTGGTATCCGTCGATCTGCAGGATGCCGTCAAAGCCTGTCAGGAATGTTTCGGCATTCTCGCCCGCCCGACCGGGTGCATAGAAGTAGACCACACCGGGCGGATCTTCACCGCCCCATGGCCGGTCATCGCGGGCCAGGGCCCAGAGATAGCCAGTTTTGGTTTTACCGCGACCCGGATCCAGCACCGGGGCCGTGGTTTCGTCCATGAACAGCTTGCCGGATCGTTTCAGATGTTCGGCGAGCCGGTCGACGACGGGCTTGAGGTGGAACGCTGCCTTGCCGACCCAATCCGCCAGCACGGCACGGTGCAGATCAAGGCCTGCGCGCGCCAGGATCTGGCTTTGGCGGTATAATGGCAGGTGGTCAGCGTATTTACTGACCAACACATGGGCGATGCTGGCCTCAGTTGGCAACCCACCCATGATCAGGTGCGCTGGTGCTGGAGCTTGGGTCACACCGTCGGTGCAGGTCCGGCAGGCGTATTTGGGCCGGACGGTGACAATCACACGCAACTGGGCCGGCACGATGTCGAGCCGTTCACTGCGATCTTCGCCGATCTTGTGCATGACGCCGCAGCCACAAGGGCAGATCAGGCTATCGGGTTCGATAACCTCTTCGATGCGCGGCAGTGCGGCGGGCAGGTTGCCGATGGTGCGCTTTGGCGCAGGTTTGGCTGCCGTCTTGTCATCCGTTTTGGCAGCCAGATGTTCCTTCTCTGCCTCGACCTCGGCCAGCGCGATGGACAGGTCCTCGAAGGCCAGTTGCCGCTCATCCTCAGACAGCTTTTCCGACCGTTTGCCACGCAGGGCATGGTTCAGTTCGGCAATCAGATGCTGTTGGCGTTGGGTAATATCCTGAAGCGCTGCGATCGTTTCCATCAATGACGCAACCACTGCACGCTGCGCGGCAGGGATGGTGGAAAGGTCAATGACAGGCGTTTCAATCATGACCCGAGATTATGATAAAAACCCCAGTAAAAACACGCAAAAGAGAATGGTTGTTTCATTCTGTCGCAGTGGGTGGGCGTGTCTCCAGCGCCTTGACACGGCGCCAGTCCAGCCCGGCAAACAGGGCCTCGAACTGGGCGTGGTTCAGCGCCATCATCCCGTCCTTGATCGCAGGCCAAGTGAAGGTTGCCTCCTCCAATCGCTTATACGCCATCACCAGCCCAGACCCATCCCAATACAACAGCTTCAGCCGATCCGCCCTGCGCGAGCGGAAGACAAACACCGTCCCCGTGAACGGATCCTTGCGCAGCACCGATGACACGATTGCCGCCAACCCATCGTGACCTTTGCGAAAGTCCACAGGCTGCGTCGAGACCAGAACCCGCATGCGGTTTGAAGGGAACATCATGGCCGTGCCCCGATTGCACGCACGATCTCGGCTATCCGGTCAGAACGCGTCTCTGCGTCCAATCGGATCGTGACTTGGCCCATCGCAATCTCGATTGGTGCCGAGGGCGGTGCTGCAGGCGTGACTGGCTGCCCCGCAACAGCTGGCACATGCACCCCGCCGTTATCCGACACCATGACCGGCGCAAAACAGAAGCTGTCATCTTCAACCGCAGGCAAAACCAGCCGGCCATCGCGTGCCCGACTGCGCCATTCTGAAAGCTGGTTCGCGCGAAGCCCATAACGCGCAGCAACCGCATTCACCGTCGCACCCGGCTTCAACGTCTCAGCGACGATCAGCGCCTTGACCTCGTCGGGCCAGCGCCGCTGACCATTCCCCCGTATCTCTACGCCATAGTCCCTGAGAAACTCACCCGTAGTTGCCATCGCGAAACTCCCGCACCAATATCCGTCAGGCGCGGCATCGCAGGTCAGGCTATCGGCTGGAAGGTGGGGGCCAGGAAACGCTTACGACGAAGGAGAGATGGCCGGTCAAGACCGGCGCTGCTGACAGGATGAAACTGGCCGTTACCCTGCCGGATCGTCGACTTTTGGAAGCGGGCGGGCAGGAAATTTCCGTTGCCATGTCTCAATCAGAAACAGCGCTGCCGTGCTCGCGGCATGGATCGACAAACGGGCAATCCGCGCGTCAACACGGGCAAAGCCCTTCTCGCGGCCGTGGGCGTCGCCGCCGTGGGTGCGCAGAGCCCCTACCCCTCCGATGACCGTGGCCAGGCCGGAAAGGATTTGCCGCACGTCATTCGCTATCAGGGGGTCGATGTCGGAACGGTCTGGGGACAGACCAAGCGGTTGCTTCACGGCATTGTATAGCCCCTGCACGTCCTTCTTGGCAGGGAGCGGCTGCCCCAGCTCGATGAGGATCGACCGGCACACGCTCTCGACCGTACTGCACGCGGCGGTGACTGCATCCTCGGGGTCGGCCTGGCTATGAGCGAGTGCGCGTTCAAGATCGCGGCTCACCGTGTCGAAGTCGATCACCTCGGACAGACCGGCCAGCTCCACCAGGACAGGGACATTCTTGCCCGCCTCGACAAGCCGCATCCGCCCGCCCTGCTGTTGAACCTCGAAGCCGTCGAAGCGCAGCGCGCGGTTGAGATGGTCGAGCACGGCGACATGACGCTCGGGCTCGTGGATGAAATCGCGTGGGTCAGCGGCTGCCTCAATAATCTTTGGGAGCGCTTTCTCAGCATCAAAGCCGTTGTTGAGATTGATAAGGCACTGCACCAGCGACGGTACGCGGGAGCCACTCACCGTGAAGGCCACATTGCAGGCGCGCATGAACTTCTCGATCTTCGGCCCGCTGCGATAGATCCCGATGGGGGGCGTCGTGTCATGCCCTCCCCCGCCGCTGATAATATCGGCGATCGCATCGATGCTCTGGGGCGACAGCGGGAAGGGCATGGCTACAAGTGATCCTTCGCCCAGAGAAGTGCATTGAATGCAGCAAGCTTTGCATCGTTTTCGGTTGAATAGGCCTTCCTACCAACCTGAACAGCTCCCGATGCCCTTCTCAGGACACGCACTGACCATCCGGCTCCTTCCCGATAGACTGTCAGATTGAACCCGTCCGTGTTGATATAAGGGTTGCCTTGTCGGGATATGCGCCACTTTCGAGAAGGCCAGGCGGCGCGGCGGCGTGCGGAATTTCTGAGACGCGTCTCCCGCTCCCGGGGCCGCTTGTAGTCCTCTTCCATGTGCTCAGCACAAACGCAGCCGACCTGAAGCGAACCGGGATAGTCCGGATGCTCCATGATATGGGCATACCGGATTTCGGCGCTCTCACACATCTCGCAGAGTTGGCTGGGCTCTTCCAAGTCTTCGACCGCTACACAGGTCCAGCCTTTTTTCGGGACGCCTGCCTCTGACCATTTCCCTCGACGCGTATGACGGTCCCGATCCATCGCCTATCCTACTTCAAAATCGGCTTGAGTGCGGCAGCATGGGGATCATAGCGATAGCTGGTTATTGTGCCGTCCCTGATCTTGTCGACTGCGTCGTTGATCGCGAATAAGGGTACGAGGAACCACTCTCGCGGAACCACAGGCCTTCCAAAGCGATCCATGATCTCGATCTCGAGCCGTGCGGGTTCGAAAATGCGGTGGATCAGGTTCTCCAGCTTGGACCGGTTGATGTTGTAGAGTTCATATGTCGCAACCACCTCGACATTCGCCATAAGAAACGTCGGCTGCAGATGCGCGCCAGCGATCCGCTTATCAACGCTCATATTGGTGACACCGATCTTGTGCACGAGTTCCCGGTTTGCCGTGACAAGTGGATGATCGGATTTGCTGCGAAGAACATAAATGATCCCGCTCGCCTCATCACCGTCGAGTGTCTGATCCGAAAAAAGTGGCCCCGCCGATGGATCTGTGATCCGGCGTCCAGCGTCGTCCTTGTTTAACGCCCTCTGCAGCGAGCGCATCAGCATGTTGCTCTCAGTGCCGTTGTCAAAAATCACCCGCAGACGCGCATCCGTGCGACCTTGCTCATTGGTGATAGTCTCGCCCTTGTCCGCGACATAGGCTTTCTGACCACTGACGATGAAAAAGCGTCCTTTCTCGATCTCGGCCTTCATCTCGAACGGGCGGGTCTCGCGCAAACCGGTATCCAGCTCTTTCTGGACCTGCTCAAACAACGGCTTGAACGTCGCAAAATCTTCACATTTCTCGCGGTTTGCCACCTCATCTGCGGCCTTTTTCTCGGCTGTCGACCGGACGTGCTTCAATTCTGTGAGTGGTGATCTAGCGACTTCCACGCCCAGCTCAGCGAGAAGGGCGTCGTCATCTAAATCATCAGGCTCTGACGCCGGGAGAGCGGAAGAGGTGTCTGCAAGGAGACCTTGCTGGTCCAGTGGGGCAAGGAGATCGCGGCACTCCTGCAAGTCGCGGATGCGATCAAGTCGCACGGCGTAGAGACGTTCAAATATCTCGCGGTCTTCCCCGTGTTGGGGAGGCCGACCGTGCTCTTTGGCAAATTGCAGGATTTCCTCAAAGCCTGCGATGATGCGCTCTTCACGTGGTGTACGGCTGAGCTGCTTCTTGACCTCGACCTCGACGCCAAGCTCAGCAAGGAGGGCATCATCGTCCTCGGTGAAACCCTTAGCCATTGGCAGCCTCCTGCTTCATGCGGGCGAGATATGCCACGCCTTCGGCCATTTTCTTCTCCCATGGATCAGGCGATGTGATGGAAGGCAGACGACCCCGCTCCTGCTTGAACTTGACAGCGCGCTTCGCCAGATCGCGCGCCTCGTCCGGTGACAGTTGCACTTTTTTCGCCGAGATCACGGCCTGAACCTGCCGAAGGCTCTCCTCGCTCATCGTCTTTGCCAATATCGAATAGGCTTCGCCGAAGGGGTTGATCCGGTCGATCAAGTCGATGTCGAGCTCACGCACATCCATCGCGAATTTGCGCACCCCGTCGATCAGCGCTGTGTTTCCCGTGGTCTGCGTGTCGTCGCCGCTCGACAGAGCGATCTCTTTCGCCTTCTGGGTCAGGTTCAGCGCGGCCACCGCATGCTGGCGCACGGCTTCCTGATCCTCGGCGTCCAGCTCCGGGAACTTTGCTCCGACGATCTTGCCCATGCGAACCTGCGTCAGTTCCTCGGGCACCAACTCCTCATCGAAGAGCCCGCGCTCGATCGTGGTCTTGTCCTGAACGAAAGCCGTGATCACCTCGTTAAGGTCTTCCTGGCAGATGCGCTTGGCTTCCTTGCTCTTGGGTTCGACGAGGCCCTTGATCTCGATCTGGAACTGCCCGCTGGCCTCGTTGAAGCCGACGTTCTCCTTGTTTGGATCATAGCCGCCCTCGCCGTAGTCGAACCCTTCGACAGGGCCACTTTTCACGGTCTTGGGCGTGAAGTTGAAACGCGGGGCCAGCACCTGCTCCATCAGGAGGCTCGCGGCGATCGCTTTCAGCGTATCGTTGACCGCCTCGGTCACGGCTTCGGCCGCGGCATCAGGCTCGGCGATCAGATTGGTGAACCGGGCGCGCGTCTTGCCCTCGGAATCGCGGGTGGCGCGGCCGATGATCTGCACGATCTCGGTCAGGCTGGCGCGATAACCGACCGTCAGGGCGTGCTCGCACCAGATCCAGTCGAACCCCTCCTTCGCCATCCCCAGGGCGATGATGATGTCGGCATGATCGCGGTTGTTCTTCTGCGCCGGGTCCTTCAGCGCGGCTGAAACTTTGTCCCTCTTGGCCGGTTCATCATCCACCAGATCGGCGATGCGCAGCACCCGCCCATCTGGCGTCTTGACTAACTGAAACCCTGTGGCGGGGTCGGTGCCTTGCCAGTCACCCAGGGCGTCGATGATGTGCTCGACTTCGCGATGCTTGTCCTTGGTGCTCTCGCGCGAGTTCACGTTCGGGATGTGCAGGATCGTCTTCTCTGTCGGGTCGAGCACCTTGAGGATGTCGTCCGCATAGGACCCGGAATAGAAGAAATACCCGATGTCGAGCGACTTGAGATATTTGTAGCCGTTCAGCTGTTCGAAATAGGTGTAGGTGACCGTGTCGAACCGCGCCTCGTCCTCGGGCGACAAAACGGCCTCGGCATCGCCGCGGAAGTACGATCCAGTCATGGCGACCAGATGCACCTTGTCGCGGGCGACCAGCGCGCCCAGATGTGTGCCCAGCTTGTTGTCGGGGTTGGCCGAGACGTGGTGGAATTCGTCCACCGCGATCAGGCGATCGTCGAAGGCCTCGATCCCGAACTTGTCGACGGCGAAACGGAACGTGGCATGGGTGCAGACCAGCACCTTGTCCTCGCTTGCCAGGAACTTGCCCACGGCGCCGACCTTGCCGTCATCCCCGCCGGGCGCGTTGCACAGGTTCCATTGCGGCTGGACGGTCCAGTCGGCCCAGAAGCCATATTTGCTGAGCGGTTCGTCATTGAAGCTGGACCCGATGGATTTTTCCGGCACCACGACGATGGCCTGACGCAGGCCCTGATTGTGGAGCTTGTCGAGCGCGATGAACATCAGCGCGCGGCTTTTGCCCGAGGCCGGGGGCGATTTGATCAGCAGGTATTGCTCGCCGCGCTTCTCATAGGCGCGTTCCTGCATTGCGCGCATGCCCAGTTCGTTCGACTTGGTCGAGCTGCCATTGGCGGCGTATTGGACAGAGACGGAAGGAATACCTTTGGTCATTACTTTACCTCGAACTCTTCCAGCAGTTCACGCATCCACGAAGAAACGCTCGGCCATGAGTAGGATCTGTATTTGCTCCACGACTTAGAATCGTTGATGCGTCCAGCCGCATCTATCCGGTTCGCCATTTCATCATGCGGGTAGACATAAACACGGTCACCTTCCGGGTCTGGATCAACAAAGGCGATGTACAGCTCCTTGCCGACGTATTTGTCGTCGATAGTCATGCGCCCCTTGAGTTGAACACGATAAAACCGCTTGCCGTCATTATGGTATGCGATGAAATCTGCACCAAGCCAGTCATCCGACAAAAGGATGCTGTTATATCCATATTCAGCCAAGCGCCCCGCCACACGGTGGAAATTGTAGGTTTCCTTTTGGCGAGAGTTTAAATCCTTGTAGACAGCCTTGTTCAGCGCCAGTGGTTCAGTTGGATGGGTCATGCGCTCACCTTCGTCGTCATCCGCGTGTACATCTCGAACAGTTTTTCCAGCCGTTCGGTGTCGTTGCGGAAGCGGCGGCCGATGTAGATGCGTTCCAGCACCTCGTCGTTGTGGTCATGGGCGGCGCGGAGGTTGGTGGGCATTTTTTCGGGGTCGTAGAGGTCGGCGATGGTGGCGGGGAAATGCGCCTCGCGGGCCAGAAGGATGCCTTCGGCCGCCGCTGTCAGGTCGGCGCGGTTCTTTTCGGTCAGTTTGGGGACAGGGAACGTGTTCCAGCCAAGGGTGTTGGAATAGCTGAAATCGGTTCGCATCCGCACGCAAACCGTGCCGATCCAGACCCAATGCAGGCGCGAGGCGATCAGCGCCATGTTCCAGAGCGGGGCGTCGTAGAGGGCGAAAAGCTTGTTGGAAATAATGGTTCCATTAGGGAGGGGGCCACACGGAAGATATTCGCGATTCTCAGAACTAATCGCCGCGATTGCGATCACTTTCTCATCGCCTATTTGACGGCGTTCGTCGAACCTGTGAGGCCACTTAGCCCCTTGCTGTGTTGCAACCTTTGTGCTTGCGAGGCGCATTGAGCGCACAGCCTCAAGTCGCCTCTCAATCGCAGGGATTTCTTTGGCCTGTTCTGCCTCAGTATCTTTGATCCAAAGGCAGTATCGTTGCTTGCCTGCAATGAACTCTTCAGAACCAAGAATGGGGCGGACAAATTTTCGCCGCTGTTCTGGGGTTAGGGCCAAGCTTGAAACTTCGTCTGGACTAAGCAGCAGATTCCCCCCGTCAACAGGCTTGCTACCGAATGTCATTTCGGCCAGCGAGGACAGTGGCTTTGACCGCTTCTCTACGATTACGTTTGCACCGTTGATCAAATAGGCGTTCAGGAATCCGGACTCTTTGACTTCGGTTTCACCTTCCGAAGTTAACGAGAAAAGCTTTCTGGTGTGGCCAGCGCGGTTTGATATTCCAACTATGACCACGGTCACGCCAGCATTGTGGCTGGCAAGGTTTGCCCATTTGAAATTCGTATGGGCAAAAGCAATCTCATGCCCTGTCTTGAAGATCAGCGGCCAGAGGATCGGCACCTGCTGCCCCTGACAAATCGAGTTGGTGGACACGAATGCCGAAACAGTGGGCGTGTGCAGCCCGTAATCGGCGGCCTTCATGAACCAGCCCGCGACATAGTCGAGCGACTTCCAGCTTTTCGTGCGCCCGTCAAATATGCGCTGCAAATCTTCTTTCTGTTCGGTGCTCTGCCACGTTGACCCAAGATAAGGCGGGTTCCCACAGATATAGGTCTCGCCCCCCTCATTCGCGAAGTCGATCTGCGCCTGATCCAGCGGCGACATGAACAGGTCATCGGCCTGAAACTTCACCCCCGTCCCCGTGGGCGGGCAGACCGACAGCCAGTCCAGCCGCAGGGCGTTGCCACAGGTGATCCAGTTCTGCGCGTCCAGCGGCAGGAACTCGGCCAGCGCCTCTTTCTGGCCGCGATAGGTCACGTCGCATTGGTATTCCGCGATGATCAACGCCAGCCGCGCGATCTCGGCCGAGAAATCCCGCAGCTCGATCCCGCGATAGTTGGTCAGGGGAATGTCGGTGCGCCGCTGCGGCTCGCCCCGGCGCTTGTTGATCTCATATTCCAGCGCGCGCATTTCCTTGTAGGCGATGACAAGGAAGTTGCCCGACCCGCAGGCGGGATCGAAGACGCGGATCTTGGCCATCCGGGCGCGCAGATTGGCCAGCTTGCGCGCATTGTCGCCCGCCGCCTCCAGTTCCGCGCGCAAGTCATCTAGGAAGAGCGGGTTCAGCACCTTCAGGATGTTCGGCACGGAGGTGTAGTGCATGCCGAGGACCGAGCGTTCCTCTTCATCCGCGACAGCCTGGATCATCGACCCGAAGATGTCGGGGTTGATCTGCGTCCAATCGAGGCTGCCGATATGGGACAGGTAGCGCTGCGCGATCTTGGAAAAGCGCGGCACATCGGTGCTGCCTGAAAAGAGCCCGCCGTTCACATAGGGAAAGGCGTCGGCCCAACGGGGCAGCTTGGCCTCGGCCCGTTTCGCGATGGGGGTATTCATCGCGCGGAAGATTTCGCCGATGACCTCGTGCGTGTTCGACCCGTCACGGTTGGCCATCTGGGCGATGGTGGCGGTGAACAGGTTGTCGCTGACGAAGATGTCGGTGTCTTCGGCGAAAAAGCAGAAGATCAGCCTTGCCATGAAGTGGTTCATGTCGTGGCGTTTGTCGGCGCTGCCCCAGTCGGGGTTGTCCTTGATCAGTTCGACATAGAGCCGGTTGAGGCGGCTGGTCGCGCGGATGTCGAAGGCGCTTTCGCGGATCTGCTTGACGGTGGAGATGCCTGCGAGCGGCAGGAAGAAGCCGAAATGGTCGGGGAAATCAGTGTAGCGGCAGGCGATGGTTTCGCCGGTCGTGATGTCCTCGGCCTCGAGGTCGATGCCGTCGGTGGCGAGGATGAACTTCGCCTTGGCGCGGGTGGTGGCGGGGCTGTCGCGAAGGGCGGTCAGGGTCGCCGCGATGTCGCCCGGGGCGCAGGTTGTCAGGTGGATGTTGTTGGTCTGAAGGACGCCGCCGAGGTCGGACTTGTTCGACGCGCCGGTGCGCAAGCGCTTGATCGTCGTGTCCTTGTTTCCGAAGGCCATGAGGAAGGCATAGGGGAACTCTGCCGCGTCAAACGGCTGCTCGGCGAGTTCGGAAACGGCTTGTTCAATCTCAACGGCGTTCATGCGGTAGTCCAGGGGTTGATCAGGTCGATATCGCAACCCTCGAAGTCAGGCGTATTGCGTGTGGCGACGGTGGCGCCGCAGGCGTGCGCAATGGATGCGATCTGGCAATCCGCCTGGGCGATCGGCCGCCCGGCGGCGCGTCGTCCGGCGGCAATGGTGGCATAGGACTGCGCGGCGTCGCTGTCGAAGGGCAGGATACGCCCGGCCAAGTCCTCGTGCAGGATGCGGTCCACAGCGTCAACCAGCGCGGCGCGGCGTTTGCCGTTCCCCATGATCGCGAGACCATAGCGCAGCTCTGCCTCCGATATCGAGGTCAGGTAGACGTTCAGCCCGTCCTGCGCGGACAGCCAGTGTTCGACCTTGGGCTCCGGGGCCGGGCGCAACAGCTCGGAGATGACATTCGTATCGAGAATGATCATGCGTCAGGCCTGGTCGAACGCGGGCGGTTCACGCATGGCTTCGCGCTGCGGAAGGTCGAGATCAATGCCGCCCAGAGGCGCGACACGCGCGCGGATCGCCGCGGCAAGATCGTGGTTGGGTTTTGCCTCACCAACGACGTGGCGCAATATCTCGCGCGCCTCCTCTTCCATCGAACGGCCATGCTCGGCCGCGCGGATGCGAAGGCGGCGCTTCACGTCATCATCAAGGTTCCGGATGGTAATGCTTGCCATGATATCCTCCTGAGAGGAGTGTAATCATCGCAATCAATGCGATCAAGACTAATTGCCTGAGTGCAGAGCCTCATAGCCCCGCCGCTTCTTCACTGCTGCGAGCTTCATCAACGCGGTGATCGCTTTGCCTTCGTCCGGGTGGGTCTCGATCATCATCTGGCCACGGAAGCCGATCCGACCCCACTCGCGCACGAGGCTAGCACGGCCGAAAAGATCGCGCTGTACGCTCAGCCGATAGAAGCGACGCATGTTGCGCGCCGGATCGATCCGGCGCATCTGCACGTCAATCGGGAAGACATCGAGCTGGATCGGGCTATGGTACATGTAGTGATCAATTGAGGTTTCCTACACAATATCAGGTGGAAGAGTGCGCTTCCACCTCGATTTCCCCGCGATGGGAAAAAGGGGGCTCACGCCCCCTTCTCGAACTTCATGACCGGGATGCCGAGCCTCGAAGCCTTGTCGGCAAGGTTCTCCTGGATACCCGTGCCCGGGAAAACGAGGACGCCCACGGGCAGCACATCGAGCATCGCGTCGTTGCGCTTGAAGGGCGCGGCCTTGGCGTGCTTGGTCCAGTCGGGCTTGAAGGCCACCTGCGTCACGCTGCGAGCCTCGGCCCATTTGGCGGCGATGAGCTCTGCGCCCTTCGGGCTTCCACCGTGCAGGAGGACCATGTCGGGATACTTGGTCCGGACCTGGTCGAGCTTGCCCCAGATCAGGCGATGATCGTTGAAGTCGGTCCCACCGGTGAGGGCAACCTTGGGACCTGCGGGAAGCATCACCTCGGTCTCTGCGCGGCGCTTGGCGGCGAGGAAATCGCGGCTGTCGATCAGAGCTGCGGTCATGTGCTGGCGGTTCACCATCGAGCCGGTGCGAGGCCGCCAAGTCGATCCCGTGTGATGGACGAACTCGGTGGCGGCGTGATCTCGCATCATATCCATGCAGTTGCGCCGTTCGATCAGCGTCAGGCCTTCGGCCGTCAGGCGCTCGAGTTCGGTGGATTTCACCTCGGAGCCGTCCTGCTCGCGCTGAAGGCGGCGCTGCGCCTGCTCGTTCTCGTCGAGCGACCGCTCAATCCTCGCCGTGGCGCGGTGGAAGAGGTTGACCTGGCCCCAGAGCACCTCTTCGAGGTCGGGTTCCATGCGGGTGTCTTCAAGGCTCGCGACGAGGGCATCGAAGATGTCGGCGACGGCGACCGCAAGGCGCTGCCCATCGGGCATCGGGCGCGGATCGGGCTCATCAAAAGGACGGAAGCCATAAAGCTGCAACTCGTCGAGCGCATGGGCGGTCTGGGATGCGGTGTGGGCGGGTTCATACGTGTCGTCGTGAGTGTGGATCGTCATCAGTTTCTTGCCTCCGGGCCTGTCTCATCCGCGCGACAACCCGCGCGGCCTTCATGGGCTGCGAAAGCTGTCACTGGGGACGCCCCCTCACCCCGCCTTCGGGGCCGGAACGCATGTGGAGGAGGGCGGCAGGCAAGCTATTTGTTTCGCGATGCAAAGCGGGGGCTCGTCCCCCGCGGTGGAAATAGCTTGCCTGCCGCCCTTGATGGGGCGTCCCCTTTGACGGCCGCCTGCCCATCTCTTGAAGGCCGCTCGGGTGTCGGGTGGATGAGATTTACCCGGGAAAAGGCGAAGGCGACGGTCCAGAACCATGACAAGGATCCGTGACCCCTGCCCCGCTATCCCGGACTGCCCCTTGCGCGATGTTGCTCAGCCCAACAGGCGCTGCCGATCCTCGGGCCCGATCTGCCCTGCCAGATGCTGGCGCAGCGCCTCCTTGCCGTACGCCCGGAGATCATCGTTGAAATCCCCGAGCCGCGGTTCCAGCACCCGAACGGCAATCCCGACCTCGGAGGCTCTGGCGCTCAACTTCTCTGCCGCGCGTTGGCCGGCAGGATCGCGGTCGATGGCGATGTAGAGGCGCTGAAGCCCCTCCGGCAGCAGGACCGCCCCGAGGTGACCCGACGAGAGCGCCGCCCAGACGGGAAGGCAGGGGGCCGCCTCGGACAGGGACAGCATGGTCTCGATGCCCTCGCCGATAACGAGGATGTCGTCATACGGGATCAGCCTGACGGCATTGCCGAGGAGGTGACCCATGGCCCGCCGCTGCGTCTCGACAGCCGCCTTCCCCTGTCCGTCAGCTGCCAGCCAGGTTCGATGCACGCCCTGCAAGGCCCCTGCCCCATCGGTGACTGCGGCGATCAGCGCCGGTCTGGGGATGCTGCTGGTCTGGCCCTCATCTCGATGCCAGCACTTCGGGTGGAAGCGCAGCGCGCTCATCGTGCCGCCTTGGGTGATGCCTCTGGAGCGGAGGTAGGTGTCGGCAAGCGTGCCTGCGACCGGCACCGAGGCTGCAAACAATCGCGCCGCCGCCGCTGGCGTGCCACCGGGGGCTTTGGCCTTCTTCGGCACTGGTGCATCCGGGGGGACCGGCTGCGGACGGCCCAAATGCGCCCGGGCCTCGGCCAGAAGTTCGGGAAAGCGCGAGATCCCGGTTCGCTCGCGGATGATGTCGAGGAGATCGCCATGCAGTCCGACAGCCGCGTCCTGCCATTTGCCACGGGCCCCCGGTCCTGATGTGGGTCCAGTCAGCCGCACGAAGAGCGACCGGCCGGGGTTGTTCTGCAAATCGCCGACGATCCAGTAGGACCCTTCCCGCCGTCCGGCGGGAAGGTAGGCGCGACACACGCTCTCTGCGTTCTCCGCCAGAGCGCGGATCACATCTTCAGTCTCGGAATACATGGCTCAGCACCCTCCACGCGCATGTAGTCCTGTCACAGGACAACGTGCAAGCAGACGATCAAGCACTGTGACGCCGCTGGAGTCTGCTGGGCAGAAGAGCCGCAGCTTCCAGGCGATGATCTCCGAGAAGAACCCATCTGCCTTCAGCCGGTCCTTGGCGGCACCCAAAAAGCCCGACAGCTCGATCCGGTTGACGCCCATGACGCGCGAGCGGTGCAGCTCCATCCCTTCGGCCAAGCGCACCACGGTCTTGCCCTCCAGAACAAGGGCATGGACCTGCGCCGCCGTGAGCTTCGGCGCATCGGCGGCAAGTGTGGTCGCGACCCACGACGGCGAAACGCGGCGACCGATGATGCGCTGACCGTCATCGGTCTGCAGCCGGTAGACGCGGGTTTCATCCTGTGGGAGCTGCTTCCAGATCGGCAGCAAGAGGCCCGCCACGATATGCAGCGTGGCTTCCGAAAACTCGGGCACCTCGGCCAGTTCCGCAGTCCAAGAGGCGGCGAAGGCCGCGCGGTCGGCCTCGAGCCAGTGGGTGTCGTCCATGATCTTGGCCGGAACCGTGCTCGCCTCGGTCGGGCGGATCAGCCGCAGGCGGGGTTCGATCGTGCCGTCGTCCAGCATCAGACTGGTGGCGGGCACCTGCACAGCGGCACGGCCCGAACGGCTGTTGACCATCAGGCGCGCCTTTGGATCACCGAGCCAGTCCAGCGCATCGGCCAGCGAGGTCGGCGTATTGCGCCGCTTCTCCGCGATGGTCAGCAGTTGGGTTTCCGCACCGGAGCCGGGATGGGTGTAGATCACCCGCGCATCCGTCACCCGGAAGCTCTCGGCGCGCAGCGTCTCGAGCCCGAGATCATAGACCCCGGCGGCGATGGCGCCTTCGATCCGTTGGTCCAGAAGCTCCTCAAAGGCCGAAAAGAGCACGGCCTGCATGTCGATCGTCAGCGCCAGCAGGCGATTGAGGAAGGTCGTGATCGGCGGCAGGTCATCCTTCAGACCGTTGTCATCCGTCAGGCTGAGGCCGGTCGCATCCTCAAACGCCCCAAGTGAGCACCCCGCGACATCGCCGCGATAGATGCGGCGGTAAAGCTGGCGCAAGGCATCGCGGGCATAGGGAGACTCCAGATTGTCCTCGGGCCGGAACAGCCCCTGCCCGCCGGTTTGACGCTGGCCGCGCGTGATCGCCCCGAGCGTGTCGAGGCGACGCGCGATGGTGCTGAGGAAACGTTTCTCTGCTTTCACATCGGTAGCAACGGGCCGGAACAGCGGTGGTTGCGCCTGGTTGGTGCGGTTGGTGCGGCCCAGTCCCTGAATGGCCGCATCGGCCTTCCAGCCGGGTTCCAGAAGGTAGTGGACCCGCAGGCGCTGGTTCTTGGCGCCGAGATCGGCGTGATAGCTGCGCCCCGTGCCGCCCGCATCCGAGAAGATCAGGATGCGCTTCTGGTCATCCATGAAGGCGGCGGTTTCCGCGAGATTGGCAGACCCCGCCCGGCTTTCGACGACAAGGCGCGCGGCAGCACCCTCGCCCTTCCTCACAATGCGGCGCGAACGGCCCGTGACCTCGGCCACCAGATCGGTGCCGAAGCGCTGGACGATCTGGTCCAGCGCGCCGGGCACCGGCGGCAGCGAGGCCAGATGCTCGATCAGCGCGTCGCGCCTGCGCGCAGCTTCGCGACATTCCACCGGCTGGCCGTCGCGCGTGACGGGCCGCGAGGAGAGATTGCCTTCGCTATCGGTGAACGGCTCATAGAGCTGCACCGGGAAGGAATGGGCGAGGTAGTCCAGGCAAGCCTCTCTTGGCGTGATATCCACCCGCACATCGTTCCACTCGTCCGTGGGGATGTCCGACAGGCGGCGCTCCATCAGCGCCTCGCCTGTCGAGACGATCTGGATCACCGCTGCGTGGCCTGCGGCGAGATCGGCGTCGATGGCAGCGATCAGGGTCGGGGTTTTCATCGAGGTGAGCAGATGGCCGAAGAAACGCTGCTTGGCGGATTCAAACGCCGAGCGGGCGGCAGACTTGGCCTGCCGGTTCAGTGTGCCAGAATCTCCAGTGATGTTTGCAGCTTCCATCGCGGCGGCCAGGTTGTTGTGGATGATGGCGAAGGCCCCGGCATAGGCATCGTAGATGCCACGCTGCTCCTGCGTCAGCGCGTGCTCGAGCATCTCGTATTCGACGCCGTCATAGGAAAGTGACCGGGCGGTGTAGAGGCCGAGCGACCGCAGGTCGCGGGCGAGGACCTCCATCGCGGCGACGCCGCCGGCCTCAATGGCCTGCACAAACTCGGCACGGGTTGCGAAAGGGAAATCTTCGCCGCCCCAAAGCCCGAGGCGTTGCGCATAGGCGAGGTTGTGCACTGTTGTCGCCCCCGTGGCGGAAACATAGACCACACGGGCATTGGGCAGCTTGTGCTGGAGCCGCAGGCCCGCCCTGCCCTGCTGCGAGGCTTCCGTGTCGCCGCGTTCGCCCTTCGATCCTGCGGCATTCGCCATGGCATGGCTTTCGTCAAACAGGATCACCCCGTCGAAATCAGCCCCGAGCCAGTCGACGATCTGGTCGACGCGGGACTTTTTTGCCCCCCGCTCCTCGGAGCGCAGCGTGGCATAGGTGGTGAACAGAATGCCCTCAGAAAGCGGGATGTCGCGGCCTTGGGCAAATCGTGAGAGCGGCGTGACCAGCAGCCGCTCCTGGCCAAGGGCAGACCAGTCGCGCTGAGCGTCCTCGAGGAGCTTGTCGCTCTTCGAGATCCAGAGCGCCTTGCGCCGACCTTGGCACCAGTTGTCGAGCACAATCCCGGCCGACTGACGGCCCTTGCCCGCGCCTGTGCCATCGCCGAGGAAAAACCCGCGCCGGAAACGGATGGCGTCGGGATCATCGTCCTTGGCGGCCGAGACCATATCGCCGGTCTCATCCACGGACCAAGACCCGGCGAAATGCGCGCCATGCGCCTCGCCCGCGTAGATCACGGTCTCAAGCTGCGCGTCGGACAGAAGGCCATCGTGCAGGATGGCGGTTGGAAGCTTGGGCCGGTAGCTGGGTTTTGGGGGCGCGACCGAGGCCATGGCCGCCGATTGCACCAGCTTGGTCGGGTGCGGTGTAGCGCCGGGGATGTCGATCGCCTGCAGCCGGAAGGTCTCATAAATGGCATCCGACAGGCGCGTGCTGGCCCCGTCCTCGGTTGCATCGCGCAGGGTATAGGCGAGGTCTGCGGCCTCGATCTGCACCACGGTGTTGGTGGGGGCTGTTGCAGGCGTGGCGCGCGACGAGCTGATGCCTGTGCGCGTGGTGCGGGCAGGATTTCCCGGGAAGGGGGAAGTGGGGCCCTGCCCGGCTGGAGCGACCTGCGCCAGTTCGAGGCGCGGGGGGACATGGGTAGTGATCAGCGACAGCAGGCTGGCGACATCAGGCGAAATCGGGCGCGCCAGATCGGCTGTGATGCCGCCCGCCTCGCCACCGCGGCATTTGTCGAAGACCGAAATCCGCGTCTCAAAGCTGGTGCCGTGTTTGGCAAACGCGGCACCGGATACGGCACCTGTAAAGACCAGATGCGCGGTCTCGGTCAGGCGACCGAAGGTCTCAGCCCAGGCGGGCGCATCGGGCGCGAAACTGGCACCGGTGATGGCGACCAGCCGTCCGCCGGGGACCAGGCGCGCGAGCGCAGAGCGCAGATGCCGCGCTGTCGCCTCGGTGCTGCGGGCATCGACATTGGCCACCGCCGAGAACGGCGGGTTCATCAGGATCACGCTCGGGCGCAACCCTGCGTCCAGATGATCGTCGATCTGGGCTGCGTCAAAGCCCGTGACAGGCCGGCCCGGAAACAGGCGACGGAGGAGATCAACGCGGGTGTCGGCAAGCTCGTTCAGCGCGAGGCTGCCGCCCGCGATTTCCGCGAGGACCGCCAGAAGGCCCGTCCCAGCCGATGGCTCCAGCACCAGATCGCGCGCAGTGATCTGCGCTGCAGCCATTGCGGCCAACCCCATGGGCAACGGCGTCGAGAACTGCTGGAACCGCTCCATCTCCTCGGACCGCCGCGTATGGGTCGGCAAAAGGCAGGACACCTTGGCAAGGATCGGCAACAGCGCTGCGGGCGAGCCCGCCCGCGCCAACAGCGCGCGGCCAAACTTCCGCAGGAACAAGACCAGCGCTGCCTCGCCTGCTTCATAGGCCAGCTTCCAGTCCCAGGCGCCGGTCGCGTCAGAGCCGCCAAAGGCGCGCTCCATTTCAAGGCGCAGGCGCAGCGCGTCGATCTGGAAACCTTGCGCCAGATCAGTCTGCAGCGCTTCGGCCACGCTCATGATCGCAGCAGCCGTATCGAGGGACGGGATAGGGGCGACAGGCGCAAGGGCGCGCTCGGTCGCAAAGGGGGTGAGATGGGTCATCGAGAAACTCCGGAAAGAGGAACAGGATCAGGCCCGGACACCCTCTCTCGGGCACCCTCAGGCCTGATCTTCCCCCGCCCTCCTCTTCCTCTCAAACCCCATGATTTCCGCAGGCGGCTTGCTTTTGTTCCTATTATGTTCTATTTTGAAACCAAGCTATGAAGGGAGATCCCCGATGGAAAGCACCACTTACGCCCTGCCCGCGACGCCCAAGCAGATCGCCTATGCGCGCGCGCTGGCCCTGCGCAACCAGACGCTTCTGCCATGGGAAGTTCAGCAAGATCGGCGCTCCTTGAGCGCCTGGATCGACGCACAAGCCAAGCTCACACCCGCGACAGCGCTGGACAGCCTGCCCTCGTCCAAACAGGTCGCCTTCGCCGAGCGCCTCGCCCGGATCAAACGCCGCGCCGTCCCGGATGAGTGTTTCCGCGACAAGGGGCTGATGTCGAAGTGGATCGACGGGAACAAGTGAGCACGGCACCGGCTAGCTCCGGCCTTCCGGAGCTTCTGCCATACCGTGGCTTGGCAAACCGGGCGTAGTTGCCAACCTATAGATTGGCAGATTTGCCCTTTGGGACATCAGCCTCGGTCAAGCTCCTGTCCGAAGGACCAAGGTCTGGTCGCGGCGGCAGACCGGGACGTACACCGCTGAGACCTTCGGCAACCGCTGCAAGTCGTTGCCGTCTTTCGACCCAGCGTCTTCAGATCTCCCTTCACGTGGGGCTAGTCCATCAATTCTTTGGAAATGGTGATATTGGAGCGTCCATAACGCTGGAAAAGCAACCTCATCGAAGAAAACTATAGTGGTCTCTTGGGGCCGAGACGTCGCCTTCCTCAGCGCGTCTATAGGAAGCCCAGAAGACCGGCGGACTCAGTCCAAAGCCTCAAAGAACAACTGATGGTCACACGGCTTCAAATGCGTGACGTCCGGCCTGTTGCCGTTTGCCGGTTTCATGTCTTCGCCCCCCCAAAAAAGCGCATGCGACATTACTCGTCAGCCGACGGCCGTAATCGAGTAGTGCGGCGTTCCATCCCAAACAAGATCCCAAGCCGCGCCCGGCCGGACGTTCTGAATGGCGTGCGGCTCAAAGCAGACGAGGCAATTCCCGCCCGGCGCGGGAGCCCGGACCGAGGGATAGATCAGGCCCCGCGATCCAGCCCGGCGAAGATGTTGGGCCAGGCTTTGGCCCTCGGGATATCCGACAGCCGGATCGGGATGCAGCGCTGGGTGTTCCGGCTCATCGGTCAGATCATCGAAGATCCCGATGAAATCCGCCAGCAGTTCCACATAGCGGGCGCTGTCATGATAGCTGCCCACAAAGCCGAGTTCGCGCGTGCGGTGCCACGCCACTTCGCTGACGGAAACCATCACGTCCCATGCGCAGTACCAGGCGCCGCGCTCTTCGGTGTTGAAGCGGTTTCCGCCGGCGCGGGTGTAGGTAAAGGCGGCGTTGACGTGACTGTCGCCATAGAGGCGCAGATCACGGCTGCGCCGCTGCCAGGCCAGCTCGCGCGGGTCCAGATGCGGGTTGCGGCCACGTTCCGCCAGAAGACGGCCGCTGGTCAGGCCCTCGATTTCTGCCAGGATCTCCATCTCGTCTTCGGTATCGACGAGACCGCGCAGGGATGGCGGCTTGTGGTAAGTGGCGGGCAGGAGACGAACGAGACCACGATCAGAAATCTCGGTCTGCTTCATGCCCCACCACGCAGCGCATCCAGATAGGTCCGAACCGCGAGAATTTGCGGCAAGCCGCCGTCGATCGCCGTGTCAACCGGACGGCTGCCCCCAAAGAGCGGCCCCGTGTTCGGCCGGGTGAACCAGCTTCGCGCGAGCGGCTCGGAGAAATAGAGTTCGAGCGATTTGTAGATGCCGATCACCGCACTGAGCCGCAGCAGTTGATCCTTGGTCAGTTCCCCCGCGAAATCCGGCTTCTTGGCACGCTTCCACGTGCTCACCGTCATATCGGCAAGGCCAGCCGCTTCGTTCAGGTTAAGGCCCCAAGCATCGACCACGCGCGCGTAAGCCTTCAACGCGACGGCGTTAACCTGTGCAGGTTCCCTGATTTTCTCAGCAACGTACATGGCGTCCTCCATTGGCCTGAATATAGATCATATGGCCTCATTGTAAAGATCAAATGAACTGCCCGCGCTCTCACCCGAACCGGCGCCCTTCTTCGGTGAAGGTGTACTCGTTGACGATGATCCCCTCCTCTATGGCCTCGTCCGAGGTCAGGTGGTCGTATTCAGCCTGAAGCTGGCGGTAGAGCCAGCGGGCCAGATCACGCAGCGCCTCGGTCACGATCTCCTCGGCGTCTTCGGTCGGCGGCTGCCAGGGCGGGCTGTCGCGGGTGACGTCCACCGACATGGTGTATTCGTGGTAGTAGCGGCCGCGGTGGCTGACCTCGGCAGCGAGTTGGTAGAAGTTCCGCCGCTGGATGGCCTGCAGCCGATCGACGATGCCATGCAGCGTCGCGTCCGTGGGCGCGTAATCCCGGATGCGCGCGGCGGCGCCCTTGGCGTGGGACCAGTAGCCCTCGAAGCAAGCCCCGTCGCCCTGGCTCCAGAACCCGGAGAACCAGATGCAGGGCTTGGCGCGCGACCCGCCGCCCGTCAGGCGGACGGGTGTGGTCTTCAGGCGGATGCCGAGGATCTCGCAGACCCGCTCGAAATCCTCATAGACCGCGTCCCACCAGTCGTCGTGGGGGCCGAGCTCGCGATACCAGCTGCGCGCCTTTTCCTTGGCGGCCTCCGAGAGTTCCGGGAACTGGTAGACGGTGGTGCAGATGATCTCAGGCATGTGCGTCCTCCCCGTTCAGCGCGGCGGCCAGCCATTCCTGGCTGCTCGTCCAGCCGGTGGATTTGCGGGCGCCCAGATCAATGACATGCGCGCCACCGCCGAAGGCCTCGAGTCGGGGCCGGGAACAGGTCAGAGCGTACTGGAAGCCCCAGAGGCCAGTGAGGTCGAGTTCGTCTGCAAGGCGCAGGACGAAGCGGATGACGGCTTCGACATCGCCGTGCTCGTCGTCATGGATCCAGAGGGCGCTGCCGTCGGGCGCATCCTGGCGCACGAGGTCGAAGCCCGCGACCTCCGGGTCGTCGGCGTCCTGATCTGCGGCGCGAAGTTCCTGGAACAGCGCGAGCGCGCGGGCCGCCTTGTCGGGGGTGCCGACATCGAGCAGGCAAGAGAAATGGGTGAAGTAATCCGCCATGGGGACCTCCTGAATGGGAAAGACCCGGCCGAGCGGCCGGGCGTTGTGTCGGGATGAAGGAGTGGTTGGTGGCGATCAGCCGGTGGGACTGTCGCCCGCCGCCTGTCGCGCGGCATGCGCGCAGAGCATCTGCCGGTAGAAGCGCTTGCGCGCAGCCCGGAAACCGCGAACCGCGCGCGTGTCGGGGTGCAGCGCCCGGACCGCCGACCGCAGGACGGTGTAGGGCGAGGCCGTCGCTGGCAGGCCGAGGCGTTGATAGGCCGGGTCGGTCATGTCAAGCGACCTCAATCACGGGCGAGGCGAAATGCGGATCGACCAGCGCCTCGAGCCGCTCGGCCCGGCCCATCCAGGGCTCGGGCCGGATGGCCTTCACCCAGTCAGCGAAGCTGGGGATGAAGCCGAGATCTTCCTTCACATGCTGCTCGCCCACCCAGCGGGTCGGAATGATGCGCCCGGTCGAGAGTGTGAGGGTGGGACCGAAAAACGTCTCGGCCATGAAGATGCCCTCGGCATGGTGGCGCAGCGCCCGGTGCCGAACGTCCGCGGTGATCTCCTTGCTGGCATCGATTATCTGGACACTTGCGATTTCACCTCCAAGGCTGAAGTTTTCACCTTTTTCCGAGGACCGATTATGCAAGTCACCAGAACTCCAGAGGGGACTGTCCCTCGCTATTTTGTCCGCGACGATGCTGGTAATTCCGTCGAACCGATTCACGATTTCCTCCGTTATCTTGACGCTCGGGGCTCATCCCCCAACACCATTCGCTCCTATGCCTACGACCTGCGGCGCGTGTGGGAGTTCTTCGAAGCCCGAGGGCTCGAGTGGCAGGGCTTCAACATTTCGAACGCCGTCGATCTGATCGCTTACCTGCATGACCGGATCGATATGCGCCCCGGCCGATCCGCAACCGCGGCTGGCCCGGATCGGCTGTCACCGGCAACGGTCAATCGAGCGCTGGCGGCAATGTCATCTTTCTGCGACTGGGCGATCATCGCAGGGACGCTGACCCCGCCGAACCCGATGCGGGTCAGCAAGAGTATCAACAAGCCTGCGGTCACTGATCGGCACAGACCGTTCTTTGAAGGCATTTCCCGTCGCTCAGCGAGTGTGCGCGTGATCCGTGTCCGCAGCGTTCACCGCCTGCCTCGCCCGTTGAGCGACGACCAAATCGAACGTCTACTCGCCGAGCTGACCAGCCTACGCGATCGCGCCCTTGTGCTGCTGATGCTGCACGGCGGGCTGAGGCCAGGCGAAGCGCTCAGTCTGCATCTCGAGGATATCGCCTATGGGCGGCGGCGCGTAACCGTTCGATGTCGCGCTGACCACCCGAAAGGGGCACGCGGAAAGTCGCGCGTCGAGCGTGTTGTCGACCTCCATGACGGGCAGGCCCTCGATACCATCAGCGCCTATGTCATGCGTGACCGTCCCCGCGAGACAGAGACGCCGTTCATCTTTCTCGTCGGCGGAAACGGCACGAGGCGGTCTGAGCCCTTGTCCTATGCCGCGTTGGCAAAAGCCTTCGCGCGAGCGGCGGAACGCGCCGGGATCAAATCGCCCGGCGTCACACCGCATGCGCTGCGACATACCCACGCCACCCGCATGTGGGAAGCCGGCATGCGAGAGCTGACCCTGCAGCGCCGGCTCGGGCATGTATCACCGGAATCGACGCGCATCTATACTCGCGTGTCCGACGCCACTGTGCTCGCCGAGTACAGCCGTGCAATGGGGCTGAAGCCATGACGGCCCCCTTGCCGGATGCCCTGATGACGTTTCCGACCGACATCGCGCCGTCGCATAGCGGGGAGGAGGAATACCGCGCATCCATCCTCAGCCTCGACATGACCCGCAATATGAAGAACCGGTATATCGCTCAACGTCGAGAGTTCGTCGCCGCTTTTCCCGATCTCGCTCTTTGGTGCGAACAACCGCTTGAGGTTCGGCTCGGCCGACTTCACGGAACGTCCGCCTTCACACCTGAACACCCCGCCTCGTTCTGGGCGCGGCAATATCTCTACTACCTCGCCTTCACGGACCGCCTCCGCCTCGACTATGGGTTTCTCCTGTCGATTTCGCCCATGTATGCCGCCCAACTCGCAAATCAGCTGGGCATCGATCTGGGCATTCCGGATCTCCGCAAGCGCCAGAAAGCGATGGGGTATCACCAGACGACACCACAGGGGTCGGCCATCTGGGTGGTTTCCCGCATCGCGCTTCATGCCGGCATACGTTCGCCTGACCTGATCACCTCCGACGACCTCGAAGCGTTGAACGATGCAATTTCTGCATATGCGGCGTCTTCCCTGATGAAGCGCTTCCATGGCTACGACCCGCAGAAGGCCAAGACGACCGCCCATTTCTGGCACCGCTATGTCCGACAGACACAGCTTGTCCTGCACCACCTCGGCAACGGCATCGCGCGACCGCGAATGACCGCCGACAAGCGCAGGCCTTATGTCTATCCGAGGCCGGATATGGGTGTTTTCATCGAGCGCTGGCTGGAGATCAAGCGCACCAGCCTTTCCAGGGTGACGGTCGACCACTGCGCCGTGTCGCTCCGCCGCTTTGTCGACTTCCTGGTTCGCCACGATCCAAAGATCGAGAAGTTCGCAAATGTCACGTCCGAGGTAATGACCGCCTTCCTGATCGATCTTAGGAGCCAAGTCGGCGCCAGAACCAAGCGTCCATTGTCGATTACCGCCCAAAGATCCCGTGCACTTCATGTCGCGCAATTCCTCAGCGAGGGGGCGGCCTGGGAATGGCCGGATTTCCCGACGCGACCAGTTCTGAACACCCGCGATCTTCCCCGCCTTCCGCAGCGCTTGCCTCGGTATATCCCCGCCGAACAGCTTGGCCCGCTCATGGAAGAGGTCCGCAAGCTTCCCTGCGATTTCCAGCGCGCCGCGATTCTGATCGCGCGATGGTCCGGCGCCCGTCGGACAGAGATCGCAAGGTTGCCCGTCGACTGTCTGGACGCCTATCCGGACGGAACGCCACGGCTGCGCATTCCGGCGGGAAAGACCTACAGGGAACGGCTCGTGCCGCTTCACCCTGAGGCTGCTGAAGCTCTTCGCAAGGTCATCGACCTGCGCGCAAAGTCGGACGAACGCCCGGTCCCGGATGCCAGAACCGGCCAATACGTCAAGTTGCTCTTCTACCGCCGCGGTGTCGCGATCTCGCCCGACTACCTGTTCAATTATCCACTCAAAGACATCTCTCACCGACTCGGCCTGGTCGACGGAAAAGGGCAGAACCTCATCTCGGCACATCGCTTCCGCCATACGGTCGGCACGGAACTCGCCGAAGGCGGTGCGCGGATGCAGACGATCATGGACGTGCTTGGGCATCAAAGCCCGCACATGTCGATGGTCTATATCCGTGTCAGCGATGAAGCGGTGCTCGCGGACTATCAGGCCGTGTTGAAACCTGATGCGCCGATCGCCGGACCCGCGGCAGAGATCATCCGCAATCAGCGCCTGCCGCAAAGCACGGTCGATTGGATGAAGTGCAACTTCCTGAAGACCGAGCTCGAACTCGGCCATTGTCTCCGGCTGCCGGAAGAAGGTCCCTGTGAATGCGACCTCTATCTGAACTGCGCCAAATTCGTCACCACCCGATCCTATGCGCCGAGGCTGCGAGCGCGCCATCGCCTCGAACTCAATCTGACGGAAGATGCGCGTTGCCGCGGTTGGACACGAGAGATCGAACGGCATTCAGGAATAGCTTCCCGCATCGAACAGCTTCTCGTCGAACTGGGCGAGCCAGTCTCAGACGCGGCCCAGGAGGTCGGGCAGACGGTCGAAGCGGCACGGAAAATGTCGCGGTAGCCCACAGGTACCTCCCCGCCGCCCGCTTCGCTGCGCGCGTATCCGCGCTACGCGGGCGGCGGGGGCCCTCCCATGGACAACCACGACAAACCCAGGTCGGGAGAACAAAAACAGCTTGATTGTCCGGATAACATCGAACCAGGCATGCACCGAGATGAAATCGTCGACCGTACCGCCCCATTTCTTCACCGAGGAGAGGGCGTGGTGATAGGGATGTGCCATCGCTGCCCCCTCAGAAATCATGGGTGTAGAGTTCGGACGAGGTGAAGCGCTCGTTGAACTCGAGGTGGATGCAACGGGCCGCCGCGTCGAAGCAGAACTCGCCCCAGGCGCCGTCGTTGTTTTCCCAGCCGCCATGGGTGTCGGAGAGGAAGTCATAGGCCAGCTGCTCGACAACATCCTCCAGTGGCAGGCTGCGCATCTCGACCTCGGGGTCGTCCCAGGTGAGCGCGGCGTACTCGACTTCAGTGGCGGGAAACTCGACGGCGGTTTCACCGGACCATGCCCCGATGCTTTCGATCTGGCCGCTGTCACCGGCACCGTCAAAGGTCACGGTGACATGGGTGATGCCGGCGACCGTGAGGCCATCAAAGAGGCGGTCCTTGTTGCCGGGACGCAGCGCGTCGATCCGGGCCGCGCGCTCGGCATGCGCGGCGAAGATCTGGCCCATATCGACGGTCGAGGGCGCCATCGGCGGCGTGAGGGTGGGTTCAGTCAAGGTCATCGGGTGTCTCCGGTAATGGGAAGGGATCGAAGCCGGGCCGGGCGATCTCTCTCCCCCGGACAAGCTCCAAATCCCCCCTGCCCCTCTCTGCCTCTCGGGCCTCACGCAGCGACCTGCAGCGCCCGGGCGGCGAAGGTGCGCCAGAGCGGGTCGACGAGACGCGCATCGAGAAGATCGGCGCGGTGGCGCAGCCGAACTGCCAGATCGGGCTCACCCCAGGCGGCCGCGCGGCCTGCCTGCGCGCGCAGCTGGCTCGCCTCGGTCACGACGCCACGTGCCTCAGCCGTGCTCGTCACCGGGTGGCACCAGGCGACGGCGTGGTCGCTGGCGGCCCCGGCCAGCACAAGACGGTCGTCGCGGTCAAGGATCGCCAAGAGCTGGGGCGCGGCATCCGGGGCCATCCTCTCGGCATGGTCGATCGCGCCCTGCATGGCCTCGGCCAGCGTCGCGAAGCGAGCGAGGACCATAGGGACGGCTCGGCCCGACATAAGGTCGGCCGGTGCGCGGCGCGACAGGGTCAGGGCGAAGGGGTGACTGGGGTCAGCCCCGCCCGAGGGAAAACGCGGCGGGATGCCCCGCGCGTAGACGGTCGGGTGGATGGGCAAGTGCAGATCGAACATGGGTGTATCTCCGACGTCGCGGGAAGCCTCTCTCCCCGCTTCACCGTCAAAGACCAAACCGCCGCCCTCTTCCTCGAAGGGGCGGCGGCGATGGGTCCGACAGGCCCTCAAAGCTTGCGCAAAGCTCGCAGGCTCAGCTCAGTCCCGGCGCCGACGATGATGTGGTCGTGCAGCGTCAGGCCGAGATACTTGCAGCCCTTCTGGATCTCCTTGGTCATGCTGAGATCGGCCTCCGAGGGCGTCGGATCGCCAGAAGGGTGGTTGTGGATCAGGATCAGGGCGCTGGCGTTCAGCATCAGCGCCAGCTTGATCACCTCGCGCGGATAGACAGGGACATGGTCGACCGTGCCGGTCGAGAGAAGCTCATCGGAGATGATGCGGTTCTTGCGGTCGAGATAGAGGACGTGAAAGCGCTCGATGGGACCTCGGACGGTCATAGCGCAATAGTCCATCAACGCCTTCCAGCTGCCAATGACCGGGTTCTGACTGAGATAGCGGCCGAGGATGTCACGGGCCTCGAGGATGACGGTTTCTTCCTGGGGGGTCATGGGGGTCTCGCTAACGTGCGCAGGCCGAAGCGCCCTGCCCTTTTCGGGCGGGGCCAGTGGCATGCATGTGGGAGGGAAAGCGCGACCGCCGCGCGCGAGGGCGGTCGCGTTGTAGGTCTCGGCGTCAGCCGACCCGGTCGAGGAGCTTCTTGGCGCGCCCTTCCATGTCGAGGCGGGCATCCTGCTGGGTCTTGTCGCGCGCAAGCCGCGTGATACCCTGCACGAAGTCGAAGATGCTTTCCGGCGGGCGGCCCTCTTCCATCAGCACCTTCTCGATGATCTTGCCGGACTCCGCCTTCGAGAAGCCGCGCTTGCGCAGGAAGTCGTCCCGGTCTTCGTCCGTTCGCGCGACGATCTGCTGCCGCGCGGCCTTGATGCCGTTCACGAAACCCTGCGGTGAGGAATTGGCAAAGCGCGTCAGCGCCGGGGCCGCCTCATGGGCGAAGCGCGAGGCCGCGTATTTCGAATGCCGGATGCGGATCTCCTGGAAATCCTCGACGCCCCAGAGGTTGCGGTTCTGGCACACTGCCCGCAGGTAGAAGCTCGCCATGCCGAGGGTCTTGGCGCCCACCTCCGAATTCCAGCAGTAAAAGCCCCGGAAGTAGAGGTCGGGAGAGCCGTCCGCCAACTTGCCCGCCTCGATCGGGTTGCGATCATCGACCAGGAACAGGAACACATCGCGGTCCGAGGCATAGAGCGTGGTCGTGTCACGGCTGATTTCGACATCGGGGTTGTAGACCCCGGTCGACCAATCCAGCACGCCCGGCACCTTCCAGCGCGTGTCACCGGTGCCATTGCCCGCGATGCGCTGCACTGCCTCAACCAGCTCATGGTCATGGATGCGGCCATAGTCGGGGCCGGTCACGGCGCGCAGTTCCGTTCGGCCATCTTCGGTCTCAAAAGTCTTGACCTGCTCGGCGCGGTGGTTGGTCAGACCGTATTGCAGGTTGATCCCCGCCAGCGGCGCGGGCAACTGCCGCAGATAGGAGGCCGGTGCGCCGACAATGCTGGCAAGCTGGCCGAACGCCCAATGCGTCGGCGCGACAGGCGCCTCGGCTTTCGGCAGCATCAGTTGCAACCGCTCGGGGTTATCGCGCGCGGCCTCGACCCGGATGTCGGCCGTCTGGACCACACGGCTGCGGCTGCGTTCCGACCGGCCTTTCGCATTAGCCCAGAGATCATCGAGCGACAGGTACCGCTCGTCATCGGGCCGGTTGAACCATTCGGACGACACCCGCCCGTTCCGCTCACCCCGGCTCACGTCCACCTTCCAGCCACCAGCCCTCGCCGGTGCGACCGGATCCAGAACTTCTACAACGCCCATCGGCTATCTCCCGCAACGGGCGCCGGAAGCCACTCTCCCAGCCCTCAACCCGTCACCGGGAAACCGGCACGTCTCTCACTCTTCAAAGCCCGGCGCCGACGAGTTAACTTCCGCAACGATGTGAATGCACGATCAGTAAAACGCAATCTGGTCCAATAAGAAGAAGAGCAAGTCTACTTGATCTTCTTAAGTTCCTGGATCTCACGGAGCGCGGCGCGTTCAAACCGCTTGATCTGCTGAGTGATCTTTTCGTCACCACCGAATGCGGAGGCGCTGCGCCGTCCATAGGAAGAAAAATTTCGCACGATCCGAACACCTTCGTCGTCACGCACCTTCAGGTGGGCGAACCGGCGATACAGGCGCTTGGTGTGTGCCTTAGTCGATTTTCCAGATGCGATATTTCGCTCGGCGATCTTGCGGGTCCGACGCATCGCCCTTTTCATCTTGCGCCATTGCCGAGCGAGGGAGCTTTCGCGAATTGCAGGCCCCGCCTCGTGGAGCGCGAAGCCAAGGTACTGGGCCGCTTTCCCCGCCACGGCGCCCGTGCCCGTAAACTCGGTCCTTTCAGTCTTGTGCGGAGAGATATCCAGCTTCTCTGCCTTGATGAGATCCATGATCTCTGCTTCGGCTGCTGCGGCGTGAGCAGGGTCGCAGATCACCAAGATGTCGTCCGAATAGCGGCGATACAGCGCACCGATGCTGTCGCAAAAAGCGCGTGCAGCCTCGTCGAAGTCAATCATGTATAGGTTCGACGCTGCTGCGCTGATGGGGGTGCCCTGAGGGATGCCTCGCCGATGCCCCTTTGCCAGTTCGGGGTTCGGGTGGAACTTGATGCCATTTGCCTTGAGCTCTTCGACGCTGGCGATCCGGTCCCGGCCATTCTCCTTGAGCCGGGAGGAGAACGTGGCGTTCGCCTTGAGTTCTTCCATATCGACGTAGTGGAAGGCGGTGATCGCCCGAAATACGCGCATCCAGTGTTCGGGAAGTGACGTTACGCCCAGCACTGCCTTTAGGCGGCGCTTCAGGAGCGTGTGGTCAAGATTGTCGAAGAAGCTGCTGACGTCGAACGCCAAGATCGTGACGGGAGCATGGGTCTTGGCAAACGCAAGCACTTCCGCCGAGAAATCGTAGTTGCCGCGACCGAGGGCACGATAGGCGAGAACGCTATCGGACAGACCTGCGGCGTCATAATGGGCATCCAGAAATTTGTTCATTTCGCTGGCGTAGAACGAAAGTATGCAGGCGTCCCGGTGCGATGCATACTTGATCGGGCGGTCCTTCGAGGTGATCGTCCGTTTCCCGGTCTTCGGGCATTTCTTGTAGCGTTTCTCGGACTTCGTGTAGTGAAGCAGCGGGACAAACGAGTGCTGAATCACGAAGTTCGGGTCCATTACCTTCCTAGCGAACTTCTCGCCAACGGGCAGATCGAAATGGCGGTAGCCTCTGGACTTAAACCAATCGAGCGGCATTCAGCCTCCTTATCGCAGAGTTCGGAGGACTGGCCCTGACCCTGGGCTCCGGTTTTTAGGCCGGGCGTCCCCCGAACGCACGCCACCTTCTGTCAGCGTATACGTTCAGCGTCTCACTTCCGAACGCCTCGCAGACACGGGTCTCGAAACGCGAGGTGGTATAATGTAACCGTGGAGGTCCGAGCTATGCTCAGTGTCTCATTCCGTCTGGCTCTGGTCGCAGAGATGCTGTTCGGCATCGTGCTGCCAGGTCACCATAAAGAGGTTGACAAGTTCAACGGCCAAACCCGTGAGCCATTTCCCGCGGGCAGTCACTATTTGGTGAGCGAGTTTCGGCAATTCAAGGTTGCCAAAAGACAATTTAGCCAACCCCGTTGATGCCGAGAGTACGAGAAACCGGCGGGTTGCCCCGCCGGGCCCGAGGGGAGACTCCGTTCCTCAGAACGGGATCTCGTCGTCGCGGTCGACCAGCTCGGGATTTTCGTTCTCGGCTGACTTCGGGCGGCTCAGGAAGTCGACCTTCTCGGCGATGATCTCGCAGCCGTAGCGGTCGTTGCCCATGCTGTCGATCCACTTGCTGTAGTGGATGCGGCCGTGGACGAGGACCTTCATGCCCTTTTCGCAATGCTCGGCGACGGTCTTGCCGAGACCGTTGAAGCAGGTGATGCGGTGCCATTCGGTGTCCATGACACGGTAGCCGTTCTCGTCGCGAAGGACGCGACCTTCCGAGAGGCGGGGGCGCGAGGTGGCGAGGCTGAAGTTGATGATGTTGGTGCCGCCCTGGGTGGTGCGGGCTTCGGGTTTTTGGCCGATGTTGCCGGCGAGGATGACGATGTTTTGCATGATTAGCTCCTGTGTTTCCTGTCTTCGGGACCGTCCCTTCGACAAGACCCGGAAAAAGCCCGTCGGGTGACGCGTGCACGGTGGACGGAACGGACGCCGGAAACCCCCAAAGGACCGGGGTGGAGCGGGCAGGACGCCATAGGCGGCCAACACGGCCCGGGCTGACGCGGGGTTGCGCGCAGGAGGCCGAACGGGATTAGGGGATTGTCAGTCGAAGGGATGGACCAGAAGACAGAGATACGCGGGGAGCCCATGCCAGACCCTGTCACCCTGCCAATCGGGACTGCCTGAACCCAAGCCCAGCACCCGTAACTGGCGGCAAAGACTGCAGATCAACCAACCATCGTCACCTGCCCCCCTGCCTACGGGAGTTGCGGTGCCTTGCCGCGACGGGCTATCGATACCGGAACATTCAGGATACGGACCGCATCAATGGCTGATTACGATCTCGAGGCACTGTCGCTCGGCGAGCTGAAGAAAATGCAGAGGGACGTCGCCAAGGCGATCTCCAGCTATGAGGATCGGCAGAAGGCGGAAGCCCGCGCCAAGGTGGAAGCTCTCGCCCGGGAGTTGGGCTACTCTCTGGCCGAACTTGTCGGCACCGAGACTAAATCCTCCGTAAGCGTTTCCTGGCCCCCACCTTCCAGCCGATAGCCTGACCTGCGATGCCGCGCCTGACGGATATTGGTGCGGGAGTTTCGCGATGGCAACTACGGGTGAGTTTCTCAGGGACTATGGCGTAGAGATACGGGGGAATGGTCAGCGGCGCTGGCCCGACGAGGTCAAGGCGCTGATCGTCGCTGAGACGTTGAAGCCGGGTGCGACGGTGAATGCGGTTGCTGCGCGTTATGGGCTTCGCGCGAACCAGCTTTCAGAATGGCGCAGTCGGGCACGCGATGGCCGGCTGGTTTTGCCTGCGGTTGAAGATGACAGCTTCTGTTTTGCGCCGGTCATGGTGTCGGATAACGGCGGGGTGCATGTGCCAGCTGTTGCGGGGCAGCCAGTCACGCCTGCAGCACCGCCCTCGGCACCAATCGAGATTGCGATGGGCCAAGTCACGATCCGATTGGACGCAGAGACGCGTTCTGACCGGATAGCCGAGATCGTGCGTGCAATCGGGGCACGGCCATGATGTTCCCTTCAAACCGCATGCGGGTTCTGGTCTCGACGCAGCCTGTGGACTTTCGCAAAGGTCACGATGGGTTGGCGGCAATCGTGTCATCGGTGCTGCGCAAGGATCCGTTCACGGGGACGGTGTTTGTCTTCCGCTCGCGCAGGGCGGATCGGCTGAAGCTGTTGTATTGGGATGGGTCTGGGCTGGTGATGGCGTATAAGCGATTGGAGGAGGCAACCTTCACTTGGCCTGCGATCAAGGACGGGATGATGGCGCTGAACCACGCCCAGTTCGAGGCCCTGTTTGCCGGGCTGGACTGGCGCCGTGTCAAGGCGCTGGAGACACGCCCACCCACTGCGACAGAATGAAACAACCATTCTCTTTTGCGTGTTTTTACTGGGGTTTTTATCATAATCTCGGGTCATGATTGAAACGCCTGTCATTGACCTTTCCACCATCCCTGCCGCGCAGCGTGCAGTGGTTGCGTCATTGATGGAAACGATCGCAGCGCTTCAGGATATTACCCAACGCCAACAGCATCTGATTGCCGAACTGAACCATGCCCTGCGTGGCAAACGGTCGGAAAAGCTGTCTGAGGATGAGCGGCAACTGGCCTTCGAGGACCTGTCCATCGCGCTGGCCGAGGTCGAGGCAGAGAAGGAACATCTGGCTGCCAAAACGGATGACAAGACGGCAGCCAAACCTGCGCCAAAGCGCACCATCGGCAACCTGCCCGCCGCACTGCCGCGCATCGAAGAGGTTATCGAACCCGATAGCCTGATCTGCCCTTGTGGCTGCGGCGTCATGCACAAGATCGGCGAAGATCGCAGTGAACGGCTCGACATCGTGCCGGCCCAGTTGCGTGTGATTGTCACCGTCCGGCCCAAATACGCCTGCCGGACCTGCACCGACGGTGTGACCCAAGCTCCAGCACCAGCGCACCTGATCATGGGTGGGTTGCCAACTGAGGCCAGCATCGCCCATGTGTTGGTCAGTAAATACGCTGACCACCTGCCATTATACCGCCAAAGCCAGATCCTGGCGCGCGCAGGCCTTGATCTGCACCGTGCCGTGCTGGCGGATTGGGTCGGCAAGGCAGCGTTCCACCTCAAGCCCGTCGTCGACCGGCTCGCCGAACATCTGAAACGATCCGGCAAGCTGTTCATGGACGAAACCACGGCCCCGGTGCTGGATCCGGGTCGCGGTAAAACCAAAACTGGCTATCTCTGGGCCCTGGCCCGCGATGACCGGCCATGGGGCGGTGAAGATCCGCCCGGTGTGGTCTACTTCTATGCACCCGGTCGGGCGGGCGAGAATGCCGAAACATTCCTGACAGGCTTTGACGGCATCCTGCAGATCGACGGATACCAGGGCTACAACCGACTGACCAAACTGACCCGCAAGGGCGGTGCCCCCATTCGGGTGGCCCATTGCTGGGCACACGCGCGCCGCAAGCTGAAGGAAGTCTTTGACCGCGATGGTTCAGAGATCGCCGCCGAAGGCCTGCGCCGCATCGCCGAAATCTATACCGTTGAAGCCGATATCCGTGGCGTCTCGCCCGGCCAGCGTCTGTCTGCCCGTCAAAGCCGCAGTGCTCCACTGGTCGTGGCATTCGGTGATTGGCTGCAAGCACAACGCCGCAAGATCTCCGCTAAATCCCGGCTGGGCGAAAAGCTGACCTACATCCACAATCACTGGGACGGTTTGCAAACCTTTCTGACCGACGGGCGCGTCGAGATCGACAACAACCGCGTCGAAAACCTGATCCGCCCCATCACTCTAAATCGCAAGAACGCCCTCTTTGCGGGTCACGACGAGGGCGGCATCGCCTGGGGCCGCATCGCCTCGCTGATCGAGACCTGCAAGATCAACGGCATCGAACCCTTCGCCTATCTCAAGGCCACCCTCACAGCGATCGCCAATGGCCACCCGCAAAGCCGCCTCGACGATCTGCTGCCGTGGAACTTCAAGCTGTCAAGCTAAACTGACCGTGCCGTCCAGCGACCGCTTAC
>NZ_JBNAGB010000036.1:0-33755 GCF_049800975.1 Sagittula sp. S175
CGAACGAGGCGATCGGCAGCGTCACCGCAGACGGTGCGTATGATACCCGCAAATGCCACGACGCCATCGCTGACCGCGGTGCCCATGCCGTCATCCCACCCCGCAAAAACGCTAAGTCGTGGAAGGCCGTCACCGCGGGTGCGGTGGCCAGAAACGAGGCCCTGCGAACTTCGAAATACCTCGGCCGCGCTATCTGGCGAAACTGGAGCGGATACCACCGCCGAAGCCGCGTCGAGACCAAGATGCACTGCGTTAAACTGCTGGGGCAGCGCCTCATGGCGCGGGACTTCGACCGACAGGTCGCTGAGCTTCAGGTCCGTATCGCCGTTCTGAACGGCTACACCGCCCTTGGCATCCCTGTCACAGAAGTCGTGGGATAAATCCGTCCGGGGAAAGGGGAACTCCGCTCAGAGACGGTTTTGTGCAACAGAGTCCTCCAGCAATATCTACGCCTGGCTGATCCATGTGACGGACGATTACCGCGGCGCTGCCGACGCTGCCCGCGATGTAGTATGTTGCGGCGCACAGTAGTGAGAGCTCAGGCGTAAGCTCGGCATCCAGTTCTGCATTGATATAGGCGTCGAAAAAAATCGACGCGAAGCGGAGAGAGGCTTGCGGATCGGCTGCGTCGTCTTCCCAGCCCGTCGGCATCGGGAAGGCTCCCGGAGCACCCTCTAGGTCATCTCCAATCTGATCCGAGACGATGGAAGCGACATCGCCGAGGATGCCAATTGCCAGCCCAAAGAGGATGGCGGGATCACGGGGAAGCTGGTTGAAGTCTCCCTCGGCGACGCGAAACTCCCTCATCTTCGCGCGGGCTCGGGTGGTCGAGAGGACGTTTTGAGCGCTTGCTTCAGGCTTCATCCGCCGCCCTATCGTAGATGGCGTGGATTAACTGCATCAGAGATGGCCCCTTGATTACGATAAGTCGAATGTTCGCCGCATTGTGATGCGCCGATGCGTCGGCAGTGGTTGGATCAGTTGCTTCAAACACAGCTTGGTCGAGAATTGCGGCTGCGCCGTTGATCCGCCGAAATGGCCTGTCGGCCATATTCTGAAAACGCTTAACGCGATTGGCCTCATCCATTGCATCGCGCGTGACAAACTTCTGTTTGATGGCATTGAGACTCATCGCCTCACGAAGCCTGTCCTTGTCGCTGTCCGTGATCGCATCCTGCAATCGGTTCTTGGCGGAAACCGACATACCGGATTTTGCCTCAAAGATGAAAAGTTCATCTTCAGGACTGACCTGGCCGTCATTGGAGAACTTAAAGCCTATGACATCGCACCCCTTGGTCGAGTCATTTCGGTTCCAGCGTTCCTGATACCGCAGCTCGCGCGGACACCAGTAACCGAGGACGTATTCGATATAATCGGCGACCAGTATCTCCCCGAAGTCGCCGGATCTTAAGCTTGGGCCGGGGACTTGAGTTCGATCAGGCAAAAGGGTCTGACGCAGATATTCCGCATTGGTCAGGCCAGTACCGTCCACCATGATCGGTAGGTCTTCGTCTGCAATGTAGTGATGGCGGAAGTGGGTGGCCCACTCCGATAGAACGGCTTCGTCGTCCTGTGGGGTGAGTTCCCAGATCTCAATCTCGCGTCGACAAGCGGTGACCTGGCGCTCGCCGGAATCAACTAACCAAGCCAAGTGTCGGGGCATTGGCACCGGCATTCTCCTTGAATTCTCCGTTTTAGAATCTGGCACAACCTGCGGCCAAGCAACAGTAGCCAATGAAGATTCCTGGGTTGTGTATCATACGCAGAGACTGGTGGGAAACGGAGCGCCACCTATTTGCCTGCCTGATCTCAGAAGGTGAATGGCAGCTCTGGGCCGATCGCGCCTCCGCTTCCGCCCACCATTTCGGTCCCGCGGTGCCTGATTGTACTCTTCCCGAGCAGCCTGTCGCTTCAGAAGAACAGGTCTGACGGATCGACCTGCGGAATGGCCGCCGCAGCCGAGATCTGTAGCATCGTGGTCTCCTCCCGCCGATAGAAATGCGCCCATGCGATCTGATCCAGCCGCGCGGAACCGGCATCAAGGCAGACGCGTCGGAGGCCGTCGACCGAGTCACAGCCTGCGAGGCTTGATCGGCTGGCCGACAAAGGGTGGATGATCGCCGGCGAATGCCCGTGAACGACAAGGGTCCTCCCCCATCCATATCGACTGGTCGCGGCGTCCCAGGTCCATCCCCCGGACCATTCAAGGAAGCTGCGCCTTATCCAGGCCCAATGCAGGTCGTTATCCGCATGCGGACGACGGCGCTCAAGATGCGCGTCCGGTGGGGCGTCGGGATCGAGGCCGGCGTGAACGAAGAGGATGTCTCCGACGACGAGATGCGACGGCGCGCGGTGGATGTGATCCGTGAAGCCTGCCGGCATGCTGCGCTCGACCGCGCGCATCGCGTCGGCCCATGACAGGTCACGCCAGTTCTGATCAACCTCCTGCATGACATCCATCCCACCGTTCATGAGCCAGAGGGAAGGCATGCCGGCGACGGCGTCCGCGTACATGAGTTCATGATTGCCGGGCAGCAGGAGGGCCTCATCGGCCCTTGCAAGTTCCTTGGCTCTGACCGCGAGGTTCACAGCTTGTAGGCTGGCGGGTCCTCTGTCGAGGAGGTCCCCGAGGAATATGACCCTGCGCCGCACGCCCTTCATCCTGGGCCGTGCAGCAATGTCGGCGAGGCAGAAGCGAAGCGCGTCCGCACGGCCATGCACGTCGCCGATCGCAAAGACCTTCTCGTCCGCCGGGATCGAAGAGGGGATGGGCCGAGGTGGCAGCCGGATGAGTTGATGACTGTCGCGCATGAAGTCCGATTGCCAGAGGACGGGGACAGGCGCCCCGCGAACAGGGCGGGAAGATGCGACGCTATCCTGCACCAAGCGTCAAGGCCACGGGCCGGTAATCCCCGGCTGCGGCTGTTTCAATATCTACAATTTGAATGATCCCGATGCGACGACGGGAAAAATCTACGGCATCTGACCATATGCCACCGGGCCGAGGCCGCGCTCGAAATTCCGTACTTCCTTGTTTTTCGCAAGGTTTTCGTTTTCCGGCCTTTAACGGCGGTCGGCGATCACGGTTACGGGCAAGACGCCTCTCATGAAACCAACCTCCCCGACACCCGGCGCGGCATGGCCGCCGCCGGACCTGTCGAGACATGCCGTGAAAGGACACTCCGATGGCATCCGAAGAGCAAGTCCGCCGCACCCTCAACCGTTTCATCACCAGCTTCAACGCGGCCTTGGCCGGCCCGCCTTCCGACCCTCTGGACCCCGAGGTTGCGCATATCGAGCTTTGGGCAACCGCGTTGGTGGGGTCGAACCTGTTCCTGGAGAGTTGGACTGAGGGCCATCCGATCTTTGGCCGCACGAAAGTCTGGACCTCGCGGTTGATCCACATCACCGCGGATCTCAAGTGGGCGAGAACCGTCAACCGCTGGTATAGCCTCGAAAAACCACTCTCGGAGAAAATCGAGGGGGTCTTCCCAAGCACCCAGTCCCTGGAGGCTGACATCTTGTCGAATCCGGAGTTCGTCAGGGTCCCGATGGAGGTCGCGGTGCGCGCGATGAGGGACTGCCCCAACCTGATGAGGAAGCTCGCCGCTGGCAGCTCATGCAAGGATCTCATCCCGGCCTTCGAGGACATCGAAGCGATGTGGCCGCCGGAAGATGGCCTCTATCCCTCTGAAAACTAACGAACCATTTCCCTGAGCGAGGGGCATCGCGAAAAAAAAGCGCGTTCCCGCCAAAAATTTTCGGCGAAACTTTCAGCGCCTTCTCATAGCTCACGATCAGCAGCGCAGACGTGCGTGCGAAGCGACGTAGGAGACCAACGGAACAGCACCCCGGCGCCCTGAGCCCGGACCGACATGCCCGCTCGCCCCGATAAGAAACAACCGGGGTCGAGGGGCAGAAACACCACCAACCACCTCGCAGCCTTCATCTTTTCGCAACCCGGCGAGTCCGGGAACGGGGAAGGCTTGCCCAAAACAAACGAGAACACACCATTTTTGATGACGAATATTTCCCCAGCCGCGCGAAGCGGAAGATCTCGAGGAGCTCCAAGCTGCATTTCGTTTGCGAGTTGACGTTCCTGCGCCGCGATGGGCGTTCGCAGGCCGTGGGCTTCGGCAGCGGGATCGAACACGACGTTGCGCTGTGCTGCATCTATCGCCCCGATTTCCTCGATCTCGAGGAGCAGCTGGAAAAGATCATGGTCCGCAAGACCGGCACCGTGGCGACGCCGTACTGGCTCGACTACCGCCTGACGCTGACCAGCGGGCGGCGCATTGCGATCTCCGTGAAGTTCGAGGCAGAGGCCCGGACGCTCAAGTATCAGCGGACCATCAGGGCTGTCCGTGATGTCGCGGTGCCGGAGATCGCCGAGCAGTTGAACACTGTCACCGAGCGCAACATCGATCCGACACACCTCGCGAACTGCAAGCTGTTCCACGCGGCGCGGTTCCCCGAAGTGGCCCTCGGTGATCGGGTCACCGAGGCTCTGAGCCAGCTTGATCAGCCCATGCCGATCTGGATGGCCTTGGATCAGGCGGGTATCGGCCCCGATGGGTTCTGGAGCGCCGTCCGTGCAATTCGCTGGGGTGATGTCGAGGTCATGTCACGCGGCATCATCGACGAGCATGCCGTGATCCGGCCCCTCACCGCGATCGGGGAGGCTGCATTATGCCGGTTCGTGTCCAGGCAGAAGAAGACTTCGACTTCTGCTTCCTCGAAGTGGGCTGCGTCATCCGTAAGGGCTCGCGCAGAGGCAAGGTCACCGAAGTGCGCGACAATGGTGTCGTGGTCGACTGGGAGGAGTGGACACACCCGTTGACCGCTAAAGTGGAAAATGCCGGGCCCGTTCTCTACAATAACAAGGTGATCCATCAGGATCACCTTTACGGCCAGCTTGAGGTCATCAGCCGTCCGCTGTCCTTCGTTGGGTCGCGCTCCATCGCGGCGGTGCAGCGCGACGAGCGCGATCACAAGGAAACGGCGCGCATGCTCGTTCGCAAGGCCTGCGTCCTTGCCAGTGAAGAGCTGATCGCCGAGGGCAAGATGGGCGCGACGCGCGCAGAGCATGAAAGCAACTCCCTGCAGCTGGTGCATCGCGCACGCATCATCCATGCGCGCATCGCCGAAGCGGCGCTGGCGTCCAACCGTCCCCATCCGATCCTGTCTTCGTCCAGTAAGGCCTTGCACGGCTCCCAGACCGGGTTGAAGCCTTACACCTTCGACCTCAAGGGCGCGAACGCCAATCGCACGCGTGACGAGGCCAAGATGGGGGCGACAATCTACAAATGGGCGCAGAAACATCGGGATGGAGGCGAAGAGGGCCTGTACGACAATTACCGCAACTGCGGCGCCAACTCCGATCACACGGACGAGCTTCGAGACTTCGTGACCAATGTCCTGATGGAGCTTGAAGATCAAGAACGTCAGTCACTGGCGAACCTGCATGACAGCGTCAATTCCGCGCTTCTCGTCGAGAACTTCGACCGTCTGGCAAATGACACCAACACAGGATTGTTGCCGCCCAGGGTCAGCAAGGAGTTCGTGCAGACGCAGTGGGTCCTTCTGGGGTACGTCAATCGCGGCATTCGGAACCGGGGCTATGACGCTGCATACCGGGACATGCATGCCGGTGGCCTCGGTATCGTCACCTCCCGTGCGCTCGAACGGGTGGAAATCGACGAGTACACCATCGACTTGCAGCTCCTGATGAAAATCAGCGGTGCGTTCGACTACCTGTCGCCGACCGAGGCCAAGGCGATGGGCCTTGATGGCACGGCACAACGCGTCAAGATTTCCGCCGCAATCGACGTCCATACCCGCTGCCTGCTGGCCCTGTTGATCGTTCCCGAAGGGACCACGAACTCCCTGGCTCTGACCCTGGAGATGATCTACTCGGACAAGTCCGATATCTCCGACGCCATGGGGTGCGTCTACACGTGGTTGGAATACGGAGCACCCGAGTTGATCGCCGTTGACCGCGGTGCCGCCTACATCACCGACCCGGCCTATCACATCCTGAATTCGCTCGGGATCACCAACTTGGGCGTTCCCGCCGGGAAGCCGTGGTTGAAACCCTTCATCGAACGGGTCTTCAGTACCATGCATGAAAAGCTCCTCGCCCGGTTCTCGGGCAGGACGTTCGGCGACGTGGTCAAGCGCGGTGAAAACGATTCCCAGGAACGCGCGACGCTGGAACTTTCGGAATTCCTGAAGTGGATGGTGCGATGGGCGGTCGACGATTATCACAACGCGCGCTACAACGCCCTAGGAACCACGCCGCGCGAAGCCTGGAAGGAGGCGACGCGCTACAAGCGTCAGCGCACGCTGTCCAACAAGGAAATGCGCCAGGCCTTCGGCGAGGTCGTCCAGCGCCGCCTGGGACCGTCCGGCCTCGTCATCGACAACATCAGGTACGATTCCGACAAGCTGATCGACATCTGGAGAACCGAAGGGCATCAGCTGAACGAGACGCGCCGTTGGGCTGGCAACATCGGCACCATCGACATCCGCAAGGTCAGCGACAACGGTCGTGGCAAATGGGAGACGGCTGTCGTCTGTGATCCGTATTGGCTCGAGAAGACGGCCTTCGACGTCCGGGTCTGGAACGCCAAACGGCGGGAAATCAACCCCGAGGCCGAAGAGACGCGCCTTCTGGAAATCTGGAAGCGCGATCAGCGGTCGAAGGAACTCAAGGCGCAAAGCCAGCTCTTCGCCGTCCCGCGCAGCAAGACGACAGGCAAGGAGATGACCGACGAGCACTTCGACACCCATACCGACACCGCAGAGCGGCGCTATCTGGCCGGCGAGCGCCGGGAGTTCCTGGAGGACGTGGTGGAGGGCGATACGGCGCCAACGCCAAGCCAGCCTGCGCCGCAGCCCTACACGCCGCCAGATGCCGGCTTCGACGACGATGGCGTCCTCGAGTAACCCCGCAATCTAACCTGAAGACGCCGCCCATCCGGGCGGCGTTTTTCATGGCCGCGAATGCCTGATGGTGTTCGCGACCGACCATTCTAGCCCCCTCCGGCGCAATACTTGCACGGTGCAAGTTACTCATTATTTTTCAATTACTTGACTCCAATTCGCCATCTGAAATATGACGACACGACCTCGCGAATCAGGTCACCCCGAACCGCATCGACCGCGCAAGTGGTATCCGCCTCCGGACCGGAGGGGATGCAGCAAGATGAGAGGAGTTGCATCTTGGAAAACCATCCCGATGATATCTGGCTCACCTACTACCGAAGCTACCTCCTCGACGTGTCATCAGAGCGGTACGCCTACGCGATCGACCGGGAAGAGTGGGAAACTGCATACCCGGAAGCGCTTGTATGGCTCGATCAACTGACGATGCCCAAAAGCCGTCGGCCGGTTTCTCTGGAGCAAGTCGATACAGCTTTTGCCACAGTCCTCGAGATGAAACAGTGGGACCGTGAAACCATCGCGGCGATCCACCGCGTCGTACGGAGCCACGTTGAAGAGATCGCGAAAAACGCGGAATACGAAGGCCCGGCATTTCCGAATCTGATGTTCTCTGGGGAACTGGCATGGGAGTTCGCCGACGCCTTGTCCAGCGCGCTGACCCCGGGCGATGCTCACAGGAAAGAAGACCTGACCAAAGACTGGCGGCGACCGCTGATCGATGACCTCCTCCGCGCGATAGCCGCAAGCAAATATGCACAGATCATTGTCCTGACGGAACCGCTTAACAGAACCGCAGCAATCTATCTTGACGCACTCTTCATAGACCGGCCGGACAAGAAAGTGCCTGCTTCACGCTTGTCTTTTGACGTGGACATTTCTCACGTAACCTGGTTCGGCGTCCTCGATGTTCCGCCAGAAAAAGTTCCCGAGACCCTGCTTCCGGCATTTCACCTGTTTCGGCTCGATGCAATCAGCGACTAGGAGCTGGTGGAGCACCTGGTCGGTGTCGCCGTGCAACAAGCCGGCGACGAGTACATCGATGAAATCCGGCGGTACGCAGAGCAACTACTACGGACAACAGCTTCGCGCGATCCCGGAGGTCTCGCCAACGTGATCCGGGCCTATGTGCGCGACGAACTTTAAGGTTCGAGGTCAAGGCGAGCCGACGCCTACCGTCACCGTGTTCTGCCCAAGATCTCCATCGGCGTCGCCATTAATCAGTAATTAATGGCGGCCCTACAGAGCAGAAGTTCGCTGCAGCCACCATCAGCGGCGGCAATGCGCAGGTAGAGTTCATAGCGCACCTGAAGCTTTTGGCGCTGGAGACCTCAAGTTGGCTAATCGGATGGACCTTCGTGGAGAAAATTTTGCCTTTCAGTTTGGGCTAAACCGGTTAATACTGGTGTGGCCACGCCAGCTTGCACAGGCTCCGCAGTTTATAACGAATTGCCTAATCTTACCAATGTCAGCTGGGGCGATGCCGGCGAGTGCTGAATTGCGCCATAACATTCACAGTGAAGCGCCTTAGGAACTTTAATGGTTGATAAGTTTAGAGTTTCCTTGATAGTACTTCTGTTGGCATGCTCCGTGCCCGCTTGGGGAGGTGAGTATCTAATCGAAAGCTACTATACGCAAGTTTTCCCACCTTCGCACAGAGCGCTTGCCGAAATGAATTTTGACGGCCCAGACGTCACCCTAACTCTTAGACCTCTCAATGGATATCCGCGCAAATCGACCACCATAAAAGGTGACAACTCCATTCCAGGGGAAGTTTCATTTTTTTGGCCGCAGATCTCAGGGGAATCTGGAGTGTTGGTTTTCAAGAAGACAATTGAGGATCGACATGTGTACTGGAAGAACGAAAGCACTCAGATGGTCATCTGGCGTTCGTTAGATGATAGTCTTTCCGACGCAGACAGGACCTTGACCTATCCAAATTGGTGCGGCACCCCTTACGGTAGGGTTTCATTTGCGATGATCGCAAGCTCGGATTTGCGGAGCGTCAATGATTTCCTCCTATCAAGGCGGTATATTGATAGCGCCCTGTCCAAGAGTGACTCTCATAGCTTTCTATTGGGGCAATACGTTGACCCCTCTGAAATTCTAGCATTCGACCTTGAAGTCGAAGTTGGAACTGAGGCCTCGGTGGCATTGGCTCTGCGCGCATTTCCTGGTGTGCAGTGGGCAGATTTGACTTGGGGGGGCGGATGTGGCGGATCCGAAATCGGCTACATGGCGATATCATCGACGGGCTTTGCGACAGCGAATTACATCGACGCACAAGCCTTCGCTACAGCTCTGATGCAGCGGGTCGAAAGCTATCTTGGCCGCAGTGGGTTTAGTAGCGAAGTCTCGTTGTTGGAAGTCAAGAGATCCATACTTCCACCGTACGCTCCAGTTGTAAAATTGGAGGTGGCCGCCCCTTCAATCGTGTCTCGAAAAATTGGAGATACTTGGGATAGTTTTAATTTGATATTTCAGTCAACCCAGGCGATTCCAGGAGTCCCGCCTGACAAAATTGGTGTGGTAGTTTGGGTAGAACGCCTTAAAACTGGCACGAAAAAGGTGCGTTCAGGAGACCCGCCCCCGAGAAGCGAGTACATAGACGTGGAACTTCGGCCTTTTGATGAGGCTTTAGTCGCGTATGTGTTCGCAGAGGCTATTTCATCCGAGGCTGATGGGTGGTGTGATTTCTTCGTGCAAGAGCACGCTGAGACCCGCGAGGATTTTCTCATCACCGATTATTACAATGACTGCAGTGGAAAATGATGTACTCACGCACTCATAGGAATCTATTTTCCATCATTGTGATATTTGGGCATTTTGGAGCCTTCCTGTTTGGTTTTTTCGCATTGGCGATTGGCGGCGGTCGAGTGAATCAAGAGTTCTTCAATCTAATCTTGATGGCCTCTCCTGTACTTTCGTCGACGGCGCTGGCAGCACTGGTTGACCTCCTAGCTCGCCCCAGCGGTGGCTCACGGGGAAGAAAGGTCTCGGGCGTGTTTTCAGCAGTAACGCTGTTTATTCCGTCGGTTCTTGTTTTTTGCGTCGTTATTGTGTTTTATCTTTTCACCTCGCAATCAAGCATAGCTTCGCCCGGAGATCTGAAGATAGCACTGGGTGTTCTGGAGACATTTTTTGGCGCCTTTCTTGGCGCTATTTCAAAGAGTCTTTTCGAACAGGAAGGTTCTTGATCTTAAAATGGAGGCTGGCAACTCCCGTTTTGCAAGCGAGTTTCTAAACGAGAAAATTTTGCAAGATGCGGAGGTGAATTCTCGTGCTTATATTTCGCTAGGCGGAATTAATTCTGCTATAATACAAATTCGCCAAAAATTTATCTGCGTTTGGGCTGACACCGGCCGTTGGCACCCCATCCATGAACGTCCGGATCAGGTCGGCGCAACCGCCGACCCGTGCTTTCAGATCTCGACGCCCTCCGAGATCGCGAGGGCATCTTCCAAGTCGACACCAAGGTACCGCACCGTGCTGTCCATCTTTGTGTGGCCGAGAAGCAGCTGCACTGCCCGCAGGTTTCCCGTTTTCCGATAGATCTGCGCGACCTTCGTTCGCAGCATCGAGTGCGTGCCGTACGATGACGGTTCGAGCCCGATGGACGAGACCCAATCGCGCACGAGTCGGGCGTACTGCCGCGTCGAGATGTGGAGGCGTTCATGGAAACGCCCCGGCCAGAGATGCTCCGAGCCAATCATCAATGGTTCGGCCATCCATCGGGCCAATGACCGCCGCGTGCCCTCGGTAATCTCGAACCGGACAGGTCGCCCCGTCTTGCTCTGGATGATCGAGGCGCGTTCCTTGACCTGGTTTGCAGCGAAGACATCGGCGACCCGCAGCTTGACCAAATCGCAGCCTCTCAGCTTGCTGTCGATGGCCAGGTTGAACAGCGCAAGATCTCGGTGCCGTTCCGCGATCTCGAGCCGGACTCTGATCGCCCAGACGTGCTTCGGCAGGAGGGGACGCTTCTGACGTAAGCGGTGTCGCCACCCCACGCCGGTTCAGCTTGACGGCTTGAAGTTCCAGGGCAGCAGTTCGTCGATCCTGCTGGCCGGGTGACCGGCGGCGATCGCTTCGAGGGTCGCCTTCAGGTAGGCAAAAGGTTCGACGCCATTGATCTTCGCGGTGGCGATCAGGGAGGCGATGCGTGCCCAGGTGCGGCCACCCTCGTCGTGGCCGGCGAAGAGAGCATTCTTCCGCGTGAGCGCGATCGGGCGGATCAGGTTCTCGATGGAATTGGAGTCGATCTCGACGCGGCCGTCGCGGAGGAAGATCTGCAGACCGCGCCATTGGCGATGTATGTAAGTCAGCTTCTCGCCCAGGCGCGACTTGACGGAGATACGCAGACGCTGCGCCTGCAGCCAATCACCGAACTCGGCGACGAGGGGCGCGCTGCGCGCTTGGCGAGCAGACAGGCGCTGGCCAGGCCCCATACCGTGGATCTCGGCCTCGATGCAGTAGAGTTCGGCGATCCGGCGTAGCCCCTCGGCGGCGATCTCGGATCCATCCCGGTCGAAGATTTCCTTCAGCTTGCGACGCGCATGGGCCCAACAATGCGCAACCGTGATCGGCGCGCCGCCCGTCCGGGACGGGCGCGTCAGCCGGTCGTAACCGGTATAGCCATCCAGCTGCAGGATGCCGTCGAAGCCTTGCAGAATCTGCTCGGCGTGCGCGCCGGCGCGGCTCGGGTGATAGGTATACACGACGCCGGGCGGGTCATCTCCGCCCCATCCGCGGTCGTCCCGAGCCAAGGCCCAGAGGTAGCCGGTCTTGGTCCGGCCTCTGCCCGGATCCAATACCGGGGCGGTCGTCTCGTCCATGAAGAACTTGGTTGATCCCTTCAGGTGTTCCGCCAGCCGGTCGACCACGGGGCCGAGGTGGAAGGCCGCAGTGCCGGCCCAGTCCGCCAAGGTACTGCGGTCGACCTGGATGCCAGAGCGCGCCAGGATCTGGCTTTGGCGGTAGAACGGCAGGTGGTCCGCGAACTTGGACACCAACACGTGGGCGATGGCCCCCTCGGTCGGCATCCCGCCTTCGATCAGCCAGGGCGCGGCGATAGCTTGGGTGATCCCGTCCGTACAGGTTCTGCAAGCATACTTCGGCCGGATGTCGACCAAGACGCGGAGTTGCGCCGGAACGATGTCGAGGCGCTCGGTGCGGTCCTCGCCAATCCGGTGCATGCGGCCACAGCCACACGGGCAGTCGAGGCTCGCCGGTTCGATGACGCGCTCGATGCGTGGCAGATCCGCAGGCAGATGGCCGAGGTTGCGCTGTCGTGCCAGGCGCGGCGTCGTGGTGGACGGCACAGCCTGCTCCTTGCGGGTCTCGGTCTCGGCGACAGCCGTTTCCAGGTCCTCGAAGGCCAGCTGCCGGTCGTCATCGCTCAGCTTCTCGGATCGCTTGCCATGCACGACATGGTTCAACTCGGCCACGAGATGCTCGAGCCGCCGGTTCGCGTCCTTCAGCGCGTCACGCTCCTGCAGCAGCGCCAGAACGGCGGCGCGCTGGCTCTCGGGGATTGCGGAGAGATCGATGGCCGGGGTGTTGGACATGGCCAGATTATACCGCGCCAAATGCGCCGCTGCCCTATCATTCCTGGGGGCGTGTCACTCTGCCACAGCCGGCCGGCGCACCTCCAGTGACCGCACCCGGCGCCACTCCAGGCCGGCAAACAGGGCCTCGAATTGCGCGCGGTTCAGGGTCATGGCCCCGTCGCGGATCGCAGGCCAGGTGAAGCTGCTTTCCTCCAGCCGTTTATACGCCATCACGAGCCCACTGCCGTCCCAGAACAGGATCTTCATTCGGTCGGCGCGCTTCGTCCGGAACACGAAGACCGTGCCGGTGAACGGATCCTCCGCCAGCGTCGACTGAACCAGGGCGGCGAGACCGTCATGGCCTTTCCGGAAGTCCACCGGCTTCGTCGCCACCAAAATTCGAACGCCCTGCGAGGGCATCAGCATGGATGCGTCTCGAGCGCGTGGACGATCTCGGCGATGCGGGCCCCGGACGCATCCTGCGCGAGCTCGATGACGACTGAGCCCCGTAAAATCCTGATCGTTGCTTCCGCGCGGGGCCGCTCGGGCTCAGCGGCCGCCGTGATCTCATCGCGGACGACCAAGGGCGCGAAAACCGGTTCATCGATCTCGACCGCGGGCAGAACGAGCTTGCCCTCCCTGGCCAGCCGCCGCCACGCCGTCAGCTGGCTCGGCATGATCTCGTAGCGCGCAGCGACACCCGATACCCTCGCCCCGGGCTCCAGGGTCTCGGCCACCGCCTGCGCCTTCACATGGTCCGGCCAGCGCCTCTGGCCGGAGGCAAACACTTCAACACCAAGCGCCGTGAGGAACGAACTCTTTGCCAACATTGCGAAACGCACTCCTTCTCTTCGGACGCGTATCAACTCGCAATGACTGATCCCGTCGGCAATGTGGGGCGGCGACACCGCTTACCTTCTGACCGACGATGCGCCCCTTGTTCCAAGCAGGGCGGCAGGCGCGGATGGCGGGTAGGTTTGCAGTAGGCATAGCAGTTCCTCCGATCCACCACGCCCAGCCGCATCGCCAACGACATGCTGACGCTCAAGCGTACCACAGATGTGCTGCGACTGGGCCTGAAAGGCGGCTTCGGGGAGCCGGCCTCATTCCCATCCAGGATACGAACGTCCAGAGAGCGCAGGAAGCCGGCGCTGATTTTCGGCTCTCGCGTCCGAGACTACCTAAGTTCCACGGACTCAGCCCGATATCGGACGGCAGTTTTGCCGCACTGCTACGAGGCGGCTCTGCGGTTATCTTTACGACTATTCGAAATTTTCCCTACCGGCTTTGACACACCCCAAAAGATCACGCTCATCATTTTCCGTATCAAGGTTATTCGCCAAAATCGATACCGATAAGTTCTCTAAATGGAAGTTGAAATCATGAAAGCGCGTTTCTCCGTTAAATCCAAAGGCTGGAGATTTTGGTATCCGCGCCGCTCCGCCTCACGCATTGTTTCGGACAATATTTGGTGCGCCGCTTCGAATTGCCCCCTCCTTTTCAATGCATGTCCATACGCGCATAGTGCCGCGAGCTTGGTTAGACGTAATCCATGTCGATTGGCGATCGCGGCTGCGCGTGAAGCAAAGGTTCCTCCCAGCATGCGCTCACCTTGCCGAAGCATAGCCAGTGCCTGCAGCCGAAGTGCGTCGCATTCCAGCCGCGGGATACCCATGGACTGACCGTAACTGTAGGCCGCGAGTACCTGGTCCCGGGTGTTCGTATCGAGATTCTCGTTTGTCTCGAGGACGACAAGAGCCTGCGAGATGCGGCTTTGGTGATACACGTCCCGCTGTGCAGATTTCTGCGCGATGCTGACCGCTTCGGAGACGATCGCCATCGCGTCATCGAATTGCCGCTGCCGCCGTTTCAAGTCAGCACGATGGCGCAGGAATATGGCGGCTAACCGTAGCATGTTTCGATCCAGAGCTTTCTCTATCGTCGCGGCATACAGACGGTCAGCCACGGCGTGATTGCCGCCAATGTGGTCGATCAGGCCCAGATACCCTTCGGCGATCCAGCTGACCTGGCTGCCGCCATGCTCAGAAAAGCTGCGCTTCAATCGCAACCCGTTCAGCAAACCAGATGCGCGGGATAACTTGCCTCGCTCGATGAGAGCAATTGCAAGGTTCAGCCGCACCCGGCGCACAGCGGCATGTAGCGAAGGATCGTATTCGCCCGTAGCATCGTCGTGATGCATCGCGTCCAATGCGCGCTGGAATAACGGGATTGCGTCAAATATATGGCCTGTCACCAGCGCCACCAGCCCGCGTTCGTTCAGCAACCAGCCTATCTCATCGCGGTACAGCGGACGGGTCAGCAACGCGGCCAACCGCTTGGCTTCCATGGGGTCGGGCTGCGCCAATGGTCTTGCGGGATTGCCCCGCGGTCCGATGCTTGCGTCTGCACGGCCACGCTCGACCTCGGTGTGCAGGCGATTTAGCGTCTCGGTCGTGCGGGTGAAGTCCGGTCCGCCATTGCCGTCGAGGAACAGGGCATCGATGGCGTAGTCCCAGCCCATGGCCGCATTGGTCACCCCGCGCAGCCATCCACGGAAGCGCTCATACGGTTGGTCGTTCTGCGGATCATTCAGGGAAGGAAGACGCGAGATCGTCCCGATTGAGAATCCGCCACGCAACAACCCGTAAAGCGCGCGTATGCGTTGTGGCACAGCATGGATGGCAGGCGGATCGGGATCGAACGTGGGATCGTCCTCGGCCATTCGGTAAAAGCGTCGGGTCAGCCCTTCGACGGCCAGCTTTTTGTCGAGATCCGACAGTGAGTTGGAGTCCTCCAGCGTCGCATTCCGGCCTCGGGCTAATTGCATCAGGCACCACGTGGTGTTGCGCACCTGTGTGACCTGTCTTTCCATGATAGCTCTGACCATCCGGTAATGGTCTTCATTGGGCGAAGGCAGGTCGCTGGGCTGGTCGCAATAGATCGACACCTGGAAGAAGTTCCGCTCGCCCTGATCCGGGACCGATAGATCCATCAGGCGCGCCACGAAGTCGCGAAGCTGATGCTGAATGGTAAATCGCGTATGAACGTCGTCGTATGAACGCTCCATTTCGCCCAGTTTCAGCGTGACCTCACCCTGCAGCGGGCCATCATGTGCCTTCGCCTGAACAGCAATCACAAGGTGACTTTCATGCAGGTAGGCAAGCAACTGGTTGAGCAGCCGAAGGCGCCGTTGGTGGATGCGGGCGCTGTGCAGGGACTGCCGCTCCCGAGAGTCCGGAGGACTGTCGAGATCGCAAATGCGTGCCAGACCTTCCCGTACCTCGTCGCAGCCGTACAGGACCCTTGCTTCCACCGGCATTGGGAAAAGGGCCAGATGCGACAGCAGCAGGTAAGCCAATTCTACCATACGGTTGGCAGGTTCATCCAGGGCTTCGGATACCGAGATGCGGTTCTGCCGAAGGCCCAGCTCTGGCCATAGGTGCCAGTCGTCATTGGAACGCCACACGCTGGCACGGTCACTTGCAAGTGCGGCCCCCCAAGCGCGCAGCTCGGTCTTGTGAACCTCCAGCACGGTGCGCAGGATATCAGGCATGTCACCACGCATGGCGGCATCGTCCAGCCGGGCGAGGAAAGGTGTCAGTCGATCCAATGCAGATTCGCCCGCATTCCGTCGTCCGGTGCCGGTCATCAGCGATTGATAGGCCCCTGCACACCATGAGAACAGCGCCACGCCCTCGCGGCACATGCGGAGGATGTGCGGGAACCTGTCTCGGTCGCCTGTGCGGCTGGTCAACTTCATACGGAAATCTTCACCCGCCTGCTCCAGCCAATACCGTTCCCCCAAAGTGATGGCTGGCAGGGCCGGCCAGTCCCGCAGGTAGCCCGGTTCTTCGGCGCCGCTGCGCGGAACTTCCCAGGCGATAAAATCGAGCGGCGCACCATGGCCTGGAGTGGCAGCGGCGTATTCGACATCCAGCCTGGACTGCTCTTCTGTCAGGTAGCGGATCGGACGATGGCGCGTGCCGGTGATCAGGAGAAGGTCGATCGGTGCCGTGACATCGGACTCGCTGGCGTACTTCGCGCCGCAACCGGTCAGCAGCCGAAAAAGCCCACGGAACATCGGGTTATAGGCATTGCCTTGCTCGTCGCAGAGCTTGTCCAGGCCGGACATGACGATCAGAAGGCGCAGGTTCTGGTCCTTGAGCAGGTCGACGACGTCCGTAAAGGCTGAGATCTTCATGCGCAGGTCTTCTAACCGGTGCAGCCGGGTAATACCGCGCGCCGCAGCAAGTTTATCCCAATAATTGGACCTCAAGTCATCCCGCACGGCCATGTCGCAAATCTTTCGCGTTGCGAACAGTGTCTCTCCGCTACACCCCTTGTACTGGCGTCGGTACTCCCGGATTGCGTCACGCATCCCGGATGTCCGGGTCACGTGCATCGCATCATGCAATAGTCCCAAAAACGTAGTCTTGTGACCTTCTTCAGGGCGGCCGAGCCGTTTAGCCAATGCAGCCAGAAATTGGTCCGGGTATTCAATCAACACGCCGATCATTGCGGACTCTATGAACTCGCTCAAAGCTGTGATGACGGAGGCGAATTCCATGGAAAAGCTCAGATGCAGGCAGAATGCGCCGTGGAAACGCCACCCGGGCGGCGTGTCCTTGTCATCGAACATTGTATCCAGAAACAGACGCGCACCTCCGTCGATGGGTTGCTGCAAAATATGTAGCAAGGACCCTTTGCCGCCGCCGCGTGGAAGGCACCCGCGGATGATACGCCGCGGCGGGACCTTCTCGAAATCGCGGACGGTTTGCGCGTCACAAGTATCCTGGAGGTGCCTGAAATAGCTCATGTCATTCGTGTTGAAGCTGCGGATATGACCACCGCGGACCTGGCCTGCGACCGGCAGCCGCGCCGCGTAACGTTGGCGCTGAGTTTTTCCGTTTTCCGCGCACTCCAGAGCCAATGCCCGCAACTCCCCGATGACCGCAAATTCGGTTTTGGCAGGCACGTCCCGGTAGACAGGTCGATGCCGGGCCAAGGTCGGTATCTTCCGGTTCTTGTCGCCCTCGAGGTAACGCGGGCGGAACTTGCTGTTGCGCTCCTTTGGGCGCTGCCGCCAATCCTCCCACCACGTTCCGCGGGCCTTTTCGAGGTCCTGCAATGCGCGCTCCAGCGCGCGGCTGCGGACTTCGTTGGTGAGGGCGCGCAGCAGGGCAGCGTCGGGAAGTTTCGGGCTTTTTCGCCCGACCTTCAGGTCGCTGATAAGTCTGTTCAGGCATTCGACGACCAAACCACTCTCGAGCTCGGTTAGCAGGCTGTCACGAGAGGCGACGAGTCGGTCCAGAGACACGCGGAGTGCAATGGCCGCTACGACAATGGCGCGTTGCCTATGAGTATCCATTGACGTCGTATCTGCCGTTCGCTTTTTGCTTATGTCCCAGGTTGGCCGCGCAGCTTCCAACAGCTTGAGCGCCAGAAGCACAGTGCGGAGGGGCTGGCCACCATGGAACAGGGCGAGCACCCCGAATTCGCTATGAAGCCGCAAGGCTTCCGCTTCGTCTGCGCAATAGTCGGCAAGCGCGGCACCCTTCCGTCCAGGTGCGCCATGGGTCGGGTGAGTCATGTGATTTTGAACGAAATCGCGGCGCAGAACGCCGGTATCCGTGATCCCGGAGGAGTTCTTCAGCCAAGTCTCATCCAAAGTGACCTTGTTTTCCAGCATTGCGAAGACGAATCGCTTGGCGAAATCAGGGGTCTTGTCCTGTGAGATGAACTGGCGCAACGGGCGCAGGATATCATCCTCACGCATTCCGGCCCCGACGAACAAAATGTCGTTGCCGGTCAGCAGCGCCGAGAGCGCCTCAGAGAAGGTCTGCGCCTGCTCATCGGATTTCATATAAGTTCGGCGATAGTCCTCGTCGGTGACGACCATGTCCTGAGGCTTGTCGAAGCGCCCGTGCAAATGCACGACCTGACCCATGTATTGTCGCGGTTGGACCGCAAAATTCACGAGGTCTGCGATGTTCTCGCCGCTCATCGACACGCTCAGGACCGAGCGACTGGTGCCGTCGGTGTATTCCACCCGTCGCGGCAAATCGAGTGCGCGCTGGAACTGGCCGTTGCACAGGACATCGAAAGCGGATTCGGGTTCGGGGGTTTCGCGCACCCCGCCATTCATCTCGTAAACGCGCGGTTTTTTAAGCGTACGCGAAGTCCCTGTCGTTCGGTAAAGCCGATGGAATTCTTCCTCGATTTCGCAATCGTAATTCAACGTCAAGAGCCGGGATATCCGCAGGTCAGAAACAAGAGCGCGCAGCGGTTCGGCACTGCAGGAAAAACCCGCGTCCACAAGCACTTGAGATACTTTCATCCCATGGGCTGCGCGGCCGTTCTTAGAGTCTCGATGTTGATTTCGCGTATCGGAGAAAAGTCTTGCCATTGCCTCACGAAATTCATCGTGCTTGCCGACCATCCGGGCAAGGCTCTCGGCCAAACCAAGTGCCTGCGTGCTGTTCGAGGCAAAGCTACCATCCTCCGACAGTCTCTTGAGCCCTGCGATCGCAGAACGCGTGGCACCACTGCGCGTATGCGGCGATTGCGCCGCAATTTCCAATGCAGACTTCACCGCATGCTTGACGAACTCTCTCCAACTGGGATGACCATACCCCATGGTCGCACCGGACGCGACAAATCCAACAACTCGACCAATGTTGAGCGCTCGCGACAGTGCCTGCCGCCCGCGATTTTCTATGTAGGCGCGGGATTGTTCTTCGGGCGTGTAGGGGTGCTTGAAGGTCCACATGACAATAGAATCCAGAAAAGCCATCAAAGAATGCATTATATGCGGAAAACCAGATCGATAACTCGTCTTGGTGTCAACAATTAAGGTGCAGGGCCCACTGGAGCTGTTGACCTAGCCTCCAAGGTTCTCATATTATGGCGCACGGCATCCAAGACCGTGTCGTCTATTATCGATAGAATAGACGAAGCAGTATTTTCCGTTGAAATCACTTGTCATCTGTATTCGCTTGCAAGAGAGCGACGCCGAAATTTTTCTGCGAAGCATTCATGCGTCCGGGATCACTGTCAGCGCAGGCAGCGATACTTCTAGATCGAATGAGCATCCCCGCGTGGGAGTGGCTATACTTATCCCCCGCAGCAAGTTAACACTGTACGGCTATTCGGTCCGGTGCTGGTCTCCATGCCGCGCCATTCATGAACTTCCTGAATGGGCTGCGGAGCGGACTTTCGTTGCGCTCAGGACGAACGTCCGCTCTCATGCGCGCCAGAGCAGTAGGGGAGCGGGCGGAAGCCGGCGCTTGAATTGATGTGAAGCAGCTTTCCATCGGTAAGGCGCGGAGCCAACCTACGAGTGTCTCGAAAACGGGCCGATATTCGTCGCGGCGCAAAATGAATTTCAGGGGAAGGTCCCATTCGCATGAGCCTTTGCATCTGCCCGCTGGACAATGCCATGGAGTTTGACCTTGCCCATTTCGAGGATCACCCAAACCCGGTCCGGCATGTGCTGTTTATCGAAACGATTTCCCCGACCCCGGGCCTTTTCATCAACGCGATGACCAAGGTTTTCGGGGCCGGTGCGACAGTCCACTACGAGCTTCTCGACGATCTGGACATCGTCGATGGCGAACTCGTCCGGGTTGCCCCGGAACCGGTATCTCCTGAAACGATGCTCCGGCGCGGCGTGGACAAGGTGAAGGCCGCCGGCGCAACAAGGGTCGCCTTCCTGCATTCCGGAAGAGGTCGGCAGGACATCCATGAACTTCTGTCTCGACTACAGGGTGATCACCCGGAACTCATCGTGGCGGATTGGTCGGCCATCGTGAGCATGTGACAGCAGGCCAGCGAAAGCCACCCGGCCAGGTTCTTGACCCTTTTGCCGGAACCTCGCCTTCATGTCTGGTCATCTCCCAGCCGAAATAGTCGCCTCGGTCAAATCATCGCGGTGGCAGAACAGCCGGATGATGCCGGCCTATGACATGACCTCGAAGCTCAAGTAGCGCTCCCTGAGGCGAGAGGGACGATGCCGACCAGATGTCCGAAAACTCGCATTTCCGGACATTTCATCCTGTTAAGTGCCTCAATCCGGACATTCGGCTCTGTGTTGCCGCCGGTAAACCCGTTGCCTCGGACAATCGCGGAGCCCTAGCCCGCTTTCTGGGCCGCGCCCGAGATGGTCCACATCCCGATGGGACGCGCGGCCCCCCAAGAGTTCGCGCAGTGTCGGTACCAAGGTGGATATCGGGCGATGCCAGAGCACTCCGGCGGCGGTAAAAAATCCAGACAAGTCTACCTTCCATGATGCGAAGGCATGGTTTCGACATGTCGCTGCGCCTTTCGCTGCCTGACGAAGGCGTCTCTCGAGTTTCAGGACTGCCATGCTTTTCGCAGCGAGATCGTCGTTGCCAGACTCCCCGTGGCTCGACCAGACTACTCCCAGCACCACGAAACACAGAAACGCACCATCGGCACGCTCCCGCGTCGCCGTCCCCATCTTTACACGCCGATTTCTGTCGCCAGCACCGGCGGCGGAAAGGGCGGCGGTCCGCGGGCACGGAAATATGCATTGCATTACAGCGACTTGAGAAAACATCGAAATAAAATGCGTGCAAGGCTTTTGTACTTTCAGAGCCGGCGCGTACGTAACAGGCATCAGCGGAACTGGCCGTCCGCAAGACTGTAGAAGGAGCAGAAAACCACACAGACAAGACGACCCTGTCGAGCCGGATCGCACGTCCAAAGGCATCACCAAGCAACAGCCTGACCACGGTCCACACCCCCACTTCACCCCAAATTACCCCTCCCTCCTGCGCAGGCCGCGTCAGGAGCCCGGGGAAACTCAACCCAGACCTTCGAAAGAGACATCCCATGTTCGAAATCATCGATCCGATCCTGACCCCCGAGAGCACCGCTGACGAGAAGGCGCTCTGGCTGGCCAACCGCTACATCCGCCTGCCCCGTGACGAAGACCTGAACAAGAGCATCGCCGAACTGTTCCGGCATGGTCCTGATGGGGAGATGACGCCCGAGCCGCTCCTGGATACGCTGACCGGCGAGACCCATGGATTGATGGTCTTCGGTGAGTCCGGCAGTGGCAAGTCGGCGCTGTTGCGGCGGTCCCTCCGTACGATGCCCGAACTGCAGATCGCGGGGCCCAAGCGGGAGGGCAATACGCTTTACGTGACGGTGCCGCCGGAATCGACCCTCAGGGCTCTGGCCATCCAGATCGCTGTCGCCACTGGATATCCAAAAATCTCAAGCCGCGTGAAAGCCTACGAGGCTTGGGATATCGCACGGCATCGCATGTGCGAATGCGGCATCCGTCTGCTCATCATCGACGAGGCGCATCATCTCCTCCGGCAGGGATCCGGACGTGATGTCGAGGGTGCAATCCAGACCCTCAAAAGTCTGGTCCAGGGGGACTATCCGGTGGCCTGCATCATTGCTGGCGTCGGCAAGCTGCCCGAGGCGATCAAGACTGATCAGGAGACTGATCGGCGTTTTCCTCCGTTTCAATTGTCACGCATCGAGGGTGGCAGCCCCGATGCCCGGAAGTTCGCCTCCGGTATCGAGGCATGTGCAACCGGCGTCGGATTGGTTTTGCCGGAGAGGCTCAATCTCGCTGCCAGGATCCTCTTCGCCGAGGGTGGGTCGTTGGGCCGCTCGGTTCGCTTGGCCAAGACCATCATGATCGGTGTTCTGAAGGAGGGCCGTCAGGAAATCCGGCTCGAGGATGCGCATCGGGCGTTCAGCAAACAGTACGGATTGCTGCCGAGGACACCGTTCGATGCCTTCGAATGGGACGCGTTGCGCGCTGATCTCCTCGAAGGCGGGTGGGTGCGCTGATGGCCCTGTATCCGCAGATCCCCTTCGATCCCCGCGAAACCGTCCTGTCCTACGCTGCACGCCTTGCGGTGATCCATACCGGCATGGGCATCGACCGTCTGTTGCCGGATATGGGCCTGAGGATCGAGGACCTCGTGTTGGGCAAGCCTGCCGCGTTGGAGGTATTCGCCTCCGGCGCAGGCATCCCTGTGACTGAGCTCGCCCAGTCAAATCTGCAGGCCGTCGGGAAGGACCTCATGTTCCGGGGGGAGCCCTGTCAGTGGAACTTCATCGCACGGGCGGCCAACACGTATTGTCCGACGTGCCTTGCTGAAGATGGCGGGCCGCGTGGCTGGAAGCAGCGCTTGATGTGGTGCTTTGCGCCGGTGCATCGCTGTACCGAACACGGGGTCTGGTTGGAGAGGCTGGATCAGAAGGCCCGTACCCTCCAGGAAGGCTTGCTGTCGGCGGAGGACATTGCGCCCGGGCGGTGCGCCGATGGCGCAGTGCCGGGCTATCTGACTTGGCTGGAAGCGCGACTGCATGGGGAGCCCGACGAGAACACATGGCTGGCGGCTCAGGGCCTGCAACAGGTGCTTGATGCCGCGCTGATGCTCGGTGTCGTGATCGAAGAAGGGCACAAGGTGGCGCCGAACACTTTGGCACCGGACCGCCATGAGGCGGCGGTGGACGCCGGTTTCCGGATCTACGCCCAAGGGCCGAAAGCGATCATCAAGGCCTTGGATCTCATCCGTGAGACATCCCCCTTCCAAGCCGCGCAGGCAGGCCCGTCGGCCAAGTACGGCAAGCTTTTTGATTGGCTCGACCGCCAATGCAACGGGCGGGACCCTGGGCCGATCCGCGACCTCCTGCGCGACCACATCATCGAGCACGACGTGCTGGATGTCGGCGACAAGATCCTCGGTCAGGAGATCGAATTCCGGCGCTTCCACAGCGTGCAGAGCCTCGGTGAGACGCTCGGGCGGAAGTCCGTTCAGATGGCGCGCATCCTGAAGAAGCTTGGCCGGATTCCGGCGGACGCGACCGCCGAGGAATGGAACCGCATTCGCTTCGATGCCGAGGAAATCGCAACGCTCGTCGCGGATTTCGAGGGCGCGATCCCGCTGGAGGATCTGGCCGACTATATCGGAGCGAGCTTTTCGCAGGCGCGGACGCTGTATTCGGAAGGCATCCTGAAGCCGCTGATCCCGGCGGATGCGCCGGGCGCCATCCGGAACGTGGTCTTCGCGCGACGCAGCTTGGACAGTTTCCTCGCCCGGATCGCCGCCCTTCCCGTGGCCACGGGCAAAGACCTGCATCCGATCAGCAACGTCTGCCAGCGCAAGGCCGGGACGACCGCTGAAATCGTAAAGTGCGTCATGACCGGCGCATTGCCCGCCTTCCGGAATCCGAAGGCGACCGGCTTGGCCTCCGTTGTCATGCCGGTGAACGAGGTCCTGGCCATTCGCGCCGCCTAAGTTCGCCCCGAACCCGAAATCTGCCAAGGGCCCGCCACGCGGGCCCTTGTTCGTTTCCGGACCGTAAAGATCGCCTGGTTTGGGACAAACTTTCCCCGGTTTCGGGACAGACTTCACTTCGTTAGATACAGGTCGTTTTCAGGGCATTGATTTCGTTGGAGAATTTCTGGAGATTCCGGCCCGCGGGACGAACTTCATCAAGTTCTTCATTTTTGAAGAAGACGGTCGAGTTTGTCCCAAACCGAGGCAAGTTTGTCCCAAGGTCTGTATTTAGGGGGCGCCGCAAGGCGCCCCTACTTCATTTAGTGCCTGACGTTTAAGAATATCTATTTCACATCCGAGCCAGTTCTGACCGCCCGCTCAGGCACGCCCCAGTCCACCGCCCCGCCTGAAAGACACCAAAGCACCGCTGGATGCTACTCTTGCGGCGATGTCCGTCTCCCCCTCGACCGCAGAGCCAGTCGATCCGCTCGCACGCGGAAGCGACTGGCGACAAGAAAAGCTTCGTCTGCCGCACATGATCGCGATCCATCGCATCCGGCCAATCTCTGGCGGCCCGCCATCAGCATGGTCGCCCGATCTCGGAGAATGTGCCTGCGCCTCGAATATGGCGCGCCCAACACAAGGAGGGGGGACGTCGGTCAACTTATCTCCGACCAGGGCACGACCCACACAGAGGGCGGGAAGCGGTCGTTCGCTGCGGCCTAGACGAACGGCAGCGAAGCGCAAGAAGATGCGGCTTTTGGAGAGGGACGGAAGCCGCAAGGAGCTGCGATGCTAGGCGCGATCATTGCCTATGCAAATTCGAGGCAAGCCAACAAGGAAGAACATTTCCACTCCTCCCGACGCCCCGACGCACGGTGAACCTTTAAGAAACGCTCAGAATCTGCGATACAGGAAAGCCTGAGGTGAGCTCTCCATAGTTTGAACACAGAAACTTTGGACAACATGGGAAGAAGCACTTACATCAAGCAGGACGGTGCATTGGCCAGATGTGTGCGTGGGGCGAACCCGCGCGTGCGGCGCATTCTAGGGCTCGGAAGGATTTTGGATGCTGGATGATTTAGAAAGCAGCAAGAGCTGCAGGGACGCCTCGGATCCATCTACACTGATGCCTCTTGCGATCGCCGAAGCTACATTTCGTTCCGACGAGGAGGTGAGCTTCGTTGATCCTTTCGCTCTTGAACTTATGTCGACTGCTCCTTTGCGTCGGCTGGCTGGCATTGGTTTTCTCGGTGCGATCGACTTCATGCGCCAAGGATCAGGGCGCTCGGCGCACAGGCGCCGCCATAACCGCCTTGAACACACTTTGGGCGTGGCCCGCCTTGCGGAAACTTATGCGCACGAGGCCGGGCTACCGGAAAAACGCCGCCGCTTACTGCTCGCCGCCGCACTATTGCATGATGTCGGGCATGGGCCGCTTTCTCATACGCTTGAGCCAGTGTTTGCCGAGGCATACGACCTTGATCACCATTCAATGACACGCCGCATCGTGCGCGGAGAGACGCGAAGTGGCCATGATGTCTACGCTTCCTTGCGTGACGCGAAGCTTGATCCCGACGAAGTGCTCGCAATGATTGACGGTCATCATTCTGGGCCTGACGCGTTTCTATTCGCAGGTCCTATCAATTTTGACACAATGGATGGCATCCTACGCAGCCGGGCCTTTATGAAGCGTCGTACTGCGCCTCGCGCAATGTTGGCAGCGGTTCGACATTGGGCCCAGACCGGCCGCGCTCCACTTTCGGAGTTCGACGCATTTTGGTCCCTCAAGCATGACGTTTATACTCTTTTGATCTGCGGTGCCCGCGGTCGACTGCTAGATGCAGTTGCGCAAGCCTACATGAGGGCAAATATCGATGAGTTCGAAGCGAGTGATTTTGAGCGCAGTGAGGCAACCCTACGCAAACGTCATCCAAAATTGTTTGAAGTTCTTGGGGTTGTAGCTAACCAGCGTATATCCTCCTTGAAGGATCGGCTCCCTAGTGATTGGATGAAAGAAGAAGTTATGGTTAAAGATCGGGCTTTCACCGTGAAAGCAGAGAATGGTTTGTACGAAAATAATCAGTTGGACGCGCGTTACACGCAAAGCAAGTTCACAAGACGTATTTCTATTGAAGAGCTTATAGCAGGCCAATGAAAATTTTGAAGATGACCGAAGTTGGAGATGTGGCTGCTGTGCTCGATGCGGCTCGCGCGAAATCGGAAGGTATCCTGCAAACCCTGCGCTCAGTCGCGACCGAGTCGCCCTCCTTAACCGCGGATATTGTAATCGGCGTAAATGGCAGTGTGGCACGCCGGGAGGCGACGAGTGGCTCAGATGTTGACCTTTTCTTTTTGACCCTTGACGGCGATCTATTGGCAGCCAAGTCGGCGCAAGATGAGTATCGGGCAAAACTGATCGAAAAGGGGATCAAAATGCCCGCGCATGGCGGTGTATTTGCGAACCCTCTTAGAACCACGCAACTTACCGCGACTATAGGCGGCGAGGACGACACAAATACCTACATCACCCGACGGATGCTCTACCTCCTCGAAGGAGAGTGGGTCGCGAACGAGAGTGGTTTCAACGATCTGCGCTCACAACTTATTGCGCGCTACATTACCGAAGATCTTGATGATAAGAAAATCGTTCGCTTTTTTCTTAATGATGTGATCCGCTACTGGCGGACAATCTGTGTCGATTTTGAGAACAAGACTGCTGATGAGACGAAGCCACGTGCAATTCGGCTCGTGAAGCTGCGCCTCTCCCGCATGCTGCTCTATGTTGCAGGTATTGCAGCAGCACGTCAGACCGTTGACTGTAATGCTGCGGTGAAGAGAGAGAAGCTTGCCACACTGCTTGCGCTACCGCCTCTGGAGCGCCTTGAGAAGATTCATGGAGCGGACAAAATGTCGGAGGTCCAAGCTCTATACGCCACCTTCCTGGCGGCTCTGGACGATGCAGAAATTCGTTCACAGCTGGAACTGCCAGGTGCTAAAGGTGTGGATACGGAGGAATTCAAGCAGCTCTGTGAGGTGGCACGCAAGTTCAAGGTCGAACTTCTTACTCTTCTCGGTATGGATGCGGGTGGAGATCCTCTGATGGAAGCTCTTCTCCTCTGAGTTTGTCCAATTCTCAAGCTATGCAGATGCGTCTTCCAAAATCCATTGTTTTACTGCGTCATGGAAGGACAGCCTGGAATCGCGCCGACACCCTTATTGGTCAAAAGGATATCCCTCTCGATGATGGTGGGCGTCACGATGCGAGAAGCGCGATCCGTTTTCTGACGGGAATCGATGCGATTTATTCGAGCCCACTTTCTCGCTGCAAAGAAACTGCCGAGATCATTGGCGCAGCCCTTGGATTGGAGATTGTGTTTTTGGATGGGCTGAAGGAACGCCACTGGGGTATTTATGAGGGGCGTCCGAAAAGAGAACGAGATAAATATAAAGATCCTGAGGGCGGCGAGACAATCGATGATTTTAGGGCGCGCGTCGAGCAAGAAATGCTTAAAATCGGCAATGTAAGGCCTTTGTTAGTCACGCATTCAGGCGTTATCCGCCTTCTTTTAGACAGACCGAACGCATCGATACCACATGCTGTACCGCTGGAGATGATCTTGGAAAATGTCTATTCAGTGAAGAGGTAGCTGAATTGTCCTAGCAATCTGAAGAAACGCCTCGGAGTGGAAATGGTTTGAGCGCGATGGTTAAATCGCCAGCGCAATGAAATAGCGTCTTGAAAGTCTTGCCGGAAAGGCGCCGGCCAATCCGCTTCCACACCTGAATACCAGTGGTCGTGCGGCGCCAAAATCAACGCTAAGGGTGGAACTGGCCATCTGCATCAATTGGCTGGAAGGTCGGCTAAGGGTCGGAAATCACAAACCCTAAGATGTTGCAGCCTACGGATCACGAAAGCAAAAAGACGCGGCATGCGCCGCAGCCAGTGTTTCTTGAGCCTCCGGTCGTTTAGCGACTCTATTTAACCAGCCTCAACCCAGATTTGTTATCTGATACGGCGAGTTGGGCGTCGGTATGTTTATTTGGCGCAAGCAGGCCTATGAGAAGACCTTCAACCTCATCAAGCGGTAATTGGACCACTTTGGCAATGGTTTCCTTGGTCTCGCGCTTGGACCACAGGTCCGCCAGGATCTGCGACCAGACAACCGAGGTTTCCCTCTCGATGCCTTCAGGCTCGCCACTTCGATACCCCAGCTTGCCCAGCTGGATGCAGATCGTGCGGTGCTGCCATTCTGTCAGCAAACCAAGCTGGCGCAGACGGTAGGCCAGCGCCATCGCGGAGACTTTCCAGCGCCGCTTGAGCCGCAGGATGACCTTCGCGTCGATGAACCGCGGGACATGCGCCATTACGTCGGACCTTGGCATGAGAAAGGCCGAGGCAAAGGCGTTTGCCTCGTTCTCGGCTTCCCTGCCACCGCCCATTGTCCCGTGACGATGCATGGCAAGGTGCCCGAGCTCGTGGCAGGCGTCGAAGAGATTGCGCTCTGCCGACTTGAAGGAGTTCAGGAACATGTACGGGACGTCATCCATCCAGAAGGAGAACGCATCGACATTCTTCGTATCCTCGGACAGTCCAAGGATACGGATACCCTTGGCTTCGAACAGCTTCAGGACCGCAGGGATCGGGCGATCTCCAAGCCGCCAATGAGCACGCAGCGCCTCGGCGGCGCTTTCCGGCGAATACTCCGCGTCGGCACGCAAGTCCGGCAGGTCGAGCCCTGGCAGGTTAAACATCTCCTCTGCCCAACGGAATATCTCAACACCCGCGCCCCCAGCGGCAAAGGCGGCGTCACGCTCTTTCGCCGACATGTTGGTTAGGCTTCGGAAACTGACCTGTTCCGCAGACAAGGCGGGCGGATCGGGCAAGGTGAAGTAGTCGATCGGGTAGTCGAGGACCCTGGCGATCTTTTCGATCGTGGCGGGATCCGCGTCATTTTGATCCGCTTCCAGTCGCGTGATGGTGACCGGGCTGAGCCCACACAGTCTGGCAAGACCCTTGGCGGTCATTTTGCGCCGCTTACGCGCCGCGGCCAGCCTCTTTCCGTTGTGCATCACTTCCCATTCTTACGCTTTACGTCGATGATAAGATCATCATCTTTCGGCGCGTCTTCTGGCAATACGGAGACAGGGTCAAGATCGCTGTCCTGAACAAGGTAGATCCTTTCGATGAACCCCCTGATTTTGCTGTCCTCGATCACGGGCATGCTCAATTCCATGCGGCCGTCGGGATCGAGCAGAAGGTAGAACACCGAGAAGCGGTTGGTCCTAAGGTTGGTACTTCTCGGTGACGGCAGCGTGACGACCGCAGGAAGATCCACCCCAACATGATCGAACAGGCTTGCACCCTCGCATACTTTTTCAGATTTCGCGCCGAAGTCGCCTGTTTTGGGCCGATGGAAGTCCGAACAGCATCTATCTGCAGTCTTGACGAGAACAATGACGTTCAGGTCATTGTTGACGATTCCTTCCAGTCCTCCGTCGTAATAGAGTTCCCAGCCGTTTACACCGATGTACTCGGCACGCAGTCCAGCGAGGCATTCATGGAAGGTGTACTGTCCGGCAGAAGTCTTGCCATGCATGGCACCGGCCATACCACGACCAGACATGCCGGATGCCCCCGCCGATATGAGGCGTTGCCGCTCCAGGGTCAGTTGGCAAAGGCGTGTTTCGATATAGTCCTGCTCTTTCAGGATCACAGTAGCGATAGAGGCCATTTTGTCTCTCATGTTAATTTTCCGGCCCTCATATGATGCAGTAAAAATTAACATAGAGCAAGACCTGCAGTCACCTCAGTTGCCGCTCGGGATGTTTCAATCTGTGGGCTGAATGTGAACAGTCGAAGGCCGGTGATGCCGTTTAGAAACTCCTTTCGGTAATGGATGAGTTGACTTGGGACCAGCCGTTCGTTGCGCACGGCTTGAATGACTGCTTGGGGCCGAGACCTACACAGGAAGCGGACCGTCCCAGATTCCTGATGCTGTGCTGCCGCAAGTCCGCTCCCGGCCCATTGCACCCGCGACAGGGCTTTCGGTTTTCAAATCCCGCCGTCGTCCTTTAGGACGGCTTCGGGGGCGTGCAGCAAGTATCCTTGCGCATAATCGATACCCAGCCCGGCCATCTCTTCGAGGATAGCATTGGTCTCGACGAACTCGGCAATCGTCCGGGCACCGATTTCCCGGGCGAGGTCGACGAAGCAGGACAGCGTGAGACGGGTCAGTCGGCTGGTCTGGATATCACGCACGAAGCTGCCGTCCAGCTTCAGGAAATCCACCTTCAGGCTGTGCAGGTGACGGATCGAAGACATGCCCGCGCCGAAATCGTCCAGTGCCACCTTGGCGCCGGTCGCACGCACCTTGCGTGCGAAGCTCGCCACCTTGTCGGGATCATGCAGGGCGACCGTCTCGGTGATCTCGAGGCATATGTTCGCGGAACCGCCGTGTCCGGCCATCTCCAGCAGTTCAAGGACTTCGAGACAGAACTGGTCACTCCCGACCGAGGCTCCGGACATGTTCACGCACAGCACGGTGTCGCGGCCGAACCGCCTCGCTGCGACCAGCGCAAGCGCCTTGCGCAGCATCCATTTGTCCAGCCTTGTGATCAGGCCGCTGCGTTCGGCAACCGGAATGAATATCCCGGCCGAGATCGGGTGACCCGAAGGCGCCCTGAGCCGCGCGAGCAGCTCGACCATCGGCGCCGCATTGCCGTCCCCGGGTCCCGCGACGGTGTGGATCTCCTGGAAATATACACCCAGCCTGTCTTCGGAGATGGCGTGCTCCAGAAGCTGGTAGAGATCCTCGTCCGCGCGACCGGTCTCGCGGTCCACTTCCGCCAGTTCCCCGGCAAAGACCACCTGCCCGCGACCGTTCTGCTTGGCCCGGTAGCAGGCGGCATCGGCGGCACGCGTCGCCTCGCCCCGGTTGTCGAAATGCCGGGCAAGATGAACCGCGCCAGCGCTGGCGCCCAGCGATCGCGCCGCCGGGGCCAGCGCGTGCTGGTCCGCGAGACGGGCAATGTCGGCGCACAGCGTCTGCAACCGCTCCCTCAGGTCCTCGGGTTCGACGTCGCACACGATGATCGCAAATTCGTCACCGCCGAGCCGCGCGACCAGGTGCGTATCGTCGAAGGCCTGACGCAGGATGCGACCCACGTCCCGCAATATGACATCGCCCATCGCATGCCCGTGCAGGTCATTGACCAGCTTGAAGCTGTCAAGGTCACAGAATACCAGGAAATGGTTCTGCCGTTCGCGGTAATTGCGCGAGAGCACATTCGAGAGCGCGGCGTTGAACCACCGTCGGTTCGGCAGGCCGGTGGTCTGGTCGAGGTTGGCGTGCCGTTCCATCAGGCGGGTGTGCTCGCGCTGCTCCGACACGTCCCGGAACACCATGATTGCGCCGAGGCACGCGCCGTCATCCGCAAGGATCGGCGCCACGCTGTCGTCCACCGCGATGACCTTGCCCTGGCCGTTGATCAGCGTGGCATTGGCTTCCAGCGTCACGACCTTCCGGGCGGCAAGACAATCGGCGATGGGATCGGCACAGGGACGCCCCGTCACCTCGTTGATGACCCGGAACACCGTGTCGGACCTTTGTCCGCCGGCCTGTTTGACAGTCATGCCGGTCAGCCGCTCCGCCACGGGGTTCATCCAGACCACGCGCCCCTCCGGGTCCGCGGTGATCACGCCGTCGCCGATGCTGCGCAGGCTCGTCTCCAGCCAGGCTCTCTCCCGGTGCAGGTCCTCGGTCATCCGGTGTTCGGCCGTGCGGTCCCGGCACACGCCGATCAGCCGGTCCGAACCCGCGCCGTCGCGGTCATGCACCCGCGCCGAAATCTGGAAACAGCGCATCTCCCCGCCGACCCTGGCCTGCACGGTCACATCCATGGCCGTGCCGTGCCGCATGGCCCCGGTCCATGCGGTGCGGAAATCCTGCCGGGACCCGTCTTCGAGAATGTCCATCCAGTCCCGGATCAGCAGCGTCTGGTCGCCGGGCAGATCGAAGCACGCGCGCATCCGCTCATCAAAGGTCAACTCGCCGGTGACGATGTCAGCTTCCCATATGGCGATGCCCCCGGACCCGATGGCCAGTTCGCTCCGTTCGTTTGCAAGCTGCAACGCGTCGGCGCGACGTCTCTGTTCGGTGATGTCCTGAAACGCGCCGCTCAGACGGACCGGCACGCCGTCCTCCATATGCACCTCGCCGATGGTGCGCACCCACTTCTCGCCGCCACCGTTGGGACGGAAGGGCAGTTCCAGATCCCATCCGGTGCCGTCCTGCAACGCCTGTTCGACCGCATGCTTCAGAACCGCCCGCGCTGCTTCGGGATAGAAGGCATAGGCCGCGTCGAGGCTGTCAGGTGTCTGTCCGACCGGGACATTGTGCAGCCGGCAGGTCTCCGGGCTCCAGGTGATCTGGTTGTCGCGCAGGTCCACCTCCCAGCCCCCGAGACCTGCAAGCCGCGCCGCCTTGTCCAGGGTCTCTTCGGCCCGGCGCAGCCGCGTGCGTCCCAGCATCTCTTCGGTGATGTCGAGGAAGATGCCGTTGACCCACTCCGGTTGTCCGCTCGCATCGCGCGACGTGACGCGTCCGCTGATCCGGACCCAGACCCACGACCCGTCGCGGTGCCTGAGCCTGACACGGCCTTCATAGGTGCTGCGCTGCCCCGACAGATGGCTCGCCATCGCCTGCCGTTCCCGTTCCAGATCGTCCGGATGGCACAGCATCTGCCATGTCTCGACGGTGATCGGCGCGAGATCCTCGATCTCGTACCCGACGATCTGCGCCCAGCGGTCGTTGACGTTCAGTTCCCGGGTGCGCGGGTTCCAGTCCCAGATCGCCGCGCCGGTCCCTTCGAGCACAGCTGTCAACCGCTCGCGCTTGGTGCGCAGGCGCGTCTCCATGTCCTTGAGAAAGTCGACGTTCTTCAGCACCAGTTCCAGAAGGTCCTTGTCGACCTGCGCGACGCTGGCCAGGGCAAGAAAGGTCGAGCCGTCGGCGCGCTGCACCGTGAGGCGGAGGTTTTCGATCCGTTCCGCCAGCGGCAGCTTCGCCAGAATCTGTTCGGCCCACACGATCCGGGACGGCGCATCCAGAAACTCGGTCAGGTCACGTCCCGCCACGATCCGGTGCGAGACGCCGGCCTCCTCGATCATCATGCGGCTGAAGGACAGGATGATACCCTGCCCGTCACACGTTGCCACCATCGCGGGAATCGCCGCCAGTTCGGAGATCAACGAGCTTTCTCTCGCCCGACTGTTCATGGTACCCCACTATTCCTTGAGAACGACAGTCTTGTACCCAATTTGTTAATATTGATTTAATAATCATATTTAACGACGCCGTACCTTGGTCACGAATTGATGAGGTCAACGGCGCTGGCGCCCGACGAGCACTCCTGCGACTCGGGTGCGAGGGTGGACAGGCTTCACACGCAGCGGAACATCCCAAGATGTGAGGCCGCGATGCAGGATATCGGCGCGACACACCTACAGGCGGCATCTTTCGCGATCGGCGCGGGGCCGACACTTACGCCTGCAGATCGACTCTGTTGCACAAAACCGTCTCTGAGCGGAGTTCCCCTTTCCCCGGACGGATTTATCCCACGACTTCTGTGACAGGGATGCCAAGGGCGGTGTAGCCGTTCAGAACGGCGATACGGACCTGAAGCTCAGCGACCTGTCGGTCGAAGTCCCGCGCCATGAGGCGCTGCCCCAGCAGTTTAACGCAGTGCATCTTGGTCTCGACGCGGCTTCGGCGGTGGTATCCGCTCCAGTTTCGCCAGATAGCGCGGCCGAGGTATTTCGAAGTTCGCAGGGCCTCGTTTCTGGCCACCGCACCCGCGGTGACGGCCTTCCACGACTTAGCGTTTTTGCGGGGTGGGATGACGGCATGGGCACCGCGGTCAGCGATGGCGTCGTGGCATTTGCGGGTATCATACGCACCGTCTGCGGTGACGCTGCCGATCGCCTCGTTCG